>PBIE01000020.1 GCA_002720375.1 Crocinitomicaceae bacterium | reverse complement strand
GTCTTCAACCCAGCGCAGACCGATGAACCACCCGAGCCGATCTGGACTCTCCTGTGGGATTGCACCGGCTTTGGTAAATGGAGCGTCAGAAGTCCAGCGCTGGATGTCCATCTTGTTGCGGTTGTACAAGACCTCTTCCCGACGGAGTTCAGTCCAAAGCGTCCGTTCGTGTCTCACCGCCCAATTCCATTCTTCAGGGGTCCAATTCAACAGAGCGTGAGGTGGGATGTCTGGCGCGAGGCATCGGGTGAGATACAGCACTTTGCCCCAATACAGAAGTTCTTCTGACAGCCGGCCCTGGGGTTCGTAGTGCTGGTCTTGGAAGTGCACGAGCAACCAACCCCTGAGGGCGTCGCCGACCAAGTGTTCAGGTACCATGCGCTCTTGCATGTAGCGAGGGTAAATCGCAGGTGGAAGGCTCCGCACCGATGGATGTTCCGCGCCAAGGAAGAACTCACAACCGATCAACAGCAATTCATCCGTTGGGTAGACGCTGTAGTTGAACCCTGTAAAGGCGAGGTCGATTGAGGGTACGGGTGCATTTGGGAAATGCACGCGCCAGCGACCGAATGCGTCAGACAATTGATTCAATCCACGGCTTAGTCCTCCCGGCTTGGCCAAGATGCTGTCGATGCCCTCGACGCCGATTCTGGTGCCTTCAAAGTGGATGAAGCTGGACCACGCTGTGTCCAGAAGCGTTTGTTGAATTTGGTCTTGTGGTGGCCAAGGGCCCAGTTTTAGGATGTCTCTGATCAAGTGGCCCATTGCTGGATCAGCATCCGATGCGTTCGCAAGTGGGTCCTGATGCAAGACAGACTTCCACGTGTCCGTCGTGGTGATCTCAATCGCGGTTGGTTGTATGTTGAACCGCTCATAGTCTCCTTTCTCATGGGTGCACCCTAAAAGTAGGAGAAGGGCGAGCCATTTGGGAAAGGCATGGACCAGGTGTCTTTGGGAGCGGTGGGAAATGAATGGACGCATCGAGGGTGTAAAAATGTGCAGATGTCTTCGGGTTCATTCGGATTCGGCATGCATTTTGCCGACTGAAGGACGTTCGTCAAATCAATCTCCCATGTCCATTCGCCAGACATCTACCTTTCTTTTGCTTTTCGCGGGCTTCTTGATGACCCTTGACGGTTTAGCTCAGGAAAACAACGCGGTTTCTCGTTCAGGTGGCGCTCGCTATGATGAGCCCCGTTTTCGGATGGGGCTCCACCTGTTGCCTTCTGTCGCCTGGCTCGATGTCCGTGACGCGCATACGCGACCGGATGGAGCCTTAGTGAGATTTGGTTTTGGTTTCACGGCTGACATCATGTTTGCCGACAATTATGCCATTGGTACCGGAATTAATGTGTTTCGCAATGGTGGAAAGCTCACTTCATTTGAACGGGTAACAGGTCACCCGGTCGATGAGGCAAATGACAGCCTTGAGTTTATTGTGCAGCGAGACAGGAAGTTGACCCACCATTGGGTGGAGTTACCGGTGTCGTTCAAGTTCCGGACCCGAGAGGTTGGCCACATCACCTATTGGGGACAATTCGGATTGGGTTTGGGGCTGAACCTTCGCGCCACTGCTGATGACCGTGTGTCCTATTTGTATCGGGGGGCTGAAGTTGCGGGCGTGTCTTCTTGGATACCGGAGGTCGAGATTAATCCACAGGACTTCTCGGATTTTCCGGTCGAAGACGAGGTTGCCTTGCTGCGGGCATCGATGATTGTAGGTCTTGGCATTGAATACAACCTTAGCGGAAAAACCGCCCTGTTGCTGGGGGCTACATTCAACAATGGCCTTTTTAATGTGGCAAACAATCGGAATTTCAGCTCGAGTTTGGAGCGTGAGCATATAGAGCCTGCGTCGGTTGATGGCATTCTAGGAGGTGCGTCCCCACGGGGATACAACAGAAAAATGGTAGACAATGCCATCCTTTTGAGCTTTGGATTGTTATTCTGACATGGACTTGCATTCTTCTCGCTCAATTGATGCCTCCGGCGTGGCTGATTACATCGTCGGGTGGATGGGTGAGTACCTGAAACGGTCTGGTTTGGACGGTTGGGTTGTGGGCGTCAGTGGAGGAATTGACTCTGCAGTGACCTCCTTCTTGGCCGCCAAAACAGGGTGTCCAACCACGTTGCTTCGGATGCCGATTCATCAGGCTGTGGATCAGGATGAGCGGGGTGCACATCACATTGCATGGCTTGAGGAACACCATGAGAATGTGTCCTCCCTAGAGGTGAACTTGACTTCGCCCTTCGAGGGTTTGTCTTTGGCATTGTCAAAGGGCAGTGGCACCGCGTTTGCCGGTTTGTCTCTTGCCAACGCGAGGGCCAGATTGCGGATGACGACACTGTATGCTGTTGCTGCAGAGCGCAGGGCATTGGTGGCTGGTACAGGGAATAAGGTGGAGGACTTTGGCGTGGGCTTTTATACCAAATACGGTGATGGAGGGGTAGACATCAGCCCCATTGCGGACCTTNTGAAAAGTGAAGTGTACGCGTTGGGTCGTGCTCTTGGCGTGAGCGAGGACATCTTGNATGCGGCGCCAACAGACGGGCTTTGGGGAGATGACCGCACTGATGAGGACCAGTTGGGCGCGACTTATGACGCCTTAGAATGGGCCATGCAGCAGGTTGAACTTGGGCGGTCTTTGGAGGATTTCTCACCGGACTCACGTGAAGCTGAGGTCTTGCGCATTTACCTCAGGCACCATGCGGCAAACCGCCACAAAATGGACCCCATTCCGGTCTGCTCTATTCCAGCNCATTTGTTCNATTGATCAAACGNATTGCGCGGGGAGCGACTGCGTTCTTCAAAGTGGGTTCAGCCGTAGCAGTCGGTTAAGAATTGGCCGCTATTTCTGAAGTCTTGAAGGGTTCCCAGTTTTTCCTCTTCCAGTGTGCTTTCGAGGATGATTTCGATGTCATGTTGCATCTGCAGGGCGCCGCAAATCATGATGGTGCCTCCAGCAGCGAGATTTTGCGCGAGTTTGACTCGGTCTCGTTTGATCCGTTCTTGAATTCGCTGTTTCTGACCTTCTCTAGAGTATGCCACTTCAAAATGCGCCATGCCGGGAAGCGACTTGGCTTTTTTNAAATCTGCTTCAAAGAGCGATTCCTCCTCTTGATTTCGACATCCCCAATAAAAGTGGATTGGACATCTTTCGCTCNTGCTTTCGATNATTCCCAGAAATGGACCGATTCCCGTTCCGTTGGAAATGAGGGTGCACGTTTGGCTGTCTTGGGGTATTGAAAATGAGGGATTCAGTGCCAATCGAGCATCGATTGTGCTGTCTGTATCCAAATTGCCCATTTGCTTAGAGCAGATGCCATCTGTATGCACTTTGAAGACAATCGTGTAGGTCCCATCCTGCATTTTNGAGAGGGAATACAAGCGTTCTTTGGATTGGCCTTCNGGTCGGATTCCGAGATGGTCCCCTGAGTGTCCTTCGAACGTGTCCTCTCCAACAATGCTCCACCGAATCAGGTCGTTGANCCGTTCGATTTTGCTGACTCGAAGGGTGTGCTTGCGCTCATCGACTTCGATGTTGTCTCCCACATTGAATCCCGATCGCTCGCCCCACGCCTTGGTCCAGTTTTCAAAATCTTCCCAAGAGCCGTTGTCTACGGTGTGATACGGTAGGGTGTTGTTGACCCAGTCCAGAGTTTGCAAATGCTGAAACAGGTCAGATCCAAACTTGGCGAAGTCCGGGTAGATACGTGAGCCAAACCCCAGCACGGATGCTTCAATTTTTCTGCCANTGGGAACTTNATTGAGTACCGTTTTGAATTCGGAAGCATTGGAAGGGGCTTCNCCATAGCCGGTNGTGGCTGCCATGAAAATGACGTGCTCGAGTTGTTGATGTGGCTTGAAGTCATTGATGGCCGNGATGTGAATCCCTACATCGACTTTGGACAGGCTCTTTTTCAGNGCGTCTGCAAAATTCCAGGTGCTGCCCGTTTGTGATGCGACAAGGATGTGGATTGNACAGTCCTCGGCATTGGTTTTTTTCTTGGCCTTTTGCTTGACGCGNTNAAACGTAATCTTGAACCCTGACCATGTGAAATAGAGCAGTCCCANAGCGGTGATGACCAAAATGATCGACCAAAGAACAGAGCCTTCGCCAGTGTGTAGAGGTGACGCGATTCCGTTAATTATTTCTAGCATAGGNTAGGGAATGGCGGAGAGCACGTGGCCGTCGTACGGGTGAAGTTGAAACGCTGAATTCATGGTCTCGAGCAAGAAGGGTTCATCAATGTCATCGAAAACGGGAAACTTGATTGCCCGGATTTCTCGGACTGGGGTTGAGGTGAAAATTTCGAATTCGTGTGGATGGAGTTTCGATAGGATGGCCTCCGCAACNTTTTCNTCGGGGACATTGGGGATTGATGTGCTTTCGGAAAACCGCTCCAGCGACAACNCTATNGCAGTGACTGCACAAATGACGGTAGGCAAGAGCAGAATGAGGCCTCCCCAGGTGTGACTGTATTGGATAGGGTCCCGGAATGGAATTAGCAGTGATGGCTTGTTGCCGTTGAATTGAACCAAGATGAAAATGCCACTGATGGAAATCAGCAGGAGCAGAACGGCGCTGATGGAAACGATGATCCTTCCCGGTGTTTTGAAAAACAGAGATCGGTGCAGGCCCCTGCACCATTGCACCCAATTTGGTGCGGGTGAGACTGTGTGGAGCGGATGCCCAGTTTCCGGATTGGCAATGAAATGTGCCATCTCTCCGTCGGTCATAAGGGCCTTCACCAGGATGCGACACTGTTTGTCTACTGCGATGTCGAAGACCTGCTCGCAGGCGTCTTCTACTTTTCTNATGATATGTGCTGCAGGTTGGTTTTTGACTTGGTCACTCGGAACACCTGGCCTCCATGCTTGGCTGGTTTCATGGTAGCCCAATGCCATTCCGGTAATGGAGGCCACGACGATGACCAATCCCCCTAACACGGAGAGGGCCATGTGACTCCATCGCCATATGGCAGCCATGATAGAAGTTATCGAGGTTGAATAAACCGCGCGTAGCGGATNTAGCCGGTTCCCTCAAGTTTTACGGTGGTCAGGGAGTCCACGGGAACTTCAATTTCTGAGGGATAGTATGCCTGGTCTTCGACCGCCGTTTCAAACCTGAGTTTGTGGTTCCCATCAAAAGCGTNCTTNGGAANCTTGAATTCGATAATGGANCGCTCACCACCTGACAGTGTGGGTCCCGTAATGCCATCGATGTCCCGAACTTCCCGTCCGAAATAGGACCACCACTCTTCGATTTCGTANTACCATTCCGGGTCATCNCCAATCACATATAGGGTCTCGAGGTATTGGTCGCTNGAATCCATCAAGCTNACGATGACNTAGGCGCCTTCACCNTCGTAATTGGTCATTTGAANCAAGCANCGATGGGTACTGTCTTGGNTNGACTCNTGNGCAAGTGAGGTAATAACGGGACCGCANAGGGCCATCAACATCAAGGGCGCGGTAACCAANGATTTCATGGTTGGAGGAGATTGAGGATGGAAGGAAGGCTGCTGAGGCGCTCGTTCTCTTTGGCGAGATCGAAGGGTGTCTCTTCAAAAGGGGTTAACGCGTCTGTTTTTGCTCCGAGGTCNAGCAGTATCTCGATGATNTTTGCATCCTCAGCTTGCATGGCAGCCAAATGGAGCGCGCTGTANCCTTCGCTGTTGAGGTGATTCACATCGGTCCCGTGCTGGGAAGCGACCATGCAAAGCCCTGAATTTTCTTCATTNACAGCCAGGTGGAAGAGAGTGTTGCCATCTTCTTGGGGAGAACNCANGTCAAACTGCCGTGCCATNAAAAGCTTTGTTTTTTCATGGAANNCGGCNCTGTCNCTGTTGAAGGCGGTGGCCAGGCCTTGGAGCAGGATGCCGCCATTGGCTTCAGGTTCGACTGACGCACCTTGGTCCAAGAGAAATGAGACGGCTTCAGGGCTGTTATAACGCACGGCATTGGAGAGCGCAGAATGTCCTTCATCGTCGGTTTGATTGATGTCGATGTCGTTGGACATCAGTAACTCCAATACTGCAGGCTCGTGGCTGTAGGAAGCGACCATGAGGGCGTTTTCTCCCTCATCACTGGACAGGTTCACTTCTGTGCCCAAGCCAATGAGGAAATCAAGGGTCTCTTTGGAAGGCTCTCCCTGAAGTGCGTACCAAAGNGGAGTTTTCCCTTCTTTACTGGGTGCGGTGAGGTCAATTCCGAGTGAATCCATCATATGGTATGCCTCCACAGGGTTGTCTTTACCTCTGGTGCCCATGGCCACATAATGGCCAGCATTGCGGCCATCTAATGTGAGGAGGTTGGCATCAAAGCCACGGTCCAAAAGCGCACTTAGAAACGTGATGTTGCCTCCCTTGGCTGCATAATGAAAGAAGTTGGCGCCGCTTTCATCGACGGACGTGAGCCCAAGGCCTTGTCTTTCGAAGTAATCAACGAGTTCGGTGTTTTCAAGAAAAGGCGCAACCAACAGGAGGGCATTGGCGCCTGCGTTGTTGACCTCGGAGGCGGGATTGGCGCCGTGAGCGACAATGAAATCATACAAATCGATATTGGTCTGGCCAGTGACGGCTGAGAAATTCAACAAAGAATATCCGTGACTGTCGATGATGTCTGTNTTGGCCCCCNTTGAAATGAGGGTGTTCATGAATGGGATATTGTCCCGATAGGCCGCCCAGAATATGTAAGTCCTTCCGTCGTGGGTGAGTTTGTTGACNTCGTTGCCGGGTTGTTCTAAGAGGTACATAAGTACGTCCTCCGNTGCCCTTTCGATGAGTGCCCAGCTCAAGGGGTCAAAGGCATAGCGACCCAGTTCAGAGGGGTCATTTCCGTTGGCCACACTGGNTTGCACCNGTTCCAGATTTGGGGAGCTTTTCCAGAAAGACCGCTCGGTCAGTTCATTTTTGANCTGGCCGAGGGATACAGACGAAAAGCCCAGNAAGAGAATGGCGCTGAAGCTGGCGACAAGTCCGCCGCTTCTGTGAGAACAGGAGTGAATCATGAGGCAGGTNATGGGGTTCAACGTTCGCGTATTTCAAGCGTTATCGTTCCGGGGTTTCCGCTTGAGTCGTAGAAGTCAAGAAAGCGAAATAGAAACTCGCGACCCACTGCATCTCGAACACAGTAAAGGTGNGCATCATCTACGCTGTATTCTCCCAATTCTAGGCTGTATGACTTCCAATCGTATCCTATTGCATTCCAGTTGTCCGTGAACTCCATACTGTCCCAATCTGAGTCGAACAGGTCATCCCAATTTTGATNTGTTCCCGCNTCGTGAACNACAGTGCCCTGTGGAATGGACAGNACGCCTGTGACGAGGTAGGGCAAGGGGCCACCGTTATAGTCAAAAATTTCAGTGTATCCAGAGAACATCAGATGCCATGTTCCCTGCTCTGGTTCAACATCTACAGTGTGACTNTTGAGAAGGCTGAAGTAGGTCCACTCCCTGTTTTCATCTAGGGAAAAGGTGGACGACATCGTGGGTCCCTGTTCGTCNTTGTATTCAAGCGTTACCTCGTTTCCTTCATTTTGGATTTTGACCATCATGAACCCCATGATTTCAGCCGCGGAAGAGTAACCCATGTCCAAGAGGCAAATTTCGTTGTTAGCGAAATCCAATTGGTCCATTGTTAANCCATCATGGGGACCNAGAGGAGAGTCAAAACCCCAGAGTGACTCATCCACAGTTTCTGGGAATGGGTCGTTTAAAGTGACGTTTTGAAGGGCTGTGACCCGCATGAAACGGCTTGTATTGAGCCGCGTTTGAAGGATNGGACTTCCGGATTCTGAATTCAAAGNGAAGGCCAAGTCCCATGCTTCNTTNGGGTGAGAGGCGACCACTTCTCCTGTAGACAGATTGAAGTGGCTTCGGGTGCCATATCCATCTCCTAGGCTGACTTGGTAGGATTCCAGTTGACTCGGTGGTCTCGGCGCAATTGGGCGCTCCTTTTCAATGCAACCCGCCCCCANAATGGACATTGCGATTAACAGCAGCCACGAATGATTTTTGAGGTGGATCATCATGAAGAAGCAATTCTCATGTTGAGGCGAACGAAATAAGAGCGTCCCCAACTCATGAGTATTCCGGAACCACTGGTGTGGGCTCCAGTGGGGCCGGTGACATTTACATCTTGGATGTTCATGAGGTTTCTCGCCCCTAGGTCTATTCGCCAGATTTCATTTTTGCTGTTGAACGTGGCAGTGGCATCCCAGAGGGTATACTCATCCATNGTGGATGTCCTGAGCTGATCTGATGAGTCCACGTAGTATCTGAGACTGGGACCTGTCCACTTCAGGCTGGTGTTCACGCGAAAGGAAGGGGAGAGCTCCCAACTTCCCGAGGCGCTGACTTCTGTTGATCTGGTCCATTGTGATCCGCCGTGATCGGAAGGAAGGTTGTTCCAAATCCAGGTCCATGCCGCGCCGGATTCCAATGTGAACTTTTTGCGTTGCAAACTCCACCGCGCTCTGCCACCCTGTGATTTGAACGAGCCAATGTTTCGATATTCATAGCCTGTAGCCCCTTCAATGGCAACAAATCCAATCTGATTGGACACCACGTTTCTGAATCCATTGATTTCAATGGATGACTTTTGGGTTCTCCTCCAGTTGATTTGAAAATTGTGCGAAGACTCCGCTCTCAAATCAGGATTGCCGTAGAGCTCGTGATTGATGTCTACGAAGCGGAAATAAAGCTCCTTGAGTGAAGGTGCTCTGAAACCCCNAGCATATGANGTGCGAAGTTGGCTTTGATTGAAGGNCCAGACAGAATTCCAGCTGGGCAGAATAGGGGCGTCATATTTTGAGTTGTACGCTTGCCTCAGTCCCAACTCGTGCTTGGATTCAGACCGATTCCAGCGCATCGTAGCGAATGCAGCGAGGTCTGCGATGCTCTTGGTGTTNCCATTAATTCTNGGGCCAGTGAATTGTTCTCTTTGCAGGTCCCATCCCAATTTTAAGGTTCGACTGGGGTTCTTTTCGTAACTCCTTGTGCCGCGAAAATTTACAAGCTCGACTCTGGTNGTGTCCACTGCACCATCGTCTGTCAAGAGGGTTTCTTCCAATGTGGTCAAATCGGTCAAAACCGTGCTTTTGTTTCTCAAATAGAGGTTATAGGACAACACGCCATTCAATAATCCATTCGGACTGGCCGCCTTGAATTTGACAAAGGGCTGGATGCGCCTTGTGCGATAGGTGTCATCAAATGCGGTTTCCTGNTAAGGATTTCGGGGAAGACCGCGGTTAAATATNGTTTCATCGAGCCACCGGGTGCCAGGGCGCAGCAGCCAATTGCCCCAGTTCAGGGAGCCAGAGATTTCTGCTTGCTGCAAAAGCTTTGGATTCCATTGGGCAACNCTGCCTTCGTCGGCGTCGAAGTCTTCAATCCAATCAAAAGTTTGATCAGATGGACTCCANCCGTCAAAATAAATGCGCTGGAATGAACCCATGATGCTGTTCTCACCCCAACCTTTATCAATGCGAAGAATCTGCGCATAACGGCCCACAGATTCGTATCTCATGTCGGCTTCGACAGAAGAGCTGTTGGCTCTGGACTGTTTGGTGATGAGATTGAGTGTCCCCGCGAGAGCATTGGAGCCGTACTCAACTGACATCGGACCTTCAATCAATTCAATTTGGTCAACGTTGCACAGGGGAAGCTGAGACAAGTCAATCTGGCCATTCATCCTGCCAATGACGGGAACGCCATCTACTAGAATCTTGACATTTTCTCCTCCTAGNCCTTGAATTTGGAGGCGACTCCCGAGTACNGCGTCCTCTGTTGTTTGAAGNTTTAACTCGTTTCTCAAGAGGTCTCGAACGTCGACAGCGCCCGATTGATTGTTGATTTTCTCCTCTCCCAGAACCCGAACCGGACGCAGTGCTTCAGCAATGCTCGTCTCGCGGATTTCTCCCGTGATGACCGCCTCTGAGATAAGAATCACATTCAGGGTGTCTTTTTCCTTTTGGCTCAGCTCAGAAGCGTTTTGCCCGGACGCAACCGGGCAAAACATGAGCAAGGCCATCACAAGAGGCGAGCAGAAACAAAGCCTGAGTTTTCGTCTGGCTGGGTCTTTTTTCATCAGTTCACAATCAGTGTGTGGGACTGGCGATCTTGGTCAGAGTAGGCGACAACACGGTACCATCCTGAAGGAAGGCCAGTAGAAAGTGTGGTGCGGAAGGAAGGGGACTGTAGGGTATGAACTGTTCTGCCCATGGCATCTACAATCTGGATGTTCATCTGGTCGACGCCAGCCCATTCGAATTGAATAGGTTGACCTGTGATTGCGGGATTGGGGTAGAGCTTGGCTGTCTCGCTTGTGTTTTCAAATACAGACGAAGGGGTAGACGTTTCAAGCACCTTGCCCAACTCTACGACGCCGTCTGTGGTGCCACCAAACCCTGTGAAGACCATGCGCCACTGCTCTCCTGATACACTGTTAACAATGTAGCAGCGGTCACTCGCCAGTGTATAGCCTGCGCCGAATTGATATTCTTTCCAATCGTGTCCCACTTCGTTCGTCGTGGTCACAAATGCATCGGCATCAGCTTCACCATCCACAAAAGGGTCTTCGAGTCCGTCCAGTTGCTGGACTGACGTGGCGCGTGACATGAGGGCGCCGGCTACGCCGTAATAGTAATTGTCGCCGAGGTCCTCCATGTAACGGGTGAACATGAAGTCCCAAGCTTCGTTTGGTTCTAAGTCTTCAGCAGCAGCTGCACCCAAGGTGTAATAAGCGAAGTTCTTGCCTTCGTAATCGTCTTTATTCACTGTCACGACGGTTTCATTTCCGCCATCAACTGGCGCACTCCTCAGAGTATAAACGCCAGATGCGAGAGATTGGGGCTGGACCTTGAACCAGTCGCCATCTAGATTCTGCAGGACATAAACTTTATCTCCTGTNACCACGTGCGTGACCACATTGTAGTCTCCCCATCCGAGATCAAAACCGCCATCGCCGTTTTGATTGAAAGCNCCTGCGGCCCANGAGGTTTGGTCATTGTAGAGNGCCGTTCCAGAAAAAGAGGAGACGTCGACGTTGTCCCANGTGTCTGCATCACCGTATTCATAGAGGTTGACCCCCATTCCNCCGTTAATTCGAATTGAACTGCCCATNGGCGCCACGTCAAATGCGATATGCCAGTTGGCCAAAGGTGCGGTGCCGACCACTCCTTCAGACATGTTGTAGAANACCATATTGGCGTATCCAGGCTCCATGCTGAATGTGTCATTAATAACGTCCTGACTGAAGGANTGCAGTGACAGGAACAGGGCGANAAGGGTCCAAAAGTGCTTCATGGGTTGGAGGGATTGTCTTGGATAATGAAGGANTTGATGATGTCTTGGGCGCCGCTTTCTGGCATTTCAAAAAGCAATTCATAGAGGCGCTTTCCATCCACCTTGTTGTGCATGGAGATGGTGTTGTTGTTGTCGTAGATGGCGCTCCAATTNCTGCGAATGCCATTCCAGAAATCGGCNTTGGCTGCCCAGTANTCGATGGAGGGCTTGCAGTTCTCGTCTGGAATTCGAGTGTAGNCGTTNCTGCCTTTTTCTTCAACGAGGACNTTTTCACCCNCGTCGAGAAGTTGCACCTTTTTGTTGTCTTGTTCGTGGACCCAGCCCTCGGCNGTGATTTCATGACGGTTGAGTCGGTCCATGACGTCGTAGTCNCTTCGCTTGGTGTACTCTCGGCGCGGAAGTGGCGTTCGGGATTCGGCNTCCCANAAGTGTTTGCCATCGACGTGGACCCAAGTTCCAATTCCNGAGTAGCGCGGACTGTCGTCGACTTGATANACGCTTTGCATCCAACGCTTTTTTCTGTCTTCTTTCGACACGGGGACAAAGTTCCATGTGCGGCCTTGCTCATATTGCATCATCCGATCTGGCTGATAGTCCCAATCCTGTCTCCAGTGCTTCACGACGTAACCACCCATTGTCAGGAGGTGCTGCAGAACAATATGACCTTTCTCGATTTCGACAGGCTGCACCCATTCTGTTGCGGCCGCAGTGTAGTTGTCGCGGAAGGTGTAGTTGGTGTCGGAAGTAAAGGTCTCCGCAAACTCAAATGTGATGGCGTAGCAGCCACACATGTCGAGAATCGCATCAGTATCGGCCTTGGATTGGGCAGACANTGCAACAGGCAATGCAATCAACCCGACGAGGATGAGGTGAGTGGTTTTCATGATTGGGTATTGGGTATAAAGAGCAAATGACGCCATTTGGGCCAATAGCGCAAGAGCAAGGCAGTATTGGCCACCATCATGCATGAGGTGAAGATGAGTTCNCCCATCTCTTCTGGTTCTAACACTGCGTGAAAAAGGAAAACATTAAGCGTGATGGGCCAAAGGATGGCACAACCCAAGAACTGNAGCGGTCGAATGAGAAGCAGAGCNGCCCCCAACATTTCGAGCACGCCAATTAACTCCCAGAGGTAGCCTGTGGCTTTCATTCCTCTGATGTACTCTCGGCGCTTTTGAATGTTGACATTCCTGCTCTCATNAGCACTTGGCGTCTCCTCGCCTTCTGCTTTGGACGCTTGTGGCATTTTTCCTTTTTCCGCGCTTTCAAATTTCGCGTCAGGTCTCCCTGCTGCCTCGGTGAAATGTGGCTTGAGCTTCATCCAGCCATGGGACGCCATTGGATACGCCACCAGAAGAGCGGCTGCTATCCATGTCAAACGAAAAAAGGCTGGCACAAAGCGGGAATTCACAATACAAAAAAAGCGGGCTTCCATGAGGGCTAGCATCCCCTTTTCGCGGTAAATTAGAACAGGTCTAAATAATACTCTGAATGGGGTATGTTTTGACCGGAATTCGGTAAAAAACTTTGACCTAAATCACGGACATGAAGTATCTCTACCTCTACGTTTTGGCCCTTGGTCTCTCTATTTCACTTTTTTCTGCTGGCCAGACAGTCGACTGCAATGGGGTAGTCGGTGGTAGCGCNCTGGTGGATGACTGCGGGGATTGCCAGTTGGCCTACATCTACGACATGGTGCTTCACACTGTTGAATTCGTGGATGTGGCCGCAGATGCGGTTCCCGGTCCAACAGAAATTGTGGTGTTGCCCNATGACATTTATAACCCGTATTGGAATGCCTCATGCACGAGCGTCCCCGGGTGCACGGACCCTACGGCATGCAACTTCAGCTGGCTGGCAAGTGAGGATGACGGGACTTGTGGCGTCGAAGACGACTGCGCCGAGTGCCAACAGCCGTTTTGCTACGACCCTGAGACGCATGAAGTGAGTTANGTNGGTGAGATGGACTGCAGTCAAGTCTGGGTGGATGCAGAGAGCCTTTCNAATCCGATGATGAACCCNAATTGGAACAATACATGTGCGGATTGCAACGGTGTGGTGAATGGCAGTGCTATGGTGGACACCTGTGGGGNTTGCCAACAGGCGTACATCTACGATTTCATCTTGCACACGGTTGAGTTTGTGGATGTGGCAGCCGATGCGGTGGCAGGTCCGACCGAGATTGTGGTGCTTCCAAATGATCCCGGTAATCCNTATTGGAACGCCTCTTGCACGAGCGTCCTTGGGTGCACTGACCCCACGGCATGCAACTTCAGTTGGCTGGCAACCGAGGACGACGGTACCTGTGGTGTCGAAGACGACTGCGCCGAGTGCCAACAGCCGTTTTGCTACGATCCTGTGACCCATGAGGTGAGCTATNTGGGAGAATCGGATTGCAGTCAGGTATGGGTGGNGTCAGAGANNCTGTCGAATCCCATNATGAACCCCAACTGGAATGCGTCATGCGAAGTGCTTGGTTGTATGTATNCCACGGCTTGTAACTACATGCCGCATGCNGAACGCGATGACCTCAGTTGTGAATGGGAGAGTTGTTCTGTTGCCGGATGTACTTATTCNGAAGCGGAAAACTTCAATCCCGATGCGGATCGAGACAATGGAACTTGCAGTTTTGAGGCGGCCTGCGTTGGAGACCTGAATTNAGATGGACTCGTTTCTGCTGTTGACCTTCTGAGCATTTTGGCTGTCTTTGGACAATCCTGTGAATGACCGGCATTGGTTGGGCACGACACTGAATTGAAGCCCAGNTCAAATGACCATATAGGCCCGGGACCCCNCATGGTCNCGGGCTTTTTTTGTTCCTGTTGTTTTGTTGGCTCTGNATGACAACATCGNATTGAAACTTTCNGAAATGGCTTCTCGTATGGTGTGCAGCCGGCAACATTCCGGTCAAACACAAACATGTCGACCAGTTTGCCCAGCGGCGCATTTGTGGCGCCAAATAAAGAGGACGCCCGCTTGTGGCGTGCGTCTCTATTTCAGCANCTCGATGGTCTAGCATTGACCATCCTCTGTCCGGTCTTAAAGGAGCGAGNAATTTTCGATGCGTTTGCCTCTAGATCAGAAGTGGACGTCGATGATCTCGCCGTTCATTTGGGCGCCAACCCGGGCTATTTGAATGTGGTGTGCAGATTGCTGTCATCCCAGGGCTGGCTGGTGCGAGACGCGTCCCATGATCGGGTTCGTTTTTCGCGTTCCAATAAGTCAGGGTGGTCTGAATGGCAGGCAGGCATTGCCTCAGTTGCCCTGATTCGGGATTGGGTGGCGGCTGCCGAGGGCATGTGGAACCGGCCTGCTGAGGCGTGGTCCGAAAATGCGGAAATGGCATGGTCCAATGCCGTTAAGGCATTTGAAAGCGTAAAGGGCACTGCTTGGGAATCGCATGTTGAAGGGGCACTTGTAGCCCCTTGGCTCGTGTCCATTGGAACGGTTCACGGTACCGCAGCAATGGGGGAATGGAGCGAACTTGATTCGGCTTTGCAAAGGATGCATTCCTCGCGTCGGGAAGCGGCGATTAGGGCCTTGACTGCACTTGGATTCTTGGGTACTGAAAGGGGGGCGTTTTTCCTCGCGCGTGCTGCTGCTTTCGGGGTGACAACATCGTACATCCGGACATTCCTTTGGGCGGATGAATTGCTTTTTGGAGATGGAGCCAGGTTGTGGCGCACTGAGCCAGGCGAAGCGGAAATCCATGTGGACAGGACATTGAATGTGTGGGGCAGCGGCGGAGCCCACGGCGCGTATTTCCGACACTTGGATGAAGTGGTTCGCTCCATTTTTGATGCGCCGTTGGCGAGTCAGCCAAAAGGGCTCTGTGATATGGGTTGCGGCAACGGAGCGTTGCTTTTGCATTTAGAAGATTTTATTAGACGGGATACCCTTCGCGGCCGGCATCTTGACACCCACCCTTTGGTTTTGGTTGGTGCAGATTTCAATCAAGCTGCTTTGGACGCCACATCTCAACATTTCGTTCAGGAAGGGGTAGCAGGCCATTTTCTGTTGTCACCCGCGCCCTGCTACCCCCTGTTACACAGAATTGTCGCCTATCAGATAAAGACCGCGGGAGACAAGAAGATGGCCCTGCTACCCCC
>PBIE01000019.1 GCA_002720375.1 Crocinitomicaceae bacterium | reverse complement strand
GAATCGGCTCAGAACGCTGCTGTCCCTCTTGGGCGTCATGGTCGGAATCTTCATGATTACTGCGGTTTTCACGGTTTCCGACTCGCTTGAGGAAAATATCAAGGGCATCTTCAGTTCCATCCGAAGCGATGTCCTTTTTGTCGAAAAAATGCCGTGGACCTTTTCTCCGGATTACCCCTGGTGGAAGTATGGATTGCGTCGGGACCCGACATTGGAGGATGCAGAGATTCTGAGCGAGCGCCTTCCCTCGGCGCGAAGCGTTGCTTTCCAGACTGGGGATTTGACGACATTGAAAAGGGGCAGCAGCAGCTATGGTGGAGCCAGGTTGGGCGCGGTCACGCTGAACTATTTCGATGCCATTGAATTGAATATCGAGGACGGTCGATTTTTTACGGAACGCGAAATGCAGGCAGCTGTTCCGGTTGCCATTCTGGGGCGTGATGTGGTCAACCGCCTTTTCCCCGGAGAGGACCCCATTAGCAAATCCCTGACCGTTGAGGGAAGAAAGGTGAAGGTCGTCGGTATCCTTGCCCAAGAGGGCACATCACTTGTGGGAGAAGGGACCGATGACCTCGCGCTGATTCCCGTCACTTTTGGTCGACAGCTCATGAATTTCAGAGGGCTGAAGACCTCCATCTTGATCCGCGCTCGCGAAGGTGTGGAATTGGAAACGCTCAAGGGAGAGGTCATAGCCGCCTATCGCCCATTGAGGCGCCTTCATCCCCGTGACGAATCTGATTTTGCGGTCAACGAGGTGGAGATGCTCACGGCGTTTATCGACAAGATTTTTGGTCAACTGGAGACTGGGGTCTGGTTTATCGGTGTCTTCGCCATTCTCATTGGTTGCTTTTCCGTGGCCAATATCATGTTCGTCTCTGTTAAGGAGAGGACCCCATTGATTGGGGTTCAAAAGGCGCTGGGCGCCAAGAGCGCATTTGTATTGGCTCAGTTTCTCATCGAAGCCGTGGCTTTGTGCATCATGGGGGCGTTGCTGGCTTTGATCACGTTGGCCATTCTCGTTTTGTTGGTCAACTGTGCCTTGTCGGAAGGCTTGTCTCTCGTGTTTGGGTTGAATCGCTTTCTTCTCGGCCTTGGCATTGCTGTATTGAGTGGAGTCGTATCGGGATTGGCCCCCGCGATGCAGGCAGCCCGCATGGACCCAGTGGAGGCCATACGGGCTGCTTGACTTAGTACCGGATGTTTCAATGGCACTCAGAGGGCGAGACTGAGTCCCATCCCCATCACGTACCGTTCATTTCCAATTTGGGCTGGTGCGTCGCCGGCTTCGATGGGATTAGGAATGTCCAGCTGGCCTCCGAAACGCTCCCCGTACCGCACGGTCATGAATGCGCCGTTGCCAATTCGGATGCGGGCTCCCGCGGCCCAACCATATTGAAGCGTGGGATCGAAGTTGGGCACGTCATAGTTGGTGCGGTCTCCCATTGAATCAAAGGTTCTGACGTCCAGAATCGTGGCGGCCATGCCGAGCTCTCCTTCCACAAAAGGGCGGATTCTGCTTCGAAAGGGGTCTAGCCTGAGAACGCCGGAGACCTCAGGAAGGAATGTTCGCCGACGTTCGCTTGTGCCGGATTCTGATACCGCGAGGGAGCCAGAGCGGTCGAGCATGCCAAGTCCGATTCTGACCCCTTTGTGCAGCGGCCCGGCTGATCGGCCGAGGCAGGTCAATTCGATGCCAGGGTGAACCATCAAGTCGCCTGCTTTCATTTCGGCGAGCAGTGCGGTTCCCTTGAGTTCAAAAGCGCCCGCGCGTCTTGGTTCAAGGAATGAACCTCGCCTTTGACCGAAGGCGGCAGAGGCACTGGTGACCATAATCAGGACGGCGAGAACGGCGCCCATCCGGTTTCTGAGGGAGAGGAAGTGCGTCATGGTGAATGTGATTTGGCGTACAAACGGCACAAAGCGTGCCAAAACGTGTTCTGTGTCCGCTTTCTTTGTGTCATGCGGGTTATGATCACAGGCATCACGGGCCAATTGGGAGGCAGATTGATGTCCCTCCAAAACCATCCGGTCGCCGGGGGAAAAACGCTGATTCCTTGCGGTCGAGATGTGCTGGACCTCGGGGCCCCCGAAACGTTTTCTTCGGCGCTTAATATTTTGTCCCCAGATGTGTTGGTCTCCTGTGGTGCTTACACTGCGGTGGACGCCGCTGAGGATGATGCAGCGCGCGCCTATCAGATCAATGGGGTCGCACCAGGTCTATTGGCTGAAGCGTGCGTCGAACGCGGAATCAAGATGGTGCATATCAGCACCGACTACGTCTTTGATGGCACGGGAACCCGCCCCTATTTACCAGAGGATGACACTGCTCCTCTCGGGGTCTATGGTGCGAGCAAGTTGCAAGGCGAGCAAGCCGTTCTGAATGCATTGCCAACGGCTAGTATTGTCCGTGTCAGCTGGCTTTATGACCGAGAGGGGAAGAATTTTCTAAATACCATGCTGCGCCTTGCTGCCAATCGGGAGGTGTTGCCCGTCGTTGACGACCAGCTGGGGTGCCCAACCCATGCGGGTCACTTGGCGCAAGACCTGCTGCGTTGGGTCGACCTCATGGCCTGCGATTCGAAACGCACTTCAGGGGTGCACCACTACGGCCACGAGGGCATCACCACTTGGTATGGATTTGCTTCTGCAATTCTCGCTTCCCATGCTCCGCATGTCGAGGTTCGGCCTGTTTCGACCGGTTCATTTCCGACCCGAGTCACCCGCCCAGGGTACAGCAAACTTGACGAACACTTGTTTTTCGAGGCTTTGGGTCGCAATGCTGTCTCTTGGGAAGCGGCACTTGATTCCTGCCTAAGGGCGAAGTTTGCCGATTCATAACCGCATTGACTTTGCCATGAACCTCGAAGACATCCGCAAGCGGGCCGTCATTTGGACACGCGAGCCCCATGATGAGGAGACGCGCAATGCGGTTCAAGCCATGCTTGACGATGCAGATTCAGGGCCCCTGCAGGAGGCCTTTTATCAGGACCTTGCATTCGGGACAGGGGGTATGCGAGGCATTATGGGCCCTGGCACCAACCGAATGAATGCTGCGGTGGTGGCCATGGCGACCCAAGGGTTGGCAGACTATCTCGCCGCCCACCATGATGGGCCGATGGCGGTGGCCCTCGCGCACGATAGCCGGCACCGCAGCGATGAATTCACCCGGGTGGCCGCTGAGGTGTTGGCCGGAAATGGGATCGACGCCCACGTTTTCTCCGCACTGCGACCGACACCTGAATTGAGTTTTGCCATTCGCAGGCTTGGGTGTCAGGCGGGAATCGTGGTCACGGCCAGTCACAACCCTAAGGAATACAACGGATACAAGGTCTATTGGGGCGACGGGGGCCAGATTGTCCCGCCGCACGACAACGGCATCATCGAGCGCGTCCGCGCTGTTCAGGGTCTCGAGGCGGTTTGCCGTGCAGAAGCCGATGACCCTAAGATTCACATCATCGACGGGCAACTGGACCTCGATTACTACGACGCCATTGCCGGACACCGAATCAGTGAGTCCCTGATGCAAGAGGGGTCCGACCTGGGCATTGTCTATTCACCCCTGCATGGTACGGGCACGGTGAGCATGGCGCCCGCATTGGAAGCCTGCGGTTTCCGAAATGTGGAGGTGCTGGCGGCCCAGGCGTCTCCGGATGGGGCCTTCCCCACTGTGGAGTCCCCCAACCCAGAAGAGGCGAGTGCCCTTCGGATGGCCTTGGACCGCGCGGAGGAAACCGGAGCCAAGCTGGTCTTGGCCACCGATCCAGACAGCGACCGTGTGGGCGCCGCAGTTCGCGAGTCGAACGGCGGTTTCCGCCTTCTGAATGGGAACGAGGTGGCGGCCCTCCTCGTGCACTATGTGCTCAAGGCAAAGGCAGAGCGTGGTGCGATAGAAGAGGGAGATTTCGTGGCACGTACCGTCGTGACTACGCGCTTGGTTTCTGATATCGCAGCGGAGTTCGACGTTCCGGTGGCGGAGACGCTGACCGGGTTCAAGTGGATTGCTGCGGAAATCGCTGCGCGGGAAGGCCACGGCCGTTTCCTGGTGGGTGGCGAAGAGAGCTATGGCTACCTCGTGGGCGATGAAGTCCGCGACAAGGACGCGATTGCAGCGGCCTGCATGATCGCCGAGATGGCGGATGAGGAATGGCGCAAGGGCAGAACCCTGTTGGACCGACTTCGGGACCTGCACCGTCACTATGGCATGTACCGCGAGGCCTTGGTTTCGCTCAAGCGAGAGGGCATTGCCGGAGCCGAGGAGATTCGGGCCATGATGGACGGTTTCCGCCAATCTCCTCCAACACACCTCGGCGGAGAAGCGGTGGCGGAGGTTCGCGACCACCTCAAAGGCTGGAATGGTTTGCCCTCATCCAATGTCGTTCAGTTCCTGACCGTGGAGGGGGCGCTCGTGACCGCCCGTCCGTCGGGAACAGAGCCCAAAATCAAGTTCTACTTCTCTGTCAAGGGAGAGTGGTCCGCGTCGGATGCCTACGAGGCTGCATGGGCTGCCCTTGGCGACCGGATTGTTCGCTTGGGTCAGGACCTCGGCGTGGAGGTCGCGCTGTAAACCGTGGTGCGATCCGTCTAGATTTCAGGAATCCAAGGGTCGATGATGGGCAAGACGAAGCGCGCCGTATCGTCCAGAGCGGGCCAGAGGCAACTGCCGGCAATCCAATCCGCGGGCAGTATGCCTTGGCCCAGTGTGCCTTGAATCAGCAGAACCATAATGGACCAGAAAAGCCAAGCCCGACCCAGAGCAAAGGCCAAGCCAGCTAGTCGGTCCATGGGCTTGAGTGCGGTGATGTCGACCATTTTTTCCACGACCCTTCCCAAGAGGTGAACGGCAATCACCACGATCGCGAAGGTCACAGCGAATGAAGTGATGCCCATATAGGCGTGGCCAATGGCAAAACGCGCATCCAACCACGCCGCCACTAAATCTGAGCAAAACAAAGCAGCATAGGCACCCAAGAACAGGGCGGCCAAGCTGGTCACTTCTAAAATGAGGCCTTTGCGGACCCCTCGGATGGCGCTCCACAGCAAGGGAAGGCCCAAAACGATGTCAAATGGAGAAATTTCTTCGGGCATGATGGCCTGCAATCTACGTTTGCAGGACATGCAAGGAACGGGAAGGATTCGATGGGCCGTGGAGGCGGATGTGCCTGCGGTGATGGAGTTGATCAGAGAATTGGCCGAGTACGAGCGGGCGCTTGATCAGGTTAATATTAGTGAAGCGACCTTGCTCCTGGATGGTTTTGGCCCCAATCCAGCATACGGGTTGATGGTGTTGGAGCCTGAGGACCGGGATGAGATTGTGGGCATTGCCCTGTTTTATCAGAAGTACAGCACATGGAATGGGCGCTGTCTGTATTTGGAAGACTTGGTGGTCACCAAAAGCCAGCGCGGAAAAGGGTATGGTCTGCAACTCTTCGCCGCATTGGCGGAGGAGACCAGGAAAAGGGGTTGCGCCTACATGCAATGGCAAGTCCTCGATTGGAATGAGTCCGCCATTGGATTTTACAAGGCATTGGGGTCTGCAGTGGAGAGCGACTGGCTTAACGGGCGTCTCCAAGGAGAAGCGCTAGAGGCGCTGGCCCAAAAGGCGGGATGAACTGGATTGTACACAAATTCGGCGGGGCATCGGTCAAGGATGCAGATGCGGTGCGCAACCTGGGGGCCATTGTGTTGGGTCAATCGGCGGGAGAGGACCGCAACTGCGAATCGGCGGTGGTGGTCAGTGCTATGGGCAAAACGACCAATGCACTGGAAGCGGTATGGAGCATGTTGCCCCATGCAGTTGATTTGGGAGCGCTGATTGGGCCTGTAATGGAGGCCCACCAGCGCACAGTGGAGGAGTTGAAACTGCCCTCGGATTTGCTCGCTGCGGATTTTTCTGCGTTCCGGGTGCTGGTCGAGTCTTGGAAAGGGCGTCCAGCTTCGGATGCGGGTTACGATGCCATTGTGGGACAAGGTGAGCGGTGGTCGACACGAATTGTAGCTGCACACCTTGAAGCGCTGGGGCTTTCGGCGCTGTGGGTTTCTGCTTGGGATGTTGTGCGAACCAATGGTGCGCACCGCGCTGCTGTTGTGGACCTCGCTGCTGTTCGTGACAAAGTCCAAGAGCGGCTTGAGCAGTGGAGGGGCCGAATTCCTGTGATGCAAGGCTTTGTGGGGTCATCGCCCGATGGTCAACCCACTACATTGGGTCGCGAGGGATCGGATTTCAGTGGCGCATTGCTCGCTGAGGCGCTTCGAGCAGCCAAGTTTATTGTTTGGAAGGATGTTCCGGGCGTGATGACAGGAGATCCCCGGGTGTGGCCTGCGGCCGAGCATGTGCCGACATTGGATCACGGGACAGCAGAAATATTGGGTAAGGCCGGTGCTGGTGTGCTGCACCGCGATACGGTCGCGCCAATTCGCAGGGCGGGCATTCCGTTGGAGGTGAGGAGCTTTTTGGATCCGCAATCGCCGGGCACTAAGATTGAGGGGGAGGTGCCTCCGCCTGAACTGCCTCCGTTGTGGACCATGTCAGCCACACGGGAGGGTGTCCGTGAAGTCCGCTGTATCGGTGCATCCCCGGACGTAGCATCCGCCATTTGGGCCGGGTATTTTCCGAAGTTACCGCTTCAGTCTGTAGGGCCTGACCCTCAGTTTTCAGGCTGCACTCTGCTGCTGGTTCTCGATAAGGGGCAATAAAAACGCCGGCACAGTGGCTGGCATTTCAAATGGGTTTATCTGACTGTTTTTGTCAGTATTCGTCCTCGTTAAAGAAGAAGTCTTCCTTGGATGGATAATCGGGCCAAATGTCCTCGATGGTGTCGTAGGACTCTTGGTCGTCCTCGATTTGTTGGAGATTTTCTACCACCTCTAGCGGCGCTCCTGTGCGCATAGCAAAGTCTATTAGCTCGTCTTTGGTGGCGGGCCAAGGGGCATCTTCTAGGTAGGAAGCAAGCTCAAGCGTCCAATACATCGTGAATCGTTTTCCGGCGCGGCAAAAGTAGCAGGACCGCCGATGTGTGCAACCCCTACGGCCATCACACACAAAAAGTTCGGTTTAAAGACCGTGAAATGCAATTATTTGTCGTCTAATGGCCATTTGAGTTCGGTTGTCCCCGTGACATGGGCGGTCCATCGGCCGAGGGTAAAGAAAGTGTCGCTGAGTCGATTGAGGTATTTCACGGCAACTTCCGGCTGTTTCACGAGTCGATCAAGGGCAACTGCTCTTCGCTCGGCCCGTCGACACACTGTGCGGGCCAAATGGTTGGCGGAAAGAGCAGGATGCCCTCCGGGCAACACGAAATTGCGAAGTGGCTCGAGGGTCGCTTCCAGTTCGTCAATCCAGTTCTCGAGCTGCGTGATGTCGTCCACTCCGACTGTCAAGGCCCCTGGACGCGGCCCCTCAGGGTCGGCAAATACCCCGCCAATTCTGAACAGGTGGTCTTGAACAGTCCGCAAGCGGTCCTTGTGTGGAGCGAGTTCAGGGTGGTCGAGCAGTGCCCCAACGATAGCATTCAGTTCGTCGAGCGTGCCGTAGGCTTCGATGCGGGCGTCGTCCTTTTGGACCCGGTCGCCATTAAAGAGGGAAGTCTCGCCGCCATCTCCGGTTCTGGTGTAGATGCGCATGCTGCAAAGGTGGGCAAGGGAGTCGCAAACTGAAGCGCGAAGTCCATCGGGGTCCGAACTACCTTCGCGGTGTGGATCAACCTGTGATTAGCGATAAGCAACGTCGATACGACCTGACCTATCTCCGGATGGCCAGAGAGTGGGGCCAATTGTCTCATTGCTCGCGAAAGCAGGTGGGGGCATTGATTGTTCGCGACGGCATGATTGTATCCGATGGCTACAATGGCACGCCGAGCGGATTCCCCAATGCATGCGAGAATGAACGCGGGGAAACGCACTGGTACGTCCTCCACGCAGAGGCGAACGCCATCACGAAGCTCGCCCGGTCTTCACACACTGCAGAGGGGGCCACACTGTACATCACCTTGTCTCCCTGCAGGGATTGTGCGAAGTTGATTCACCAAGTTGGGATTCGCCGCGTTGTATACACCCATGCCTACAAGGATGACTCTGGGCTCGACTTCTTGAACCAAGCGGGGGTAGAGATTGTACGTTATCCCGAAGATGACAAGTGATCAACCTCCCATGCCACGCGCCTGGATGCCAATAGCCTTAGGCATTGCCTTGTGTTTGGGTGCCTATTTCGGACGTGGCCTTGGATCAGGAACCAATGCATGGGAGTTTACCGAGCCTCATTTTTTGCCCTCCGGGCAGGTTCTGGGCTCTGTTTTGGACAGAATTGACCGCATGTACGTCGACCCGGTGGACCGTAGTCGATTGACCGACATCGCCATTGATGCCATTTTGGATGAGCTCGACCCGCACAGTGACTGGTTTAGTGCCCAAGAGTTGGCCGCGATGGCCGAGCCGATGGAAGGCAATTTTGAGGGAATTGGGGTGGAGTTTTTATTGCAGGATGACACCATCATGGTGGTCACGCCCATTGAGGGTGGCCCGAGCGAGAAAGCAGGCATTCAGTCTGGAGACCGCATTGTCAGTGTCGATGACAGCGTCATTGCGGGCACAGGATTAACCAACTCGAAGGTGATGCGCCTGCTAAAGGGGCCTGCGGGCACTTCAGTCGGGCTCGGTTTGCTGAGGCCGGGTAATGCCGACTCTGCCACATTTGAAGTAACGTTGAGGCGGAGCCGTATCCCCATTCACAGTGTGGTGGCGTCGGAACCTATGCTAGACGGCACAGGGTACATTAAAGTTGTCCGTTTCGCTAGAAACACTCACGAGGAGTTTGACGCAGCACTGTCCGATCTACGGGACCGTGGAGTCAATCGATTGGTCGTCGATCTTCGGGGCAATGGCGGTGGGTATCTGCACGCCGCAGTGCCAATAGTCGAGCGCTTCCTCGATAAAAATGATCTCGTGGTTTACACTCAGGGGGCAGCCCAGCCGCGCCGGGATTATGTAACAGAGCGACCAGGTAGACATCGCAGCTTGCCCTTGGTCATCATGGTTGATGAGGGAAGTGCATCGGCGAGCGAAATCATGGCGGGAGCACTTCAGGACCATGACCGCGCCATCATCGTGGGTAGACGCACTTTCGGCAAGGGCCTGGTGCAAGAAGAGTTTCCAGTGGCCGACCGAGGCGCATTGCGCCTCACCGTGGCCCGGTACTACACCCCGAGTGGAAGAAGCATTCAACGCCCTTATGGCACGGGCGTGGATTACGAGGAAGAGTGGTTGGAGCGAGAAGCGCGGGGAGAATACGTGGAAGCGGACAGTGTTCCGAAGGTGGATTCCTTGGCCTATCTCACTGCGGGAGGCCGAACAGTGTATGGAGGAGGGGGCATTGCGCCGGACGTATTTGTTCCCCTCGATACGGGCAGTTTTCCGGCGTCATACAGAGAGCTGGTCTATGCCGGTCGACTGAGGGAACACGCCTTCCAGCTGGGAACTCAGCGCCGAAACGCATTGCTCGGGCTGGGCAGCGTGGCTGACTTTCTCGATGCCGTGGATGCCGGTATGGACTTGGGTGCCGCAACCCTAATAGAGGGGTCCTATCGACCCGATGAAGAGCGAGAGCGTTCGATGCTGCTCACCCGAAGGCGAATCGCGGAGCGGATTGCCCATAATCTTTGGGGGGAGTCTGCAGGGCACCTTGCTTCGCTTCGCCGAGACGCTGAATGGCAGGCCGCTCTGGCTGCATTTGACGACATGGAATCGCTCCTCACCCCTTCGAAGAATTAGATTTGAACTCGTTCAAGACTCAAAATCAACCCAGAACCCCATCATTATGGCCTTTGAATTGCCCCAACTCCCCTATGCTTACGATGCTCTCGAGCCGCACATCGATGCGCGCACGATGGAAATTCACCATGGAAAGCACCACGCCGGCTACACTGCCAAGCTGAACGCTGCAATCGAAGGAACGGAGATGGCCGGTAAGTCCATTGAGGACCTGTGTGCTCAGGACTCTGGCAATGGCGGCGTTCGCAACAACGGAGGGGGGTACTACAATCACAATCTCTTCTGGACGAGCATGTCTCCAAACGGGGGTGGAGCCCCCACAGGTGATCTCGCGGCTGCCATCGATGCTGCTTTCGGCAGCTATGATGCTTTTAAGGACACTTTTTCTGCAGCTGCGGCCACGCGCTTTGGCAGCGGTTGGGCTTGGCTGTGTGTCAAGGATGGTGCCTTGGAAGTTTGCTCCACGGCCAACCAAGACAACCCCCTGATGCCAGAGGCAAACTGTGGTGGCACGCCCATCCTCGGCTTGGACGTCTGGGAGCACGCCTACTACTTGAACTATCAGAACCGCCGTCCCGACTACATCGCTGCGTTCTTCAATGTGATTGACTGGAACGCCATTTCTGAGCGTTTCGTCGCTGCCCGCAGCTGATTAGCCATACCGCCGCATGCGATTCCTCATCCTCGTTGCGGGCGGCACAGGCACCCGCATGAACCGGTCGGTTGCCAAGCAGTTTCTTCCGCTTGGTGGCCGGCCGGTCATCGTCCACACCTTGGAGCGGTTTCGCGAAGCGTTTTCGGACCTGTTTGTGGTGCTCGTTTTGCACGAGAGCTTGCACTCGACTTGGGATGATGTTGTCAAGGTCCATCCCGCCGCTGCAGTGGACCGCGTTGTCGATGGAGGCGCCGAGCGGTTCCACTCTGTACTCAAGGGGCTTGAGTCTCTGCCCGATGAAGCGGGATGGGTTGGCATCCACGATGCCGTTCGTCCTTTTGTAGAGGTCGATACAATTCGCCGATGCTATTCGGCTGCCGAGGAGCACGGGGGTGCAATCCCGGTCGTCCCAGTCAAGGACACGATCCGCAGGGTCGGAGAAGGGGTAAGCTCACCCTTGGACAGGGCGACCCTTCGCGCTGTTCAGACACCACAGGTTTTTTCCTTGCCAGAGCTTCGCAGAGCCTACGCTCGAGATTATGCGGCCCATTTTACAGACGATGCTTCCGTGTGGGAATCGAGCGGTCGCACTTTGCGCTTGGTAGAGGGCGACTTGTACAACCTTAAATTGACCACTCCAGAAGACCTGCTTAGCGCAGAAGCGTTTCTCGCCCTCAGGCAGAGCGCCGCTGGCGAATGAGGCGGTCAAATCCGAAACAGGCGAGTCCTGTCAGCACCGTCCCAATGACGAGAACTGTGGGGGTTAATTCGACAATGTCTTCGGTCATGCTGCCCGTCACCCAAAGCGTTGTGGCGGCCATAGCGTTGTTCACGAAGTGAGCGGCCATTCCAGGAACGAGACTGCCACTGCGGTAGGCCAACCATCCGAACAGGGCGCCGAGCAGAACCCGGGGCAGGAAGCCATAGAACTGGAAGTGAATCGCACTGAACACGATGGCGGTGATGGCAATGCCCCAGAAGGCGCTCCCGGTCGCCTTAATCAAAAGGGGTTGAAGGACGCCTCGAAAGGACAGTTCTTCAAAGATGGCCGGCAATCCAGCGACACTGAGAATGATCACGACCCTTTGAATTCCCTCGCCAGAAGCGAGAAAAGCAGTCAGGGCTTCGAGCATCTCTTCGAGCGGCTTGAAAACCTGTTCCATGAGACCGCCTTCAGGGATGAGGGCGACGTTCAATTCGTAACTGGCCATTAACAGTGGGCCGCTTGCTACTGTGGCCAGTATGGCCAAAATCAGGGCCGGGAAACGCAGTCCTGGTTTTGATCCAGGAAAGCCAGCAAGGGTGGGCCGCCCCCAGATTCTCATGGCGAGCCAGACCGCACCACCGAAACCAATGACTTGGCTGCACAGGTTTTGGAAGTGCAGTTGCCACCACGTGTTGCCGTCGGAGGGAATGGCGCCTCCCGGCACAACCGAGACAACATCACCAAACATGAAACCCGCAAGAACCGTAGAGATACCAGAAGCCGCCACTGCACTCACAATGAGAAACCCTAGGAAAATGAGCGACCGGCTTATGCCTTTTATGTGTTGGGGGGTCATGGGCTGAATCTAAAACGGGTGACCATTGTCTCCGTACGTCCGGGCAACGTTGTCCAGGGTCGCATGCAGTACCGTGGGGTCTTCTTCTGTGACAAGACTCAGTCTGTGTTCTTTGAAGTGGGGCAGACCCCGGAAATAGTTGGCATAGTGACGACGCATCTCCACCACCCCCAAGCGCGGGCCCTTCCATTCGAGGCTGTGGTTCAGGTGCTGTCGAGCCGCCTTCACACGGTCGGTAATGGTGGGAGGTGCCAGGTGTTCGCCAGTTTTGAAAAAGTGCTTGATCTGGTCAAAGATCCAAGGGTTTCCAATGCTTCCCCTTCCGATCATGATGCCGTCCACACCGTATTTATCGCGGTAAGCCAAGGCCTTTTCCGGCGTGTCAATATCACCATTTCCAAACACAGGGATGGTCATTCGGGGGTTTTCTCGCACTGCTCGTATAAGGCTCCAGTCCGCCTCTCCCTTGTACATCTGGGAGCGTGTCCGGCCGTGGATGGAGATGGCTTGAATGCCCACATCCTGCAGTCGCTCGGCGACCTCTACGATGTATTTGGTGTTGTCGTCCCAGCCCAGTCGCGTCTTCACCGTCACAGGAAGCTCCACGGCATCCACAATTTCTTTGGTCATGGAGACCATCTTGGGAATGTCCTGGAGAATTCCGGCGCCGGCGCCTTTACAGGCTACTTTTTTGACAGGACAACCATAGTTGATATCGAGCACATCCGGTCCGGAGTCAGCTGAGATTTGTGCCGCCCGCCGCATGGATTCAATCTCGGAGCCGAAGATTTGAATGCCGATGGGCCGTTCCTTCTCGTATATGTCCAGTTTCTGCCGGCTTTTTGCTGCATCTCGGATGAGCCCTTCGGAGCTGATGAACTCCGTGTACATCATGTCGGCACCGTGCTGTTTGCAAAGTGTTCGAAAGGGCGGATCGCTGACGTCCTCCATAGGAGCAAGCAGCAGGGGAAATTTTCCGAGTTCGATGGGACCTATCCGGACCATGGGGCAAAATTAAGCCGCGTCGGGGGCCATGCGGCGGACAAGGTACGCCACCATGACAGCGCTAAACGTCCCGCCGACACCCAGAACCACCAAAATCACACCAAGTACGTCTTCGATGCGGAGCGCCACGGGATAGGCGGGCACCATGGCCCCTTGGAGCCGGACCAGTCCATATTGGTCTTGCAGCCAGACAAGGGCAAGGCCAATGGCAAGGCCGGCTGCTGCGCCCACCGCATTGATCAGAAACCCCTGCCAGCTGAAAACGCTGCGAATGTCACGTGGGGTCATCCCAATGGCGAGTAAGGTGTTGATGTCCCGTCGCTTATCGAGAAGCAGCATGGTCAAAGCGGCAAGGATGTTGAAGGCTGCCACGACAAGAATGAAGCTGAGGATTGCAAAAGTGGCCCATTTTTCTGCTCTGCTGGTGGAGTGAATCAGGGCATTCTTTTCTCTGCGTGTTCGAACCATTACTTCTTCAGGCCATCTTGTCTTTATCGACGCCTGCAGGGCTTCAGGACTCCAGTTCGAGGCGGGGTCGACCTCCACCCTAGACACTTGTCCCGATCGCTGGAGGACCTCTTGAGCAAAGCCCAGCGGCGAGATGATGTGCCGCGCGTCGATGTCCGCATTCACACTGAATGTGCCACAGACAAAAAGCGTTCCCGACACCAACATGCGGTCGAGGCCTCCACTGGGAGACCACCCTCTGGCCGATGACAAGCTTCGCCCGCGTTTCGGGGCGGCAACGGTCAATGTGGTTGGCGCGTCTCCGAAACGGGGAATCCGCAATTGACTGGCCACACCGAGCCCTACATAGCCGCAGGCCCCTCCCAGGGTGTCTGCGCGCAAAACATCGCCCCGCCCCAAGCGCGGCTTCAGGCCCGTATGCTGCGCATGGCCTGTGTCGAATCCCAACAGGGTGCACACCAAGGGCTCACCTTGTCTGCGGACCACCACATCCTGCTCCAAGACGCCACCTGCCCAGTCGACCCCGGGATGGGTCATCAGACTGTCGATCCAACCGGCGTCGAGCACCCGCCCTTCCAATGGCAATACGGCCACCTCAGTATCCAAACTGGAAAATAGTTCCTCAACCAGTTCCTCGATTCCATTGAACGCACTCAGGATGGCAATCATCGCGGCACACACCGCCGCCACAACCAAGACGGAGATGCCACTTACCAAGTGGATGAGCCGCTGGGACTTCCGCGCCCAGAGGTAGCGTCGTGCAATGCGAAGGGATACATTCACGAGGTCAAGGTATATCCGACGGGCCGAGGGACTGTCAACTCAAGACGACCAAAGAAACCTTTCCACGGGCGCAGCGCTTTAGAAGTGAGAAATCGGTCAATCGTCGGTCAGCAGGCGGTTAATTTCTTCATAGCGATCCAAGCTGTCGTCTAAAAAGAAACGCAGTTCGGGCATCTTTCGGAGGTGTTTCCCCACTTTTCCAGCCATCTTTTTTCTTATGTAGAATGCCTCCTGTTGGACCAATGCTAAACCGTCTTCCGGCTTTCCGGCAGAGGCTACGGGCATAAAACTGAGGTAGACGCGGGCCAAAGAGAGGTCCGGCGTCAGTCGGACATTGGTCACGGTGATGAAATGCCCCCCGAAACGCATGGAGGCTTCCCTTTGGAGGAAAGTCCCAAGTTCACGTTGAAGCAAGGCGCCAATGCGCTCCTGTCGAATTCCAGCCATGGTCAGTAAAGGAAGTGGTTGTGTGGGAAACGTTGGACATGCAGTTCTCGGACCTCCGCGTAGAGCACCTCGCGAAGGCTGTCCATGCCCTCTTTGGTCATCGCCGAGAGAAAGAGAACAGGTCCTTCGTGGTCAGAAAAACGGTTGCGAAGCCCTTCGATGAGGTACACGCGTTCGACTTCCCCATCGGGGTCTTTGAGCTGGTCTATTTTATTAAAAACCAACATGTTGCGCTGGGTTCCGGCGCCGATTTCGGCTAGGGTCTCTTCAACCACGCGCAAGTGGTCTTCGAATTGGGGGTGCGACACGTCAACGACGTGAACGAGCAAATCGCTTTCTCTGGTTTCGTCGAGGGTGCTCTTGAAACTCTCGACCAGCTGGTGGGGCAGTTTTCGAATGAACCCCACCGTGTCACTCAGCAAAAAAGGGAGGTTGTGAACGACCACCTTGCGAACAGTGGTGTCCAATGTGGCGAAGAGTTTGTTTTCCGCGAAGACCTCTGACTTGGACAGCCGGTTCATCAAAGTGGATTTGCCGGCATTGGTATAGCCGACCAGTGCGACCCGGACCAGGGCGCCGCGGTTCCCGCGTTGCGTGGCCATCTGTCGGTCAATAGCAGCGAGGTCCTTTTTGAGCGCGGAAATGCGGTCGCGAATGATGCGACGGTCCGTTTCAATCTCCTTTTCTCCCGGACCTTTCATGCCTATGCCACCTTTTTGCTTTTGGAGGTGCGTCCACATGCGGGTCAAGCGCGGCAGGAGGTACTGATACTGTGCGAGCTCCACCTGTGTTTTGGCGTGCGCCGTGCGCGCGCGCTGAGCGAAGATGTCGAGAATGAGGTTGGCTCGATCGAGCACTTTGGTTTCGGGTAAGGCTTCTCCCAAGTTTCGTAGCTGTGAGGGGCTCAGTTCATCATCGAAGATGAGCAGGTCGATGTCGTTCTCTTCGATGTAAGCCGTTATTTCCTCCAGTTTTCCCTTGCCCACAAAGGTTCGGACATCGGGGTGGTCGAGGGACTGCGTAAACAACCGAATCGTTTCGGCATTGGCTGTCCTCGCCAGAAACTCAAGCTCGTCGAGGTATTCGGCAAGGAGGTCACGTGGTTGTTCGCGGGTGGCGAGGCCGACGAGGACTGCGCGTTCTGGTTTTCCGTCTTTCCGGGCGAGAGGTTTGTCCAGCATCAGTTGCGGAATCGTTCAATGTAGCGTGCCACAGCCTCAATCTCCGGTTTGCTGAGGACTGATTTTTGCGCGGGCATTGTCCCCTTGCCATAAGTGATGAGGGCCACGCGTTCGGCGAGCGTGATGGTTGATTTGCTGAGGTCGGGTGATTTGGAGGCCATGAGCTTGCCATCATCGCCATGGCAGAGGGAACACTTACGGATGTAGAGGGCACGGGCTTCTACTTCACTGACTTGCTTGAGAGAGGGGGAAGGAGACGCCGATGGATTTTCTGAGCCGCAAGCTGCCATGAGGAGGACCAAGCACACAAAAGCCCAGATTCGGAGTGGATTCCAAACCATCTTTCCCATCCAAAGCCACTGCTGTACAAGGCGCCAACCACGCTTGTGGTGGTGCTGGCAAATGGAGCCGCGGATGCCGCCCTTGTGCTGAGCGCCGTTCAGCTGTGTCCTGCCTGTCAGCATGGGGCGAAGATACGGGGGTACCTTGCGGCCATGCAGATGGATCTACATGGAAAGCACGCACTGGTTTGCGGAGCGTCCCAGGGCATTGGGTTGGCTGCGGCCAGAGCGCTCGCTGAGCTGGGTGCAAATTGCACGTTGATGGCTCGAAATGAGCCGAGCTTAGTGGCCGCACGAGAGACACTTACCGGAGAGGGTCACAGTATTGCTGTGGCGGATTTCTCTGATTCGGAGGCCGTATCGGTCGCTGCGGGAAGCGTTGTGGACCTTGCTGCGGTGGACATTCTCATCAACAACACCGGTGGCCCTCCTGGCGGCCCAGTACACGCGGCAGGCCCTGAGGAATTCCTCGCAGCCTTCAACCAGCATTTGGTTTGCAACCAGCGCCTTGTGCAGGCTGTACTTCCCGGAATGCGGGCGGCTGGTGGAGGGCGCATTGTGAACGTGATTTCCACTTCTGTAAAGCAACCCCTTGATGGTCTTGGGGTCTCCAACACAGTTCGCGGTGCTGTCGCGAATTGGGCCAAGACGCTGGCCAATGAGCTTGGCCCAGATGGCATCACCGTGAACAACGTGTTGCCCGGAGCGACCAAAACTGCCCGACTCACGCAGATTGTAGAGGCCAAGTCGGAGAAGACAGGGGTTCCCGTGGACCAAGTGCTTGATACGATGGCCCAAGCGGTACCCTTGCGGCGTCTTGCGGAAGCCCACGAAATCGGCGCGGCAATTGCATTTTTATGCAGTCCTGCCGCAGCTTACATCAGTGGCATCAACCTGCCTGTTGACGGCGGTCGGACACGCTGCCTCTGAGTACAGTGGTGAGGGTGGCGTTTTGAACAAGTCGCACGTCCAAAAACATTCAGGCTGTGACTTGTTTACTTCATGCGCCTTCACGCTACTTTCGCAGCGCACGTCAATCGATACGTCACCATCATCATGGATCACCCCCGCGTCCAGGCGTTTATGGCTGAGGCCAAGCGCAGGAATCCCCACGAGCCGGAGTTCCTCCAGGCAGTTGAAGAGGTCGCAGAGACCGTCATCCCATTTATCGAGTCCAATCCCCGATACCAAGGCCATGCGCTTCTCGAGCGCATGATTGAGCCCGAACGTGTCATCCAGTTCCGCGTACCATGGACCGACGATGAGGGGCACATTCAGGTCAACCGAGGGTATCGGGTGGAATTCAACTCGGCCATCGGACCGTATAAGGGAGGGCTTCGTTTCCACCCCAGTGTCAACCTCAGCATATTGAAGTTTCTGGGTTTTGAGCAAGTCTTCAAAAACAGCCTGACCACCTTGCCCATGGGCGGTGGAAAGGGTGGTTCGGACTTCAACCCCAAAGGCAAGTCCGATGCAGAGGTGATGCGCTTTTGCCAAAGTTTCATGACTGAGCTTTCCCGCCATATCGGACCGGACACAGATGTACCGGCCGGAGACATCGGTGTAGGTGGAAGGGAAATTGGTTACATGTTTGGGCAATACAAGCGCCTTCGCAATGAGTTTACAGGGGTCCTTACCGGTAAGAAGCCCGCTTGGGGTGGTTCCCTGATCCGGCCCGAAGCTACTGGGTATGGTGCCACTTACTTCATGGTGGAAATGCTGGCCACCCAAGGCGAGAGCATTGATGGGAAGACAGTTTCAATTAGCGGATCGGGCAATGTCGCCCTCCATGCAGCGGAGAAATGCTTGAGGCTTGGAGGGAAGGTCATCGCCTTGAGCGACAGCAAAGGCAGTATTCACGATCCGGCGGGTTTGACCGAAGAAAAGCTGGCTTGGATTAAGGATTTAAAAGAAGTGCGACGCGGCCGAATTAAGGAGTATGCCGATGCGCACGAAGGGGTGACTTTCCGCGAAGGACAAGACCCTTGGGATCTCAATTGCGACCTCGCGTTCCCCTGTGCCACCCAGAATGAGTTGGATGGCGACGAAGCAGCCACTTTGGTCGCCAATGGTTGTAAGGTGGTTGCAGAGGGGGCTAATATGCCTTGCACACCAGAGGCTATTGAGGTATTCCACCGTGCGGGCGTCATGTTTGCTCCAGGTAAAGCGAGCAATGCGGGAGGCGTGGCCACTTCCGGTCTCGAGATGTCGCAGAACAGCCTTCGCATGTCTTGGACTGCCGAAGAGGTGGACGGGCACTTGCAGCGAATCATGAAAGACATACATGGCCAATGCGTCGAGTATGGTCGTTTGGACAACGGCTCCGTCGATTATGTCCAAGGGGCGAACATTGCCGGTTTCGTCAAAGTGGCCGATGCCATGATTGACCAAGGGGTCGTATGACACCGACAAGGCGCCCATTTTGTAAGACTACGTTTACAAATTAGTGCCAATGTCTTCATACATGATGTGGAAAGTGGGTCCTCTACTTTTGCCGCTTTATGCCCCGGCGCATTGGGCGTCGATATTCAACGAGGCAAGCGTGGCTGGCAAAAAAAAATGGTTATGAAGCGGCTTGGAAACGTCCGGGGCGCTCCCATGTTGAGCCGTTTTTGAAGACTCAGTCCACCCGGTTCTCGGCGCAGAGTTCCACGAGCACCTTGGCCGAGTCTCCAGGGTGGAGGAATGCAACGCGCTTGCCGTCCGCTCCGGGCTTGGGCCCAACCACCACACGGTACCCCTTCTCCACCAGGCGGTCAAGTTCAGAATCGAGGTCGTCCACATGGAACGCGATGTGGTGTAAACCGGGCCCCCGCTTTGCGAGGTGTTTTGCAATTGCGCTGTCTTCTGAAGTGGGAACGAGCAGCTCCACTTTGGATTCTCCCGCCCTAAAGAAGGAGGTCAGGACAGACTCCCCCATGACCTCTTCCCTTTTGTAAGATGCGCTTCCCAAGATGTCGCCAAAGATCCTTTCCGCTTCATCGAGGTCGGCCACGGCTATGCCAATGTGCTCTAAGCGCTTCATGAATTCGCGGGTGAAGGAACACGCTGTGCGGCCAGTTCAAGGGCGTGGTGTTCCACTTCGGTCCCATCCCACGCCGAATTGATGTCTGGGCGGTCCATGACTTCCGCCATGATCCCGTCTTGTATGTGACCGATAGCGAGGGCATCGACATATGGAAGGTGGCTGAAGGTCACCATTGAGTAGAGCGGAATCCAGCGTTCTGGGTGTAGGTCTGCCAGGCGCCTTTCGATGCGTTTCTGAAGAAGAAAATGTGGGTCACCCGTGCGGTCGCGCATCTCGACAAAGTTCCGCAGGGCCAAGTCCCCGATGGCATCGCCGTTGGCCTTTCTGAGTTCAGTGAATTTGGACATGATGTCTCCCCATTCCGTTTGAGACGGGTCACCTCCATATTCGTCAAGCAGGTCAGACAATACCCGTGCGTCTTCGAACCCGCTGTTCATGCCTTGCCCGTAAAATGGCACAATGGCATGGGCAGCATCACCCATCAACAGCACGCGGTTTTCAATATGCCAAGGGTTGCAACGCGTGGTAACCAGGGAACTGGTTGGGTTTGTGTTCCAGTCTTTATCGAAGTTGGGAACCAAATCGAGAACATCGGGGAAATGCGACTCGAAATAAGCTCTGGCGGATTGCGCATCTGGGATTTCAGAGAAGCCATCAGGCCCATCGAACGGGGCAAACAACGTACACGTGAAGGTCTTGTCTGGGTTGGGGAGGGCCATCAACATGAAGTGCCCTCTCGGCCAGATGTGAAGGGCTTGAGGGTCGATGGCAAACCCGCCCTGACCATTGGGGGGCATCGCAATTTCCTTGTAGCCATGTTCGAGGTAGGATTGACTGAAGTCGAATCGGTCGGTTTTCATCATCCGCTGTCGAACTGCACTGAATGCACCGTCAGTACCCAATATTCGCTTGTGTGTCACCTCGCCTTGATCTTCAAAGTCGAGCGTAAGGCCATCGGCATTGTACCTAAAGTCGGATAGCCTGTGTTCAAAATGGACCTGCACACCCCCTTTGGCTTCGGCTGCCTCGAGCAGGATGCGGTTCAATGGCCCACGGGCCACACTGTAGATGCACTGGTCGTGACCAAAGCGTCCTTTACCGGGTAGCCCATAGGGTTGATAGGTCAGACTTCCATCCCGTCCATGCATGCACCGGGCTTTGACAGGCATGGCAATCTCTCGCACAGCATCGACCGCTCCGGCCTTTTCGAGGGCCCGCCACCCCCTCTCGCTCAAGGCGAGATTGATGGAGCGACCCACGGCGTCTCCCACCTTCCGAGGGTCCTTTCGTCGCTCATAGACGTGGACTTCATGTCCTCGATTTGCGAGGAGAAGTGCGGTCAGGCTGCCGACTAGGCCGGCGCCTACAACGGCTGTGCCGTTCCCCGAATGGGTCATGCGTCTATGGCTTGGGCGAGGTCGGCAATGAGGTCCTCTGTATCCTCGATGCCACAGCTGAGCCGAATCAAGCTGTCATTGATGCCCAGAGCGGCCCTCTGTTCTGCAGGGACGGATGCATGGGTCATCAGGGCGGGATGCTCGATGAGACTTTCGACCCCTCCGAGCGACTCTGCGAGGGCAAAAATCTTCGTGGATTCGCAGACTTTTCGGGATGCGGCGAGGCTGTCATCTGCCAAGGTGAAGCTGATCATGCCGCCAAAGTCCTTCATTTGCCGGGAGGCGACGTCGTGGTTGGGAAAGGAGTCGAACCCGGGCCAATACACCTTGTCAACCTTGGGGTTCGCTTTTAGCCAATTGGCCACATTTCGTCCGTTTTCACAATGTTGACGCACTCGAATGCCCAATGTCTTGATGCCCCGCAGCACAAGGAAGCAGTCCATTGGCCCGGGGATAGCCCCCACGTTGTTTTGGATTGTCCTCAATTCGGCATCGACAGCATCTTCTTTGGACATCAGGGCTCCCATGACCACGTCGGAGTGTCCCCCGAGGTATTTGGTGACGCTGTGCATCACGATGTCAGCGCCTTGAATCAGAGGGTTTTGCAATGCTGGGGTGGCGAAGGTGTTGTCCACAGCGAGCCGGGCGGGGTGCCCGTTCAAAATGGAGGCAATGGCGGAGATATCACTGATGCGAAGCAGGGGATTGGTCGGAGTTTCTAACCAGACGAGACGAGTCCGTTCATTGAGGTGCGCGGAGACATTCGCCGCATTTTGAGTGTCGACGAAGTGGAATTGGATGCCCAGTGGGGCGTAATGCGTCGAAAACAAGCGGCGTGTTCCTCCGTACAAATCGTCTCCAGCGATGACTTCATCCCCTGGTTTGAGTGTCATCAAGACAGCGTCAATTGCCGCGAGGCCACTGGAAAATGCAAGGCCATGCTTTCCGCCTTCCAGCGCAGCCAATGCAGCTTCTAGCGCATCTCTGGTGGGGTTAGAGGACCGGCTGTATTCATATCCCTTGTGCTTGCCTATTCCCTCCTGTACGTATGTGGAGGTCATGTATACCGGCGTCATGATAGCCCCGGTTGAGGCATCGGGTTCTATACCCGCATGCACGGCAAGGGTGCTGAATCCTGCGGGCTTCTTCTCGTTAGACATGTGTCAAAGTTCGGAACTGAGGGTGGCTTTGCCACGCTTTGTTCGGTTGAGCCAGCCCGGAATGACCAAAACACCGAGAAGCAGATACAAAAAGTGGGTCGCCAACCGCCAGATGAGCATCGTCATGGCTGGTGCGAGAGGGGCTGGCGTCGCTTCGAACCACTCCCTGAAGAACACCCCGAGCAGCCATTCCGCCAGCCCGCTAGAACCGGGTGTGGGGCTGATCAAGAGGAAGACCCACATGACCAACTGCCGGGCCACGATGAGAAGGGCGTCCAAATCCAGAATAGGGGCGACCACCATGCCCATGACAGCCACGAGTGTCAGGAAGCGCGCAGACCAACTGACCATGGTGGCAATGAACGCGCCAACCCACTGAATGCATTGGAGCGACTTCATTTCATTCGCGCTTTCTCGGAGGTCGTTCGCATAGTGCTGGATTTTAGTACGCCAGCGGGAAAGCAAGCGCCAACCTCCCACTTTATAGATGATTTGATGGGTTGTTTTCGGCGCGATAAAAAGTCCAAATCCAATGACAACAGACAGCAGCACGAGTAGCCCCCAGCTCGCCCAGAATACGCCCCATCCATAGTCACCTCCGAGACCTTCCGGCCTCACGGAAGCGCCGAGAATCAGAATCAAGGGGGGCACGGCGGCGACATAGAACAGCTCATCCAGCAAGGCTGTGGAAAACACCAGTGCTGTGCTTCTACCCGCTGACATGCCCTGTCTGTGAAGGCCCCATATGGCGACTGCACCTCCCCCCACTATACCAGGGGTAATGGCCGAAGCAAACTCCCAGAGGACGGTGGTTTCAATGGCTTGTGACCAGGAGAGGTCTCCGTTGGAAAGCCATTTGAGTCTGAGCACGTACCCGGCGTCTCGAAGCAAGACCAGAAACAGAAGCAACGCAAAGGCCAAGGGCCATGCGGGCTGTGCTATGGCGACCTCCAATTTTCCCCAGCCCCCTTGCTGCTCAACGGCTTGGTAAACCATCCAAGTGACCACAGACAAGCCAATTCCAAGGGGGGCAAGGGCGCGCAATGGGCCCAAAGAAGGGGTATTGGCCTTGTGCTTCATCAAGCCCAAACTTGGGTTCCTTCGGAGCAGTTTCGGCACATGTCGATGCCAGACCGGTTCGTGAGGATGGCCCTTCGAAATGCGTGATACCGCTGTGATTGCCAGATTTCTCTGAAGCCAGCACCATCTTTTGCTATGCCCATTGTATGGGCGGCGTCCTTATCGAAGCAGCAGGGAACCACTTTGCCGTCCCAAGTGACCACAGCCCCCTGCCACATTCTCCAGCAACGGTTCAGCAGGGGATTTCGGAGCGTCCACAATCCTTCGGGCGAACGGTCGTAGCGACGGAGGGCGGGGTTGTCCGTCAATAAGGGGTGGCCATCTTCTGGTTTTTCGATTTGGGCCGTCTTAACAACAAACTCGTCCACACCGTACTCGGCTGCCATTTGCCTCAGGCGTCCGAGTTGGTGTTCATTGGTTCCAACAACGAGGAACTGCCAGACGACATGGGGCGTTTGCTTCTTCAGGCGCTTCTTTGCAGTCAACACAGCCCGCGTTCCTGCGAGCACTTTCTCTAGCCTTCCGCCGATGCGATAACTCGAATAGGCTTTTTGTTCCGCACCGTCAATGGATATGATGAGCCGATCGATGCTGCTTTTAACAATTGCCTCCGCCCGTGCACCATTTAGGTAGTGCGCATTGGTAGACGTGCTGACATACAGTTTGGCCTTCTTGCCCACGCGCACCAGGTCGTCCATTCCCGGGTGGAGGTAGGGTTCTCCTTGGAAGTAGAGGTTCAGGTAGACCAATTCTTGGGCCAGCCCCCCCGGACCAAAAAGCAAGTCCGAAAGCCGATCTGGATTGAGCATCCCGGTTGGTCGGGTAAAGGATCGGAGGCCACTTGGACATTCTGGACAACGCAGGTTGCACGATGTTGTTGGCTCAACGCTCAGGCTCATAGGCCACGCCGATATCGGTGCGCTTCTTTTGGGAAGCGGTGATGAGGCCCGGCGAAATTCGCGGTGTAACTTCCAAGCATTGCTTGCGCGGACTCGATTTACCGCAGCCATTCGGCGCATCCGATCAAACCCCACAGACCGCCAGCGAGACATTGCGGAGCGCGCCTCAATTCGGGGTGTCATGCTGGTTACTGGCGCCGTCACCTGCGCAAGGTATCAACAGTCCATTTTGTGAACGCGATTTGGGCCTCAGTACTCCGTAAATTGGACCCTGTGATTTTGATAGACGACACGTTGCTGAGTGCAGAGATTTTCGATCGCCGCTTTTGCTGCGACTTGAAGGCGTGTAAAGGGGCTTGTTGCGTCGAGGGAGAAAGTGGGGCCCCACTGGCCCAAGAGGAGATTGCCCATGTCGAGGCTGCATACGAGGTGGTCAAGCATCGGCTAAAGCCTCGGAGCATTGCTGTCATCGAGCGGGAAGGGCTCCACGTGGTGGATGGGGATGGGGACGCAGTGACACCCATCGTAGAGGGCAAGGAATGCGTCTACGCCACCTTTGAGGCGGATGGAACGACAAAATGCGCCTTTGAGCAGGCCTGGATGGAAGGGGAGCTGGAATGGCGCAAGCCGATCAGTTGTCACCTTTACCCGATTCGATTGACTGCGCTCAAAGACCTGACAGCATTGAATTACCACCGTTGGCCGATTTGCGATGCGGCTGTCAATTGCGGTGCGGGTTTGGACTTGAGCATTTTGCGCTTCTGCAAAGACGCCCTTGTGCGCCGGTTTGGTCCATCTTGGTACGAAGCGGCTTGTGAGGCAGAGATGCAGTGGAACGAAGCAAAAGGTAATTCCGATTCTCGTTCTGAAAACAGGGGCGAAAGGTGAATTGCTTTCTCCATGGCCGGTGGGCAACGCGGTTTGCCGTTTTTGGGACGTTTTTTCTGTGCGTTCATGGACCATGGGCCCAACATTTTCCGATGGATTTTCGTTTGTTGGAAATCTCGGCCACCGCTGGGGATGAACTCGTGCTCGGAACCGATGGCTGGCAAGTTGTCCTTTTTTCGGCGCCCCCGGAGGATTCGTTGGATTGGACCAAGGCACAAACCCGAATTGCGCATCTCGCATCTGGCCCGTGGCAAACCAAATCACCGCGCTCTTGGGGGCGCGTTCCAGTTCGGGATGAGGCTTGGTCGGATTTGGGGCATGTTGTTCATGTGGACATTGACCTCCCGTCTAATATGGCCATCATCAGTGCGGTAAAGCAGGGCCGGTTCTCAGTTTGGATCAGTGCAAAACGGTCCGATAAAACTTGGACAAAGCCCTGGGCAGTCCCCATTCTTAAGGATTGGCCGGGGCAAGCTGCGTTCGGTATGTTTGATATTCAACGGGATCGGGAGGGAGACATCTTGGTCGCTCTGCGTCCCGATGAACCGACAGACTCTGAGGGGAATTTCCATGGGGCCTGGGCAGGCGGGTTTGATCTCGTTCGCATTCCCAGGCGGGGCAATTATCAGGAAGCATACATTCTTACCGAATTGAATACACTTCAGGACGAATGGTCTCTTGCCCCGCACCCGACGTCGGGCGGTTGGTTGGCATCTGATGGTCGGGGCGGTAAAGGAGGGGTAGACCCATGGTGGATTTCAACCCTGCCGTCCGGGCGTGTGGCAGATGAAAAAACAGAGGTGAGTCTGATGGGACAGTCTCTTGTGGTACAATGCGGCGATGAGCCCTTGTCGGGTGTCCGTTGGACATTGGAGGACGCCCAAACGGGCATGCCAGTTGCAGAACTCCTTAGCGACGTGAATGGTCGGGTTGCTCTCGATGGACTTCGCGCAGACAGAGGCACGCGCTGGGTTGCAACGCCACCGACATCGACGGGGTGCAATCAGGCCATGGCGGTTTGGATGAATGCTGATGGTCAAGTTGTCCAGCGGTTTTCATTGACCGGGGAAGTGTGGCGCTTGAACCTGCTGGCTGCATTGGCTTTGGATGCGTGGCGTGTTCAGGCCATTGACCTATCACGACTTCCGGAATTGTCCCCCTTGATTCAACCCAATCAACCGGCAGATTGGGTGGTGTTTCACAGTGTGGGCAGTCCGCTGGTCCCTGCACAAGAGGTGGCTGAGCTCAAGGCGTGGGCTTTGAAATGCAAGGAAAAGGGGGATGGTCATGTGCTCATCATGGGTCATGCCAGTCCCGATGGAAATGCGCAAAACAATGTTCAGCTGGCAAAGGAGCGGGCCCGTCAAGTGGCTATTCAGCTCGAATTCGCCGGGGTTTCACCTCAAAGAATCCGCGTAGAAGGCCATGGTTTCAATCGTCCGATGGTCCAATGTCCAAGTGGCATGGCTTGTCCGGAGGGTGTTCAGGAGAGGAGCCGACGGACGGAACTGTATCTGATTCCGAACCGTCGTCCTTGAGGCTTTCCATGACGTAATTTCGCCCCCATGCGCATCGAAGTCATGCGGGCCAAGCTGCACCGCATTACCGTCACCGAGGCGGACTTGAACTACATCGGGAGCATCACGCTGGATCCCGAGCTCATTGAGGCCGCGGGATTGGTGATCGGTGAAAAGGTACAGATTGTCAATTGCAACAACGGCGAGCGCATAGAGACCTATGTGATTGAAGGAAATCGAGGGTCGGGTGAGGTATGCCTGAACGGCCCCGCAGCTCGCCGCTGCCAACCTGGCGATATTGTGATTGTCATCGCCTACGGGTCCATGGAGATTGATGAAGCCAGAACGTTCAAGCCCACGGTGGTGTTTCCAGATACGGCCACGAACCGGTTGAACGGATGAAGGGCAGTATCGGTCAGATTGCAAAGTACGTCCTGATGCTCGGCATAGGGGGCTTGCTTTTTTGGTTGGCCATGGGGGCAGTGGAAGATCCAGATGCCCTGTGGGCCGACATGCGGAGCGCCAGTGGGTGGAGTATTGCCGCAAGTTTCCTGATGGGCTACTTGGCCATTGTCAGTCGGGGGATGCGCTGGCTAATCTTGCTCGAGCCCTTGGGTCACAAGCCCAAGATGTGGAACAGCATACATGCGGTCGCTTTTAGTTATTTCTCTAACACCTTCGTGCCCCGAAGTGGAGAGCTGGCCCGTTGTGGCGCCCTCAATCAAACAGATGGTATACCGGTAGACGAATTGTTTGGTACGGTCATCTCTGAGCGCGTGGTAGACTTTGCTCTGCTGTTCATTTTGACGGCAGTTGCCTTGGCCCTGAACATGGATAGTTTCATCGCCTTCAGTGAGTCGTTTTCGATGCCGGGTGGAGGCGGACCCTTGTCTTGGATTATTGGGGCAGGCGGGGCATTCCTGATTGTGTCGGTCGTGGTCTGGTTCAGACGGGAATCCCTTGGTCGGGTCCCTTTTTTCGCCAAGGTATTTGGTTTTATCGAAGGGATAGGCCGCGGTCTCGGCAGTGTGCGATACATGAAGCGCAAGTGGGTGTTTCTTGGTCACACCTTNTTCATTTGGAGCATGTATTTTCTCATGGCCTTTGTCATTTTNCGAGGCATAGTTGCCCTTGGTGATTTGACGGCAGGGCAGTCGCTCTTTGTCATGATGGCCGGTGGTTTTGGCATGGTATTGCCTTCTCCCGGNGGCATNGGTAGCTATCAACTGGCCGTGCAGTTCGCCTTCATGGCGATGGGATATGGTGCTGTTTTGGGCTTGGCCACGGCCAATGTCATCTGGGCTACCCAAACGGGCATGATCATCACCACAGGGGGGCTCGGATACCTCTTCCTTTTAGCGGCGGGCCTCCGCAAAGGCAAACCTGAATCGGCAAAATGAGTGAGGTCAATGATCGCATCTTCGAACTGGCTGCCATCGCCAGCCGCTGTGCCGAATGGCGAGCCCAAGGNCTAAAGGTGGTCTTTACCAATGGGGTGTTTGATATACTCCACCACGGACACGTTGCGTATTTAGAGGCCGCTGCTGCGATGGGAGATGTGCTCGTGGTTGGGGTGAACGACGATACAAGTGTCCGCCGTTTGGGCAAGGGCGCCGACCGGCCCATCGTCCAAGAGNGTGACCGGCTCTTTGTTNTGGCTGGACTTCGGTCTGTAACAGGCGNCGTTTTATTTGGCGAGGACACACCGGTGGCGGTTATTACTGCAATTCAGCCTGATGTCCTCGTAAAAGGAGGAGATTACGANGCTGACTCAACCAATCCTGCGGACCCCCGATACATTGCGGGTAGCAGNGAAGTGCGGGCTTCGGGTGGTNGCGTGACCACCATTGATTTGGTGCCGGGGAAAAGCACGACCGCCATCGCCAACAAGCTTAAAGGTTGAGATGAAAAAGGGCCCNATAGGGCCCTTTTTCGTGTTTTTTCGATAAATCAGACCGTTTCCTCTTCGAGGAATTTGGTGGTGAAGTTTCCGNCTCGGAAGCGCTCGTGACGCATGAGCCGTTGGTGGAATGGGATGGTGGTCTTGACACCTTCGATGATGTACTCGTCCAGTGCCCGTTGCATTTTGGTGATGGCCTCCTGACGGGTCTGTGCGACCACAATGAGCTTGGAAACCATGCTGTCATAATGCGGGGGGATACGATAGCCAGCGTATACGTGGGTGTCGATTCTGATGCCGTGACCACCCGGTCCGTGGTAGTCTGTGACTGTGCCTGGGCTCGGGGCGAAGTTGCGGTCTGGGTCCTCGGCGTTGATGCGGCACTGGATGGCGTGCATCTTGGGGTAATAGTTCCGGCCTGAAATCGCATCGCCGTGGGCGAGTTTGATTTGTTCCTTGATGAGGTCGTAATCGACCACCTCCTCGGTGATGGTGTGCTCGACTTGAATCCTCGTATTCATCTCCATAAAGTAGAAGTTCCGGTCGGCATCGACTAGAAATTCCACCGTACCGACACCTTCGTATTTGACAGCTTCACCCGCAGCAATTGCTGCTTGCCCCATCTTCTCTCGGAGATCGTCGGTCATAAACGGTGAAGGTGTCTCTTCAACCAGTTTTTGGTGGCGTCGCTGAATGGAGCAGTCCCTCTCGGAGAGGTGACAGCACTTTCCATTCTTGTCTCCGGCAATCTGGATTTCGATGTGGCGTGGCTCTGTCACGAACTTCTCCATGTACATGCCATCATTTCCAAAGGCCGCACCAGCTTCGCGGCGGGTGGTGTCCCATGCATCCGTTGTGTCTTCATCGTTGTGACAAACGCGCATGCCGCGGCCTCCGCCGCCTGCAGTTGCTTTGAGCATAACGGGGTAGCCAATTTTCTTGGCCCATGCGAGGGCCTCGTCCAGCGTGTCCAGTATCCCAGGGCTGCCGGGAATGGTGGGTACACCGGCNGCCTTCATTGTGGCCTTGGCGGAGGCCTTGTCCCCCATGGCCTCAATCATCTCTGGCGAGGCGCCAATGAACTTGATGTCATTTTCTCCACACACACGCGAGAACTGGGCGTTTTCAGNTAGGAAACCATATCCCGGGTGGATGGCATCGGCATTGGTGATTTCCGCCGCCGCAATGATGTTNGGGATGTTGAGGTAACTCTTGACGCTTTGTGCTGGTCCGATACAGACGGCTTCATCTGCGAAACGCACATGAAGGCTTTCAGCGTCAGCAGTGGAATACACTGCAACGGTCTTGATGCCCATTTCCTTGCAGGTGCGGATGACCCTAAGGGCAATCTCACCGCGGTTGGCGATCAGGATTTTCTTGAACATGTCGAGAATCGATGGGCCTGGCCTTTAGGCTCAGGCGGGTTCCACGAGGAAAAGAGGCTGGTCGTATTCGACCGGGCTGTTGTCGTCAACCAAGATCTTNACGATTCGGCCAGAAACTTCGCTTTCGATTTCGTTGAAGAGCTTCATGGCTTCAATGACACAAACCGTATCTCCGGTCTTGACGGTTGAGCCGACNTCCACAAAGTTGTCCTTGTCTGGGGAAGGCTTGCGAAAGAAGGTGCCAATCATCGGACTCTTGATCTCGATGAGGTTGGTGTCGGCTGCCGGCGCCTCCGCAGCTTTTTCAGCTGGGGGAGGGGTTGGCGCCGGAGTGGCCGCTGAAGCAGGAGCTGGGGCAGCGGGCATTGCCGCTTGCATCGGCACCTGCATTGGCATGGCGGCGGGGACCGCCNTNTGTACTGGCTGCGGCTCAGCTGCGGCTGCGCCCTTGCCACGNTTGTTAGGAGCACCAGAGCTCTTGATGGTGATTTTGAAGTCTTTGCGTTCGATCTCTACTTCATTCACGCCAGATTTGGCGACGAATTTGATGAGGTCTTGGATTTCGTCCTGGGTCATNGTCAATGATTTGGTTTGATCCGAGATTTCCAGTGGACCAAGGTAACCGGTAATTCGGTGGTTCCGGGGATTTGGGACATTACNCNTCGGGTTCCATGGCCCATTTGAGCCATATACTGCCCCATGTGAAGCCGCCTCCGAAGGCGCTGAGGATGATGTTTTCCCCCGGGGTNANNCGGTTTCGCCANTCCCAAAGGCACAGCGGAATCGTTGCTGCTGTGGTGTTTCCGTATTTCTCAATGTTGATCATCACTTTTTCCCGACCTAGACCCATGCGGTTGGCGGTTGCGTCGATGATTCGCAGGTTGGCTTGGTGGGGGACAAGCCATGAAACGTCGTCCGCTGAGAGGCCATTTCGCTCCATAATCTCGTAGCTCACGTCTGCCATCGACGTAACGGCAGCCTTAAAGACCGGTCTTCCATCCTGTTCGATATAGTGAAGCTTGGCGTCCACCGTTTCGCGACTGGACGGTCGGAGGGAGCCGCCGGCTTGCATCCTGAGGTATTGGCCACCTGCGCCGTCGCTGCGAAGGATAGCGTCTTGGATTCCTGTCCTGCCACTTTCATCCGCCTCCAGTAACACGCCGGCCGCGGCATCTCCAAACAACACGCATGTCGTGCGGTCTGTATAGTCCACTATGCTGCTCATTTTGTCGGCGCCAACNACAATCACCTTTTGATGGGTGCCATTGCTCACGAATTGAGCGCCCGTGCGAAGGGCAAATAGGAATCCGCTGCAGGCGGCACTGAGGTCAAAGCCCCAGGCATTGCTCGCGCCAGATTTGTAACAGGCCAATTGAGCGGTGGAGGGGAAGAACATATCTGGTGTGACCGTCGCGATGATGACGAGGTCCACCTCTTCTGGTGGTATGCCACGCTGATCGCAGAGGCCTTTGATGACCTCTGAGGCCATGTCGGAAGTCGCTTTATCTGGGTCTTTCAGGATGCGTCGTTCGCTGATTCCAGTGCGGGTGCGAATCCACTCGTCATTGGTATCCACCATCTTTTCGAGGTCGGCGTTGGAGAGGATGTCCTCGGGTAGCCAGCCTTGAACGGCGGTAATGGCAGCGGTTTGTGGAGAGCTCATGGTGATGTGGAGTTCTTTGACCGGTTTGGAAGAAGCGCCGAAAATATGCCCCGGGGGGCCAGTGCATCATACACTGTGGGCATAAGCGGTCACCACCGGATGTGGAAAAACCCGCGACGACCATGGCCGGGCGGGTCTTTCAAAAATTTTGGTTGCCTTTTGGACGAAGGATCAGGCCTCTGCCGACTCCTTNTCCATCACCACACGGCCCCTGTAGTAGAGCTTTCCCTCATACCAGTGGGCACGGTGGAACATGTGGGCTTGGCCTGTACTGGTGCACGTCGACACGTTTGGCGTTTCTGCCTTGTAGTGTGTCCGGCGCTTGCGTGAGCGCGTCTTGCTTTGGCGTCGCTTGGGATGTGCCATGGTCTTGTGGTTGTTCCGTTGGGCCGGAGCCTTTCAGGTGGGTGTATTTCTGTTTCGTCTGGGTCCTCCTCAATCCTTCTTCTTGTCCTCGTCCGATTTGAGCTCCTTCAGCGCAGCCCAACGCGGATCTAGTTCCTCCTCTTGCACTTCATCGGGCGCGTCATCTACTGATTCGGTCAACCAGCGCACAACTTCCTCATCACAATCTTCAATGTTTTCGTGAACCCGTCTCAACGGCATGCCCAACATCGTGGATTCATAAAGAAATTCCCTCGCGTCCAAAAGATGTTCAGCAGGGCCGAGCACCAAAATATCGTCGTCAGTTTTGTGGGTTGACGCACCAAATTTGATAACGTATCGGGTGCGGTGGTCCACAGGAACGGACATCGGAGCATCACAACGGTCACAGGCCGTTTGTACGGTTCCTGTGACGCGGACGTCGAAGTGCATCATTTCATCGAACCTATCGAGTTCGGTCTCTGCGTTTATCTCGGCGTCGACCAGACCTGTAGGTTCGAATTCTTTAAAGAACGCTCCGTCAAGCTCAAAGCTGAATGCGTGTCTTCCGAGACCTAACCCCGTGTAGGGAATTTCGAACTCTGCAGATCCGCGCATGCGATGCCTCGGCTTGAGGGTGGGCAAAGGTACGGGTTTCGGTGCAAACGAAGGCGCCTCTCGCGGTGGGGTTAGAAGCGCCCTTTATCCCGCCCCTTGGATGGGGGCGTTTTCAGCGGATTTACAGTTATTTCTCGGTACGCGTCGCGGTGATTCTTGATGTCGGCGGCCATCCGGCAAGCGGCCCTTAGGCTCTGTCCATCGGCTTGTCCTTTGCCTGCGATGTCGAATGCCGTACCGTGATCGGGACTCGTCCGGACGATGGGAAGGCCTGCAGTGAAGTTTACGCCTTGGCCAAAGCTCAGGCTCTTGAATGGAATAAGGCCTTGATCGTGGTACATGGCCAAGACCCCGTCAAATTGCTTGAAGTCGCCACTTCCGAAAAATCCATCTGCTCCGAAGGGACCTCTGACTTTCATGCCCGCGTTTTTGAGGGATTGAACGGCCGGCGCAATGATGGTTTTCTCTTCTTCACCAATGAGTCCGTTGTCCCCTGCATGTGGGTTGAGGCCGAGTACCGCAATGCGGGGCGTTGGCAAACCGAAGTCTCGTTCGAGACTCTCGTTGAGCAGTGTGGCATAGCGCTCGATGCGGCCCTTGGAAATGCTGGATGCGACTTCTTTCAGGGCGACGTGACCGGTCACGACACCGACCCTGAGGATATCTGAAGCCAAGATCATCAGCACGTCCTCTACACCCGCCTTGTTCGCGAGGTATTCAGTGTGTCCAGGAAACTTGAACTGCTTGCTTTGAATTGTGTCTTTGTTGATAGGGGCGGTGACCAACACGTCCACTTTGGTTGAGGCCAAGTCGTTTACCGCCGTTTCTAAACTGAGCCTAGCAAATTCTCCGGCGTCTGGGTGGGGCTGACCCCAATTGGGTACGATGGCCTGAGGGGTGATGTTCACACAGCATATCGCACCGGGTTTCGCATCTGACGCATCTTCAATGTCCTGGATTTCGATTGCCACATCGAATTGGGCAGCCTGTCGTCGCAAGGTTTCGCCATGGCCGTATACAACGGGCAAAAGGTCTTCAAACAGGCGCCTATCATCGAACGCCTTGAGGATGCACTCGGAACCGATGCCATTGGGGTCTCCCCAAGAGATGCCGATTCGGGTGGGCTTTTGCTTGAACATCGGGGCGAAGGTAGCGCCCCGGGGTTCCCAGTGGCCTCCTTCTTTCCCCGCTTCAGGAGGGGATTTTTTGCAATGGGTGTCACCTTCGGCCGGGGCAGCAAGTTTACCTTGCCATGTCCATGCGATCGGAGTCCTTCTTGTTGTTTCTCGCCCTCATCGTCGGTTTGCCGGCTCTGGCCACCCACAACCGGGCAGGGGAGGTCACCTATCGGCATCTCGAGGGCACCACGTATGAGGTGACCATTACCACTTACACCAAGTCCAGCGTCGTTGCTGATCGACCTTGGCTGTCTTTGCTCTGGGGTGACGAGGGCAACGAAACTCCTGTGGACAGCCTGCCTCGAACCAATGGTCCGCTGGACGCTGGCGGCAGCGGGCTTCCGACCGGGGAATTGATTGATGGTGAGGTGAGACTGAATATCTACAAGGGGGTGCACACCTATTCGGGCCCAGGCATCTACACACTGGTGGTTGAAGACCCCAATCGCAACGATGGGGTCCTGAACATCCCAAGTTCAGTTGATGTGCCATTTTGCATCACAAGCCAGCTGATTATCGATCCTGAGGCTGGCCAGAATGACAGCCCCGTTTTGCTTGCTCCAGCGATTGAAAACGCATGTATCGGGCAGCGATGGGAGCACAACCCGGGCGCATTCGACCCCGACGGGGATTCACTCAGCTATGATCTCATTGCTTGCGCAGGCTTTGATTGTCAACCCATCGAGGGGTTCGTTCAGCCCAACGAGGTGGAAGGTGCCGGAGGGGATTTTTACGTGGAACCCCTGTCCGGTACGGTGGTTTGGGATGCCCCTGGATTGTCTGGCGAATACAACATGGCCCTTCGCATCCGTGAATGGCGTTGGGTGGGAGCCCAATGGCGAATGGTAGGCGAGGTGATACGCGATATGCAAATCAATGTGGAGACCTGTCCCAACCAACCTCCTATTGTGGCGGTGCCGGCGGACACCTGTATTCTCCAAGGCGAGACTTTGATGTTCACTGTCTCGGCCTCCGACCCAAATGGGGACAACCTCACCATTACGGCAATCGGAGGTCCTTTTGAGGACTTTGAGCCAGACGCTGACTTCGGTTGGAATCCATTGACGGACGTGGGCACATTCAATTGGACGCCGGGATGCGATGCCGTTCGGCAATCGCCTTATCAATTGGTTTTCCAAGCCACAGACGTTGATCCGGTACCCCTGTCTGACTTGGAGACAGTCAGAATTCGGGTCTTGGCGCGGCCGGTAGCGTCCACATCTGCCCAGCCCATCGGCAATGCTGTGGAGGTGGATTGGAGCGTGCATCCTTGCGCGGTCAGTTATTCCGAGGCCATGCAGAATTTGGGCAGTTACGAGGTGTATCGACGAATTGGCACCGCGGAGCTCGAGCAAGACCCTTGTGAAGTGGGCATGCCCGTCGACGCGGGATATACCCTGATATCGACAGTACAGGGTCTGGGCAACAACGCCCACCTCGATTCTGAAGCACTCAGCTTTGGGGCCACATATTGTTACCGTGTGGTGGCGGTCATGCCCGATGGATCGAGGAGTAAAGTTGGTCCAGAGGCCTGTGCTCAGATTGACAAAGGGGTCCCCGTCATGACCGGGGCTTCAGTGGAGGTCAGCGATGTTGCTGCGGGGGCTATTGAGGTGCGGTGGTCTCCCCCAACGGACGCCGACACCGCAGAGGCATTTCCTGGACCTTATCGTTACACAGTGGAAGCCCAATCGCAAGCGGGGGCTGAATGGTCGCTCATTCATGAGGGCCCCATTGCGGACGCGTTAGTAGTACTCGACACCGTGCACGTGCATCTGGGGGTGAATTCTGAAGAAACACTTTGGACATACAGGGTCACCGCCTTGAGCGGCGAAGATGCCATAGGGGTTTCCACGCCGGCACCGGTCCCTGAGCTTCAAATGGGACCTGCGGACAACAGCATGGTCCTTTCGGTCCCACTGGGGCGGCCTTGGTTTGACACGGCCTATGTATTTCATCGCATCCTCCCCGATGGCGTCTCTGTTCTCTTGGATACCGTTGCAGAACCTCTTTTTGTCGATACTGGGTTGGTCAACGGTATTCCAGTTTGTTATCGCGTTCGAACCATCGGCACCTATGGCTCTTCAGACATCCTGGACCCAATTGAGAATTGGAGTGCCATTCGCTGCGCTACTCCCTACGATACAGAACCTCCTTGCCCACCTGTTTTTGAGGTGGAGGCAGATTGTGCGGCGGAGGTTGCTCGCCTTCGTTGGTGGTCTTCTTCATGTGCTGAGGACATCACGGGCTATCGTTTGTATCGAAGTGACAGCTTGGGAGGAGCCTTGGAATTCCTGATGGAGTGGGAGGAGGATGGAGACACGGTGTTGGTCCTCAGCGCAGATGAACTTGGGGGGTCCATCGCCGGCTGCTGGACCATGACGGCATTGGACAGCCTGATGCCCGGACCGGGAGGTGTGCTTCAGCAAAATGAAAGCGACAGGGGTGACACTACGTGCACCGACAACTGTCCGTTTTATTTTTTGCCCAACGTCTTTACTCCCAACCTGGACGGTTTGAACGATCGATTCCAGCCCTTTCCTTGGAAGTTCGTAGACAGCGTCGATTTCCGTGTCTTCAATCGTTGGGGGGAAGAAGTATGGCGCACTGCAGACCCCCAGCTGGATTGGCCGGGGACGCATCAGAGAACAGGAAGCATCTGCGCGGATGGAGCATACCACTACACTTGCACTGCATATACCCGGCGCCTTTCCGGCACAGTTTCCGAGCGCTTCTCGGGAACCTTTCAACTGCTCGGCGGGTTGGACTCAAGCGAAGAATGAAATCCCCATGTTCACTGGCATCATCGAGACCCTTGGCACATTGAAGACCCTTCGTGAAGAAGGGACCAACCGGCATTTCACCCTGACATCGGACATCGCTTCCGAGTTGAAAGTGGATCAGAGCGTCGCCCACGACGGGGTGTGCTTGACGGTCGTCGAGGTTTCAGGTGACCATTACACGGTGACGGCTGTTGAGGAGACGCTGCAGCGAACCCAGCTTGGCGAGCGCTCTGTTGGTGACGTTCTCAATCTGGAGCGGTGCTCCAAAATCGGAGACCGTCTCGACGGTCACATTGTTCAAGGCCATGTCGATACGACAGCCACTGTGACTGCAATTGAGGAGCGGGGAGGATCCTGGAATGTTCACTTTGCCCACAGCGAGGCAGAGCACCATTTGACGGTGCAGAAAGGCTCAATCACCGTTAATGGGGTATCCCTGACCGTGGTAGACTCAAATCCCCAAGGGTTTTCCGTCACCATCATTCCTTACACATGGGAGAACACGGGTTTCCACCGAATTGCCGTCGGGGACCGGGTCAATCTCGAGTTCGATATCGTGGGCAAATACGTGGCCGAGATGATGGCCCGCCGCACCTGAGCGAAAAACCCAAACCTGCGCTTACTGCTGACCTCTGAGCACAAAGTTTTGGCCCAGGTACACCTTGCGCACCTGTGGGTCAGCAGCCAATTCTTCTGCAGTGCCAGCCTTGAGAATGCGCCCTTCAAACAGAAGGTAGGCCCGGTCCGTAATGTGCAGGGTTTCTTGCACGTTGTGGTCGGTAATTAGAATGCCAATCCCTTTTGTACGGAGTTGAGAGACGATTTGTTGTATGTCCTCAACTGCGATGGGGTCTACCCCGGCAAAGGGTTCATCGAGCAGAATGAATCGGGGGTCGGCGGCAAGAGCCCGAGCGATTTCGGTTCTTCTCTTTTCACCGCCGCTGAGCACGTCGCCTCGGTTCTTTCGGACGTTGACCAGTCCGAATTCATTGAGCAGGGCTTCCAGCCGTTCCTTGCGGTCCTCCGGGTTCTTTCTGTGGAGTTCGAGTACGGCAAGGATGTTGTCCTCGACACTCAGTTTACGAAACACTGAGGCCTCCTGCGGCAAGTAGCCGATTCCCATTTGAGCCCTTCTGTACATGGGTTCGAGCGTAATGTCTAGTACGGAGCCATTGTCCTCTTCCAACGTCACCTTGCCTGCGTCGGGTTGAACAAGGCCGGTGACCATGTAGAAGGAAGTCGTTTTTCCGGCCCCATTGGGCCCCATCAGACCAACAACCTCGCCCGTTCCGACTTCGAATCCAACTTGGTCGACCACCTTTCGACGGCCATACTGTTTGACGATGGCATGGGCGGTTAACTTCATCTTTCTGATGTTGGGTTTGCGCGGGCTTCGGCCTGTTGACGTTTGAAGATGCGCTTTACCTGAAGGATGCCGATTTCATAGAGTCCGAGAACGGGCAGGGCTACCAGAACCTGACTTGTCAGATCGGGCGGGGTGATGATGGCGGCCAGAATCAGTGTGACTACTAAGGTGTGTTTCCGAAATTTTCGAAGCCCTGTCGGGGTAACAAGGCCCATTTTGGCTAGGAAGTGCATCAGGACGGGAACCTGAAAAATGAGTCCTGCAGCGAGGGTAATGCTCGCTACCGTTTTCAGATAACTCATCAGGGCGATTCTGGGCTCGACGTCACCAATTTCATAATGGCCGAGAAACTGCAAGCTCAAGGGGGCAATCACGAAGTACCCAAAGCACACTCCTGCGAAGAAGAGAATGCTGGCCGCCCAGGTCACACCGCGAACCGCCGATGCCTCCTCACCGTGCAGCCCGGGTCGAATAAATTGCCATATCTGTCTAAATGTTAGGGGGAAAGACACGATAAAACCGCCGATTGCCGAGACGAGAATGTGAGCGGAAAAATTACCCAACATCGTGGTGGTGATCAGTTCATAGCGGATGTCAGTGACGCAAAGTCTGTCACCTGCTCCGGTGAGATGGCTGAGAGCGCACCAAGCCCGAAAGGTGATAAAATTGGGATCGCGGGGAGCAAAAATCAACCGCTCGAAGACCCAGTCTTTCGCCACGAAGAGGACAATGGCCGCAGCCAATATGCCCACGAGGGCGTAGAACAAGCGCCGCCTCAATTCCTCGAGGTGGTCCATGAACCCCATGTCTTGCTGTGTCTCTGCTTCGGCCATTTCTTGTTCTCGGTCTCAGCGGATTCCGGCGTCAATAAGTTGATGAAGGTGGACAAACCCTAGAAATGCGCCTCCAGCGTGAGTCACGACGATTTGGGATATGCGGTCAGTTTCAAGTCTTTGCAGTGCATCTACTGCGAGTGTGTCGCAATTCAGGCATTGGGGGGTGGTGTTCATGACCGATTCTGCGTGGAGTGCTGACCACTCGTTTGGGTCCCTTTCCAATGCCCGGCGAAGGTCGCCATCTGTGATGATTCCCAACAGCCTTTGGTCTGTTCCCAAAACGGCCACGGCTCCAACTCGACCTGCAGAAACCGCTGGCACGACGTCCTTAATTCCGCAATCAGGCGCCACGGAGACTGCCGAGTCTGGATGCAGTAAATCGCCGATTCGGAGAAGAAGTCGGCGTCCGAGGCTTCCACCTGGGTGGTGTCGGGCAAAATCTTCACTGCTGAATCCCCTCGCTTCCATTAAGGCCATGGCCAAAGCATCCCCCATGGCCAGTTGAGCAGCAGAAGAGGCCGTCGGAGCCAAGTCGTGCGGGCATGCCTCCTGCTCGACCGTAACGTCGAGCACGTGCAATGCAGCCTTGGCCACAGGGCTGTCTTTCCGCCCCACCATCGCGACCATGGCGATGTTACGCGCCTGAAGTAGGGGAATCAATTGGACCAGTTCTGCGGTGGCGCCACTTTTTGAAACGGTCACCACAATGTCACTGGGTCCGACCATGCCCAAATCTCCATGCAGGGCATCCGCAGCGTGGAGAAAGGCAGCGGGTGTACCAGTGCTGTTGAGCGTGGCCACAGTTTTTTTCGCCACGTCTGCACTTTTTCCAATACCAGACAAGACGAGTTTACCTCCTGCTTCTCTTTGTTTGAGGATCAGGTCAATCGTTTTGTCAAAGTCTTCTCCTATCCGGTCTTGAAGCCCCGCAATTGCTTCGGATTCAAGGCGAAGGGTCCGCAAAGCGGCCTGTCTCACCGAGTCAGTTCGGGAGGGCAGTGGCGAATTGGTGGATACTGTTCGCAAAACGCAGAGAGAATTGGGGTAATGAAGCGGGCCTTGTGGCCTATATTGATGACACCAAAGTTAAATGGAGACTCCTGTTGACCCTTTCGTAAACGCCTCAACACTTGTGGGTTCTTCCATAGAGGAGGGATTGGAGCGATTTTTTGGATTCCATAAATTCAAGGGAGAGCAAGAAAAAGTGGTGCGCAGCTTGATGGACGGAAGGAATGTTTTCGTCATCATGCCTACCGGTGGAGGCAAGTCCTTGTGCTACCAATTGCCGGCATTGGTTCAAGAAGGCACTGCCATTGTGGTCAGCCCACTGATTGCCTTGATGAAGAACCAAGTCGATGCCATTCGAAGTCATTCGGATGATCCCGACATCGCACACTATCTCAACAGCTCCCTCAGCAAAGCAGAAATCGTCAGGGTTAAAGAAGCTGTAGCCACAGGCAAGACCAAACTGCTCTATGTGGCACCCGAGTCTCTGAATAAGACAGAAAACGCCAACTTTTTGCGTTCGGTCCGGTTGAGCTTCTTTGCCATCGACGAGGCCCACTGCATATCAGAATGGGGTCACGATTTCCGCCCCGAGTACCGGAGGCTTCGAGATATCATCAATGGCATAGGCAGTTTCCCCGTCATTGCGCTCACTGCGACGGCGACGCCCAAAGTCCAACACGATATCCAAAAGAACCTTGGCATCCTGGAGGCAGATGTCTACAAGGCGAGTTTCAATCGCCCCAACCTCTTTTATGAGGTTCGCCCAAAGGAGGATGCTCTGAGACAGGTGGTACAGCACGCGCTGGAAAACAAGGGTAGGTCGGGTATCGTCTATTGTCTGAGCAGGAAGAAGGTTGAGGAAATTGCAGAAACACTCAAGGTCAATGGTGTTCGTGCTGCTGCCTACCACGCGGGGATGGATTCTGCTCAACGGTCCCGTATTCAGGACGAGTTCCTCATGCAGGACGTGGATGTTATTGTTGCCACCATTGCATTTGGAATGGGCATCGACAAGCCGGATGTCCGCTTTGTCATTCATTATGACATGCCCAAGTCGCTTGAGGCCTACTATCAGGAGACAGGTCGGGCAGGTCGCGATGGCGGGGAAGGGCACTGCATCGCATTTTATGGACTTCAGGACATGGAGAAGATGGAGAAATTCCTTTCAGGAAAGCCCATTGCCGAGCGTGAAATTGGAATACAGCTTCTGCAGGAAGTGGCCGGATATGCCGAAACCCCCACATCCCGGAGACAATACCTATTGCAGTATTTCGGAGAGAAGTTTGATCCTTTAAGCGGTCCCGGATGGGATATGGACGACAATGCCCGAAATCCACCAGAACAGTACAAGGGCCAAGCCCACGTCGAGCTCATTCTGAATTTGGTACAGGCCACCGGCGGTCGCCACAGGGGGGCATTCTTGCGCGATGTTATACTCGGCAACGAGACACAAGAGACGTCGACCTACGGGGGCGAAAAGATCGCCGATTATGTCGGGAAAGGGGTCGGTATGGCCCCCGAGGAGGCATGGGATGGGATAATTCGGCAGATATTTCTGGCGGGGTTGCTCAAGAAAAAAACGGAAGAGTTCGGTGTGCTGTCGCTTACCGAAGATGGAGAGGCTTTCTTGGCACAGCCTCGAGAATTCACACTGTTCAAAGACCGGGGTATGCGAGTGCGCTCTGTGGAGCCCGCAGCAGCTGGGGTTGCCCTCGATGAGCCCCTGCTTGACTTGCTCGGGGCACTCCGTAAATCAGAAAGCGCTCGGCTTTCCCTTCCGCCCTTTGTCATTTTTTCTGACCCCAGCCTAGAGGAGATGGCCACCCATTATCCGTGCAATGAGGACGAGCTTCTTAAAATAAATGGCGTTGGGGCCTCCAAAGCGAGGAAGTTTGGAGCGCCCTTCCTGGCATTGATTCAAAATCACATCGAGTCGGAAGGCATCGAGCGGATGGAAGATTTGATTGTTCGCAGTGTGGCCGGTAGAAATGCTGGCAAGGTGAACATCATCCAGAAGTTGGACCGGCGCATGTCCTTGGAGGACATTGCATCGGATCAATCCTGTTCCGTTGAGGAGCTGCTTGAATCCATTGAGTCCATAGTGGCCTCTGGAACCAAGGTTGGCTTGGATTACGTCCTCGAGGAGTATCTGGACGATGAGAGCATCGAGGAACTTTGGGAGTGCTTTATGGAGAGCGAAAAGGGGTCTGTGGCTGAGGTGCTGGAAGAGATGGAGGATGCGTATAGTGAGGAGGAAATTCGTTTGGTGCGCATCAAATTCATGAGCGAGGTCGCGAACTAACCCACTTCACTCTTCACCACTAGTCACCGCCAGCCATGCCATCATGGCCGTCCCGGTCTTCAGGGCCGCTTCATCGATATCGAATGACGCCGTGTGCAATCCCGAACGACAGCCAGGTCCATCCCCGCCGGTTCCCAGCCGATAGAAACAACCGGGCACCATTTTTTGGTAGAAGCTGAAGTCTTCACCGGTCATGCGCAACGGAAGGTCCACGACCCGGTCTGAACCGAGCAGTTCTTCAGCGCGTTTTCGACAACGGTTCGTCAGGTCAGGGTGGTTGATGACGGGCGGGTAGCCAATGGTGATATCCACTTCTGCTTTCGCACCGAGGGCTTCTGCTGTCGACGCAGCGACGCGTTGAATGGCAATGCGAAGCGCGGCCGCTGTGTCTTCGTCATAGGTGCGGAGGGTACCGTCGAGAATGACTTCGTCTGGAATGATGTTTCGCGCATGGCCTCCTGAAACCCGTCCAAAGGTGAGCACCGCGGGTTGGGTGGGATCGCAATTGCGGCTCACCACGGTTTGAAGGGCTGTGATGATGTGGGCCGAGGCAACGACGGGATCGACTGCGCGGTGCGGCAGGGCTGCGTGTCCGCCACTGCCCAGAATTCGTATGTGCACTTCGTCCGCAGCAGCCATATAGGTCCCGCTTCTGAATCCCACGCATCCGGAATCGAGTTGGGGATAGACATGCTGTCCTATAATTCCGTCAACCAGACGTGCTTCTGTTGCACTGGGCCCAGAGATTGGGGCGTCTTGGGCAAGGGCACCTTCTGCGACCATCAGTGATGCCCCTCCAGGTAGAATTTCCTCTCCTGGCTGGAAGACCAGTTGGACAGTGCCTTGCCAATGTTCTGTTGTCGACTGGAGTACCTCGGCCGCCCCCAAAAGGCAGGCAGTGTGTGCATCGTGACCACAGGCGTGCATCCAACCTTGGACGGCACTGGCATGCGGGCGATCGACTTCTTGAATGGGCAAGGCGTCCATGTCCGCGCGAAGGGCGATAAACTGGCTGCCCGGTTCCGTTCCATGAAGGTGAGCGACGATGCCTGCAGCACCGTGGTTGGCGCACCACCCCGTGGTGTGCTCAATTCCCATTTTGGAGAGGGACTGAGACACATAGGCACCAGATTGGACTTCTGCGAAAGAGGGCTCCGGGTGGCGATGAAGGTGCCGGCGATGCTGACGAACAGCGAGGGCCGAGCGCTCGGTTGCTTGGAGGATGGCGTTCTTCAGCATATCAAGGGGCCCACAGGGCGCGTGAAGTCTGGATGATCATTCGAATTGCCACCAAGAGCATGACAATGCCAAAAGCCAAGCGAAGTTTGAGGGGGTCAAGGGCCAGCGCGATGCGGCTACCGAAGTAACCTCCTGCGACAAAAGCTATAACCATTACTGCTGCTGCCTGAATATCTATTTCTCCCGCCTTCCAATAGTTCATGACCGCGAGAGCGCCAATAGGCGGAAGCATCAGGGCTAGACTTGTGCCTTGAGCGGCCATCTGGGAAAGCCCCATGAAGTAAATAAGGGCGGGCACGATGAGCAGGCCTCCGCCGATTCCGATGAACCCACTGAGGAGGCCGGCAGCCATCCCGATGAGCAACAGGGTGATGAGGGAGGTCATGTCCATAGGCCGTCGTTAGAAATCGGTGGTGAGGGAGATTTGGAAAACCCGGTCGAGAATCAGACCGTCGTCGACGCCCCATCCCCAATCGGCACGAACGAAATAACCGAACAATTCGGTTCTGACCCCAAAGCCAAAGTTCCAAATGATGGGCTCTCGGTTGTTGTCGACCGTAATGCTGACCGGATACTGTTCGATGGTCGTGCTGTTAAAGGCGTTTTCATCTGCATAGGGGTCAGACCCGGTCCACGCACTTCCGATGTCGAAGAACCCGACCGCTTGGAAGTGTTCCATAAGGGGTGTGAGGGTTTTCTTAGGCATAAGTGTGGCAAACACTGGCACACGCAGTTCAGCATTGGCCATAGCGAAGCTCGTCCCGTTTCGTGCATTTCTCACGAATCCCCGCATCGGGGTGACCGCAGTCTGATAGGCAAACTCTCCATCTGGCAGAGGCATCGCGCCGTCAACGGTGGGAACCAAGGCCTGCTGGACGCCCCCTAGGTAATGGATGAGTTTGCGGTCTCCGAATGAGGAGTTTCCTGCAGCGCGAAGACAAAGAGTGACGCGCTGATATATAGGGATGTAGCGTCGCGCATCGAAGCCGGCAACGAGCAGCATGTCTCCTTCTCCATCAGGGGGTGCCAGCATTTCAAACCAGGCCTTGGTGCGGGTTCCATTTCGGATGTTGAGTGCCAGAATGCGGCTGTCGTCAAACACCCAGCTCACAGTCCCGCCGATGCCTTGGGAGAAAAGGTCATCTCGACTGGCATTGAATGGGTCGGTCGCCAGCAGGGATGTGCGGTCGAGTCGGTAGGTCAATTGTGCCCGCAGACTCATTGTTTCGCTAAAGGGCACTGTTCGCCGATAGTGTACCGCGTGGGTGTGGGTCCGGGTCAGGGCGTCGAGGTCAGGGTTCAAGCGTTCATTGCCTTGCCGTTCGATAATCCATTGTCTGTCCACCTTGCGCTCTAGGTCTTGGTGGCTTATCAGGAAAGTTGAGTTTTCCAGGCTCCCCGCGAGACGGACCCCCCCAACCCATTTGCGGTTTTCGTGTAGATCTGATGCCCCGATTTTGATCAGCCCGCTCAAGCCCGGAAAGCTAGACCCAGGTCCCGAAAAGGGCTGATAAAATGAAGTGGCAAAGGTGTTGTCCACCTGACTCAAGATTTCGTCCACTGCATAATTTGTTCGGTAGGGCAGTGGTGTGGGGATATCCAGCAAAGGCGCAGAGTATCGTATTGGATTATTGTAGATCCCGGAAGCCTCGGACTGTTCTGGGATGGGTTCCATCTCGACGGAGCGCTCTGACTCAAAGGTGTAGTTTCGAAAGTCCACTTGACCCGGCAGAAGATTCGGCGTTGCGTCGGGCAAGTAATCCAGATCTTCTTGGTTGGTGATGGTTTCTACAAGCTTAGGTTCGGCGATTGAACTCGCCCCAGGAGTTGCGGGCAGGGACATTAACGTCCAGACCGCACGGCCCTTCTTGAGGGTGTGTGCACCACAGACTTCGCTTCCCTGCTGAATGGAAAAAGACAGGGCGGGACGGTCCAATTTTAGCCAGGGAGTCGTTCGGGTGAAGTAGCGATAGTGGACCGCTGTGTCCACGCGGAGGATGGCGCTGTCCCGGATGGCCAGAGAAAGCGTGCTCAGCTCTTGGGATTTCCGGTAGGCAAAGCGCCCAGAACCCAGAGACTGGGGCTGAACTTCATCGGCTTGTGGTGTATCCGTGATTCTTTCAAAGCGCTTTTCTTCTATGCTGAAGAGCCATAAATCGCGGGAGACGGGAACGGGCCACGGGGGCAAGGTGTCCCAGCCGTCAGGGCGATTGCTACTGAAAACAAGCCCAGACCCATCGGGCAGCCAATCTGGTTGGAGGTCATCCCAAGGGTCTTCCCACAAGGCGACTTGGGAGCCAGCCAACGTGTTGTAAACGTAAACGTCGGATTGTCCAGCGCGAACCCCGCCAAAGGCAATATTTCGTCCGTCCGGTGACCAATCGATATGGATGACCTTTTCAATTCTGAACAATTCACGCTCTGCACTTTCTTTTGATTCCAAATTGGTTGTGGTTAGAAACACCCGTCCCTTTTCTTCATGGATGTGAGCAAGGATGGGGGCGGAGGGATGCCATGCGAGAACGGGGTAAGTCGGATCGACGATGCGGTCGAGCTTGTGGTCATAGCGGGCCAAACAGCGTTTGCGACGACCATCAGATGCCCATATTCGAACCTGGCCTCGCTCGTCGGTTGCCCATGCCGTCCATTGTCCATCTGCTGAGGTGGCGAACCGACGGTGCTTGTATTTGCGCGCAGCGCGATGTGGCACGTCGCCGAGCTGCTTGGCTTTTTCCCGGACCGGTTGGGCCTCGAGCAGAATCGATGTACTCGCCTGTGCCGCGAAACCAGCTGCCTCAGGAGAGAATGCCCGGAGCAACAATTGGGCCTGGGCCGCAGACAAAATCCCCTCGAGGTCAAATCCAATACGACGAAATCCAGCATCCAGTGTTCTCCCTGCTCTGAAACCGCTGAGCACATCCACGACAGCTTGTCGACCAAAGGTTTCCAAAATGAAATGCCAAACGGCTTCTCCAGCGATGCGAGCATCATTTTGATTCAGCACTTGGACCGCCCTGATGCCGTCCCGTCCTATCAGATCATTTAAATGGGTGAGGTCTGCAGGGGCCATGGGGCCAGACAAGGCGCCAACCATGCCGTCTTCCATCCACTGAGGAAGCTCGTATAGCTGTGTGTTTTTGACCACATCTTTCCAGTCCTCTCCATATAGGAATTGCCGGACCATCACGCGGTTCAAGCCCGACCGAAGTTGCCTTCTGAATGCGCTTCGGTCCCCGTCAAACCAAGCAAAAAGTTTCCGGCCATGTATAGTGGTGGTGCCTCCTATATTGCTTCCCGCCGTGCCGTTGATGCCGATGTTGCTCTGTCGGAAATCCGCATGCTTGTTGTAGACCAGCACTTGAACACCCTCCCCTAGTCTCATTTGAAAGTCGGCTTCAGACGACGGCAAATCCGACAGAAGGCTGAAGAGGGCGTGTTCTGCTAGTTTTCTTCCGCCTTGGTAGAATTGGACTTGGAATGGGTCTTTTTCTAGGTATTGCCAATCGAAGGCCCTGTACTGAACCCGTTGTTGACCAAAGGCCATGTCGAGACCATTGTGAAATTGGGCGTTTGCCTTGCTCCAGATGAGCAAGGTGAACAACAGCCAGAGGCTGCCTTTCCGGGTCCCGACGGCCGACATCACAGGCAAAGTACGAATGCTCGCAACCGTTTGTTCCCTTTGGGTCAACTTGCGGTCATGATATCGATGGCATTCAACGCTTTTTCTGAAAACACCATCGTTTTGCACGATGGGGCAAAGGGGGCCATCGTATTTGATCCAGGCATGTCCTCCCCTGAAGAGTGGAAGCAATTCGAGGAGGAACTCAATCGGCGCGGATGGACGCCGCGGGCCCTTTTGCTCACCCACGCTCACCTGGATCACGTCTTAGGTTGTGCTGGAATGAAAGCGCGATATGGGCTCCTTCCCAGGGTACATTGCGAAGACCAAGTCACTTATTCCATGGCACCAAAGGCTGCCGAGCTTTATGGGGTTCCAATGGACCCGTTGCCCGATTTACATCCCGATTCACTTGTGGATGGGGATTGCTTGGTTTTTGGCGACCTGAGGTTGACCATCCGTTGGACGCCAGGCCATGCCCCGGGCCATGTAGTATTTGTGGATGAGGAGGGCAATCGGCTGGTTGGAGGCGATGTTTTGTTTCGCGGGAGTGTGGGTCGGACGGACTTGCCAGGGGGGGATGCCCCAACACTGGTGAACAGCATCCAATCTGTATTGTACACTATGCCTGGTGGCATGGAGGTCTGGCCAGGCCATGGTCCAATGACGACGATTGGAGAGGAGCGCGCCTCAAACCCCTTTATCAATGGGGAGGGCACGGGAATGATGCAGGCTTGACTAAGCCTTTTTCATTGTAAAGGCGAAAGTGGATCCCTTTTCAGGTGTGGATCGCACAGATATGGTTTGACCGTGGGCCTCGATGATGTGCTTTACAATCGACAGGCCCAGCCCACTACCACCTGCATTTCTGGATCTGCTTTTGTCCACACGGTAAAAGCGTTCAAAAATCCGAGGAAGGTGCTCTTCTGACATGCCAATGCCGTCATCGGCAATTTCCACGAGCATTTGCTCGTCCATATCATAGAAGCGGACTTGCGTTTCACCTCCTTCTTTGCCGTAACGAAGGCTGTTTGAAACGAGATTTGTGACCACCTGCTCAATTTTTTTTGCGTCCCCGATGACCTCCACATTTCGACGGGCTTCATCAAGAAATTGGACATCGATACCGGACCGTTTTGCTTTCTGTTCGAGCTGATCTACGACGTCGACGACCAGTGTGGTGAGGTTGAATTTTCTGAGGTCCAGTTCTAAGGACCCACCTTCAATTTTCGTTATCACGTCCAAATCGTCAATCAAACCGGCCATTCGATCGACATTTTTGGCTGCTTTAATCAGGAATTTTCTATTGTGATCAGGGTCCTCTAGTGCCCCTTCGAGCAAGGTCAGGATGTAGCCTTGAATGTTGAATACTGGTGTTTTGAGTTCATGAGCGAGGTTGCCAATGAACTCTTTTCTAAAGCTCTCTTGCTCCTTGAGCTGGGAAATCTCTTGAACCCTCTCTTGGGCCCAGCCCATGACGTCCTGTTGGACCTTGTCCATGACGTCTTCATCCATCCTCAGGTCTTTGGCTCGCTCTTTGGTTCTCTTGAATCGGTGGATGTTTTTGTAGATGATTCGGACCTTTTGATAGATGAAACGTTCAATGGTTGAATACGTGACGGCGATCGACAACATGAACATGCTCAGGCAAACCAAGGCGTATGCCTGAATGGGAGCATGCACATCATAGAGGGTGAGCACAAGGGCAAACATGCCGGTGCCGAGTAGGGTGATGACCAATGCAGATGCGATGGCAACCCCCCGGGGTGTCATGACACTCATTCTTCGGCAAACTTGTATCCAACGCCCTTCACTGTTTTGAAGTGATGGTCTCCCAGCTTTTCCCGAAGCTTGCGAATGTGCACGTCAATGGTTCGGTCTCCCACTACAACTTGACTGCCCCAAACTTGAGAGAGAATGGAACTTCGTGAGAACACCTTGCCCGGTTGTGAGACCAGAAGCGACAGCAGTTCAAACTCTTTTTTGGGCAGATTCATCTCATTGCCGTGTTGAATCACCACATACCGGTCCCTATCAATCGTGATCGTCTTGCTGCTGAACACCTGATTGGATGTCTTCGTTACGGTGCCTCTGCGGAGCAAGGCCTTGATTCGACTTAGCAGAACCCTCGGTTTGATCGGCTTCGTGATGTAGTCATCGGCTCCCGATTCAAAACCCGCAATCTGGCTGTAATCCTCGCCGCGGGCTGTCAGAAATGCAATCACAGTGCTTTCTAGCTCGGCGTTGCTCCGCATGCGCGAGCAGGTTTCCATACCGTCCATTTCCGGCATCATGACGTCGAGAAGAATGAGGTCGGGGTGCCATTCAGCGGCAATCTCGATGGCTTCTATGCCATTGGAGGCAGTGCTGACATCGAAGTCGCCTTTTTCAAGGTTGTATTGGACAATTTCTAAGATGTCTGCCTCATCGTCAACAACGAGAATCTTCTTCTTATCCATGGTGTTTTGGTGCAGAAGTGATGGGTCAAGTTAACAATGAAACATGTGATGCGACGGGTACAGGAGAGGACAGCCCAGCCTAGGATTTCGGCCTTTTTCAATAGCCGTTTAATCCGAGGCTTTAGCCCATTTATTAATCCAAGAATTATCTGTGAATCGATGTGCTCGCCGCTCTTCCAGACGGTCTATCCACGCGTCTTCAAAGGGCATGGCCACAGCTTGACAAATTCTGAGAAAGGGAAGAGTCAACAACCCCAGAATCGGCTCTGTGGTCCAGGCTATGACCAAGGCGCCAATGGTCAGCCATGTCAAGAGGATGGCCATCATCGCGGCGGGAATTGAGCCCGTGGTTCGGAAGCCCACTTGTTTGATGCGTTTGGCCATTATGGGTTCCAAGAGCCTGGGCCACCAACCCGCTGTCAACCTAAATATGACCCATGCTGGCAGCCGCAAGGCCAACGGGGTCAGGCGGGTTGGCCCGTGGGCATGCAATCTTCCAATCGCAGCGAACCCGTCTCCACGGCGGGGGTGTGAAATTCCCGATGCAATCAGGTCGCGAAAACCAATCAGGGAATCTTCTCCAGCATTGACCAAGGCTTGCCCCCGTTCGGCAAGCCAAGCGGCATCGGGTCTGGTTCCCGTTCTGCCCTCAGCATATCGGCAAAGGGCCAGGTGTGCATCATAGTGATCCCCTTTCACAAGTTCCACGGACAAGTCCACCATGGCCTCTCTCATCTGCTCGCTCAAGCGCATCCGATTGGGCCCGGCATCGTCAGAACCCTCAGGGAGTTCAGAGAGGTCTAGGGGCTGTGCGATGCGGATTCTTGCCTTGCTCCGGTAGCCCTCATACCGCTCGAAATCGAAGGCCATGGGGATAACCTCAAGACCACGTGCTTTCACTGCCGGCCGACCCAAAGCACTCAGTATAAAGCGGGCCGATCCGTGCTTGAAGCGGCGGGTGCGCCGCTCGTCCAATTGGCTGGCCTCAGGGAAGATGCCGCAGGCGGCGCCAGCATCCAGACGCTGGTGAGCTGCATCGAAGGTGGTTCTGTTGCGCTCCACCATGTCAGGTGTGCGGTCGATGGGCCGGAACACCGGCATCATGTTGAGCCGGAGGATGAAGTACCGGGCAATCGGGTTGGTGAAGACGTCTGCACGGGTGAAGTAGTGCAGTTGTTGAGGCAGTGTTACACAGGCCAAAACGGGGTCTGTCAGTCCATTCTGGTGGGCGGAGAAAAGCAACCTGGCAGGCCCTGAGTCACCGTCATGGGCCGCCACATGCTCCAGTCCCTCAACGTCGATTCGGTGCCAGGTCCTCATTGCCCAGCGCCCGAACGGGTGCAGCAGCGTATAAATCCATTGCGATGCGGATCGGGGTATAGCGAAGTGGGGGGGAGTTCGGCGAGCCAATTAACGAAGGGTGACACCGAGTTGTTGCGAGAGTTGCTCGCGAACGCGGTGAACGGTTTTGTCAATTGCCTTTTCATTCAGGGTTTTGTTTTCGTCCTGGAGCTTCAAAGACAACGCATATGAAGTGGTGCCCGCTGTTTCGTCTGTGTAAACATCGAAGAGGTTCACCTCCTTGAGGAGTTTCCCTCCTGTCTGTCGGACGACCTCTTCCATCTGGGCATAGGTTATCCCAGAGGGCACCACAAGACTCAAGTCTCGCCTAACCCAGGGGAAACGCGGCAGATCAGAGGAGGTGACACGGGTCCTCGCCACGCCATTTAAGAGTTGGGGCACAGAAAGGTCAGCAAAGAACACAGCCTCTTCCACACCAAAGGTTCGCGCAACACTGGGGTGGACCTGTCCTGTTCGGGCCGAAAATCCCCCCTTGGCCGACAAGGTGAGGCCCTCGCGAAATAGCCCGTCACAAGGGAGGGCTTTCCGCTTGGCATGGTCCAATCCACAACGCGTGAGCAAGGCGTCGACCGCCCCCTTCAAAAAGGAAAAGCCATCCGTTCCCGAACCCTTCCAGCTTTCCGGTCGAGTCTGTCCGGTCACGATGAGGGACAAGCGCTC
>PBIE01000018.1 GCA_002720375.1 Crocinitomicaceae bacterium | reverse complement strand
TCCCATTTGGAGTAGTTCCTTTGGCGATGGTAGCCACTTTCCTTTAGCGACGATATCGGTTGTGTTTTTGCGGTTGGTACCCCTGAGGAAGAGGGGGATGAAGAGCAGTGCGTGGATGCCACCCCAGACGATAAAGGTCCAATTGGCCCCGTGCCAGAACCCAGAGACGAGGAAGATGATGAAGACGTTGCGGATGGCTTTGGGCTTGGAGACGCGGGAACCGCCGAGGGGGATATAGAGGTAGTCGCGGAACCAGGTGGAGAGGGAGATGTGCCAGCGCCTCCAGAACTCGGCGATGTCGCGGGAGAAGTAGGGGGACTTGAAGTTGGTCATCAGCTCGAACCCGAAGAGCTTGGCGGTGCCTATGGCGATGTCGGAGTACCCGGAGAAGTCCCCGTAAATCTGGAATGAGAAGAGGATGGCCCCGAGGATGAGTGTCGAGCCGGAGAACGCCTCAGGATTGTCAAAGCACATGTCGACATAGGGCGCGCAGGAGTCTGCGACCACGACCTTCTTGAACATGCCCCAGAGGATGAGGCGCATGCCATCTCGCCCTTGTTCGTAGGTGAACTCTCGGCGGGAGGTGATTTGGGGCAGGAGGTTGGTTGCGCGTTCAATGGGGCCCGCTACAAGTTGTGGAAAGAACGAGACGAACGCGCCAAAGGCAACGGGGTCACGGGTGGCCTTGAGGTTACCGCGGTAGATGTCGATGGAGTAGGAGAGGGTCTGGAAGGTGTAGAAGGAGATGCCGACAGGCAGGATGATTTGGAGGGTGGAGGCGTGCATGGCGACGCCGAGGGAGTCCCAAGCCGTGATCCAGTTCTCGATGAAGAAATTGGCGTACTTGAAGTAGCCGAGGATGCCGAGGTTGACCGCTAGGGAGACCCACAGCCATCGTTTCTTCCGCGCCTTGTCGGGCGCTTCTTCAATGCGGATGCCAACCAGAAAGTCGACAACGGTAGAAAGGGCGATGAGTCCGAGGAATCGCCAGTCCCACCATCCGTAGAAGACATAGGAGGCGACTAGCAGCAAGAGGTTCTGCGCCTTGAGGTTGCGCTGAGCTACAAACCAATACAGCCCAAAGACGATCGGCAGAAAGAGCAGAAACTCGGGGCTATTGAACAGCACGGCCTGTGTTGGTTATGATTTTAAAAATAAAGGGCAGCGAGTGGCGCAGGAGCCGTTGGCGGAATGGTTTTGCCTCCGTGGCCGTGTGCGGGTTCCTTCGGGTTAAGAATGATTGGGTGTGAAGAGGTGGGCTTAACTCGGTCTACCTCGAAGAGAACAGCTCCATCAGTTCAGCCAGCGAGGGTGTCGAAGGCCTGCTCGAGGCCGCCTTGGGCGATGAGGTCGACGAGGGGGGCGTCTTCTACGATGCGGCCTTGGTTGATGATGACGACGCGGTCGCACATGGCCTCCACCTCCTGCAAAATATGCGTGGAGAGGATGACGGTGCGGGATTGGCCAAAGGACTTGATGAGGGCGCGGATTTCTTTTAGCTGCAGTGGGTCAAGGCCTGAGGTGGGCTCGTCCAAGATGAGCAGCTCAGGGTCGTGTAGGATGGCTTGGGCCAGGCCGACCCGCTGCTTGTAGCCTTTGGAAAGCGCGGAGATGGGCTTGTGTGCTTCTTGTGTGAGGCCGACGCGCTCGATGGTTTGGCGGACCTTTTCGGCGCGGGCACTGCGGGTGTTAAACCCGTGAAGACCCGCGATGAAATCCAAGAACTCCCGCACATACATTTCGGGATATAGCGGATTGTGTTCGGGCAGGTAGCCCATGCGGTGGCGCATGGCATCGCCGCCCTCGCGCACGTCGATGCCGTCGAAGTGAATGGTCCCCTCATCTGTGGGCAAATAGCCCAGAATGGACTTCATGAGGGTGGATTTTCCTGCGCCGTTGGGGCCCAGAAGTCCTACGATTTGCCCCTTGGGAACTGACAGGGTAACCCCGGCCAAGGCCTTTTGCGGGCCATAATGCTTGGTGATGCTGTGAACCTCGAGAAGCATAGAGTGCAAGTTAGGTTGCACTTGGGCGATCTTGCGCCCATGGAGGAACGCCATGAAGGCACCGTGTTCAGGTCGACAGGCAAATGGGCGGAAGTCCAGGCGCCTGATGGACGGCGCGTGGAGTGCCGACTTCGGGGTAAGTTCCGAATGGAGGGCCTGCGCACGACCAACCCCATTGCTGTCGGGGACCACGTGACGTGGACCGAGGAGGAGGATGGAACCGGGGTGATTACAGCGATTTCGCCGCGCCGGAACCGCATCATCCGCCGAAGCGTGAACCTTAGTCATGAGGCCCATGTGGTGGCGGCCAACCTCGACCGGGCATGGCTCGTTGTGACCTTGGTTGAGCCCAACACCAGCAGCGGGTTTGTGGATCGGTTTCTCGTGACGGCAGAGGCCTACGGGGTGCCGACGACGCTCTTGTTCAATAAGGTCGACGTGCTGCTCCAGCTCGGCGAAGAGGCGAAGGATCTGCTGGCTTCTTGGATGACCATGTACAGCGAAGCTGGTTATGAGTGCTTGCCGATTTCTGCCACAGAGGGCATCGGTTTGGAAGAGGTGCGTGACCGAATGAAGGGGGGGATTCACCTCGTCAGCGGACACAGTGGGGTCGGGAAGTCAACGCTGCTCAATGTCCTCATTCCAGGTCTGGAGCAGAAGACCGCTGAGGTGTCAGAGGTCCACGACAAGGGCCGGCATACGACCACCTTCGCGGAGATGTTTCCCCTGCCGGGGGAGGATGGTGGCTTCATCATCGATACGCCCGGAATCAAGGGGTTTGGTCTGGTGAGGATCGAAAAGGAGACGCTCCATCATCATTTTCCCGAAATGTTTCGGTTGTTGCCCGACTGCAAATTTCATAACTGTCGCCACCTCGATGAACCGGGTTGTGCCGTAAGGCGGGCGTTGGAGAATGGAGCGGTGGACGACGAGCGCTACAGCAACTACCGCAATATGGTCGAGGAATTCGACGAGGGGCCGTACCGCGCTGGAGGGCAACGAGGGGGACAGGGTGCCTGACCAGATCAGGTGGGGAGGCGCGACGCAATCAGGCCGCCCACGCGCAGATTGGGTCCGTTGTAGGTCAGGGGTCGGCCCGTGACGATGTCCCGAACGGCGAGGCCTTGGGAGCGAAAGAGGGCGTCCCCGGCTGCGCAGTCCCATTCGAAATAGCCAGTAGACCGGGCGTGCAGGTCGGCCTTGCCTTCGGCGACGAGGCAGAATTTGGCAGCACCACTGACTGGCCGCATCCGCACCTGGGCAGGATCGACGGCTCCGGCGACTAGGTCGTTGAGTGTGCTGGGCTCGTTCCAGCTGATGAGCAGGCTGTATGGTGGTGCGACATCTTCATCGGCACTGATGGCCCGGGGAGGACGGGCTGAGTCGTCGATTCTCGCTTTCCACGTTCCTAAGCCATTTCCCCCGAAGTAGATCCGGTCGAGGTCGGGCAAGGCGACAATGCCGAGGATGGGATGCCAGTCGTGGCCATCGCTCTCAATCAAGGCAATGTTGATGGCGTAGCCCGACCGCATGCGAATGAAGGACCCTGTGCCGTCCAGGGGGTCGACCAACCACATCCTTGACCAGGTCTTCCGTTCTTCATGGGGGGTGCGGCCGCCTTCTTCGCTGACCACGGGGATACCGAGGCCCGACAGCCCTTTTGCGATAATGTCGTGGCTGGCGTGATCGGCATTGGTCACCGGTGAGCCGTCCCTTTTGTATTCGACTTTCAAATCGGTGTGGGACAAGCGGGCCAGTTCTGCTGCTGCCGTTCGCACTACCCCCAGCGCGTGATTGAGGACCGATTGGAGATCCAATGGTGATTCCGGGAGTGGAGCATGGGCCATGTTGCAAAAGTAAATCTGTCTTCAACGGATGCGAGCGAGAGTGAATTGAACATTGAGGGTGCGCGATTAGTTTTGTCCCTGTCCGCAGGGGTGCCGAAAGGCTGAGATCACACCCTCAGAACCTGCCCGGGTCATGCCGGGAAGGAAGCGAAACACCGCGTAAGCGGTTGGGTCCGTTTATCGGGATTCCTGCGTGGCCACAACTGAAACGCCATGCGCTATACCACACTTTTATTCTTGTTTTTTGTGCCCTTTGTCGGCCTAGGCCAGGGTCCGATTTCTGGGTCAAATCTGCTCCGGACCGATACAATTTCTCGATTTCTTGAGCCCGCAGCTGTGACCGCAGTTCGCGCAACTGAGCGCGCTCCGTTTGCGGCGGAAACCTTGGATGCCGAGCAAATCGCTGACCGCAATACGGGCCAAGATTTACCCTATATCCTGCGCTACACGCCCTCCGTGGTGGTAACCTCGGACGCCGGCGCTGGTGTGGGGTATACGGGACTTCGCATTCGGGGTACGGATCCCACCCGCATCAACGTCACGCTCAACGGCATTCCAATCAATGACAGTGAGTCGCAGGGGGTCTTTTGGGTCAACATGCCCGACTTGGCCAGCNGCACGGACGACATCCANGTCCAGCGGGGTGTGGGAACATCNACNCTNGGGGCTGGCGCCTTTGGGGCCACNATTTCCCTCAACACCNTGGGCATGGCCGAGGAGGCCGGTGGCTCTATGATGNTCGGCGGTGGCAGCTTCAACACNTTTCGCACCAACCTCATGTGGAGCAGCGGACGAACAAAAAGTGGCTGGGCTGCTGAAGGTCGAGTCAGTACTGTGGACAGCGACGGATGGGTCGACCGGGCGTCCAGTGACCTCCAGAGTTTCCAATTCGCTTTGAATCGCGCTTGGGATGGCGGCGGAATGACCTACACGATTTTGAGTGGCCGTGAGCGAACCTACCAAAGCTGGTGGGGCGTGCCTGAAGTCGCGCTGGATGGAACGGCGGATGAGATTCAAGCTTGGGGACAAGCAAACTATTATTCTCAGGAGCAGATTGACGACCTGATTCAATATGGCCGCCAAGCCAACTACTACACCTACGAGGACGAAGTTGACAATTACGGTCAAGACCACCAGCAATTGCACATGGAGCATCGCGTCGGAGATTGGCGTCTTTCAGCCACGGGACACTTCACCCATGGTGAGGGATATTACGAACAGTTCAGAACGGGTGACGCGTTGGCCAACTACCTGTTGCCTGACGTGGTTGTCGGCAATGACACTATTTCGGAGACCGATTTGGTTCGCAGGCGATGGCTGGACAATGATTTCTACGGGGCCATGGTTGGCGCTGAGCGCCAATGGGCGAGGGCAGCCCTCACTTTGGGAGCAGCATCAAGTCGCTATGAGGGTGGACACTTTGGCGAACTGATTTGGGCGCAGAATGCCTCGACTGCTGGAACGCCAAACTTCAATTACTACCAGAACGATGGACTTAAGTTTGACCGCAATGTGTTTGCACGCTTTGTCCAGCGTTCCAAAGACGGTCGATTGCAAGCTCAAGCTGAGTTGCAGTATCGCGGCATCCGTTACGAGGCCGATGGAACAGACAACGACCAGCAGGTAATCGATGTCCCTGTCGATAGCGCCACATTTGATTTTCTCAATCCCAAATTGGGGTTGGATTACCGTATCAGTGACGCCGATCGGGTGTTTTTCTCTGCTGCTGTTGCGCACAAGGAACCCGGACGTGCGGACTTTGTGGATGCACCGGCTGGCTTTGCGGACCGCGCAGAGCGGTTGGTGGACTTTGAACTGGGTTGGCGCCGCAATGTCGAATCCTATGCACTGGGGTTGACCGCTTATCACATGGCGTACACGGATCAATTGATTCCAACTGGAGCACTCAACGATGTCGGTGCTGCCATCAGGCAGAATGTGCCAAAGAGCAGTCGCACGGGATTGGAGATGGAGCTGGGCTGGCAGGTTTCAGACGCATTTGAGATTGGGGCTCAGGCGACACTCTCTCGCAGTCGCATCGACCAGTTTACCGAGGTGATTTATGACTACGGGGTGAATTTTGATGAATACAATGTGATTGAGATCGAACACGAGAATACTGAGATTGCCTTCAGTCCTCGCGTGTTGTGGGGGGGTCAAGTGTTGTGGCACGCCGTGCGCCCCGATGCACAATCGGACTTGGCTTTTGATATTGAATGGGCAACCCAGCACGTCAGTGACCAATTCATGGACAACACAGGCAAGGCGGCCATCTTGCCGGCCTACACGGTGTCACAGCTCCGAGCGAGCCTGCACTTGCCCACGGTGAAAGACGGCAAGGTCTTGGACCGCACCCGCTTGGATTTTTGGGTGGAAAACGCCTTAGATGCGAAGTACAGTGCAAATGGCTACACCTACAGTTATTCAGCAGGCCCGGACTTTTACGCGCTGGAAAACTTTTACTACCCGCAAGCTGGTCGTCATTACAACTTGGCGCTGACCTACCATTTCTGACCGGGTGAAATCAGTCTAGGCTGATGCGTTGGTGGCGGCGAAGGCCCGAAGGAACTCGGGCTCGCGTTCAATGGCCGAACCCACCACGGCCAAATCGGCTCCGGCCGCCCAGGCGTCCATCACGGCGTCGGGTGTCCGGAGTCCGCCGCCGACAATGATGGGGCACGGCACGGTGTCCCGAACTGCGGCAATCATGTCTGCAGGGACCGGTTGGTCTGCCCCACTGCCTGTGTCCAAGTACATGCACTGCATGCCGAGACAATGGCCTGCAAGGGCAGTCGCTGCAGCAATGTCAGGTTTGTCTGCGGGGATGGGCAGGCTGCCACTCATGTAATGCGCAGTGGTGGTCTTACCGCCGTCTATCAGAATGTAGCCGCAGCCGACGGGGTCCAGTCCCAATGCTCGGACGCGGTGTGCGGACTCTACGTGTTTGCCAATGAGGGCATCCGGGTTGCGGCCGCTGATGACCGACAGGAACAGCAACGCGTCCGCGTTCGCTGTCAATTGATTGGGTGAGCCTGGGAAAAGGACAATGGGCCTCTCTGTGCGATCTCGGATAAGTTGTGCAGTGTGGTCCATAGAGCCCTCTGTCACAAGGCTGCCTCCGAGCAAGACTGTGTGCACGATGGAGAAGGCCGGGTCCTGAATCCAGTTAAGGGTGTCCGGTGACTTTGCGTGGTCGGGGTCCACCAGTACAGCCAATCGCTTGCGGCCTGATGCGCGGTCGGCTTCTAAAGCGGAAATCCAACGCGGTGAGGGGATGTTCAGTGGATGCTGGTTCACGACTCCGAAGATGGGGCAGCGACGCGACTGATGATGTCGGGCTTCAACATTCCATGGCCGCAGGGATGGAAATGAACGGTGCACACGCCGTCTAATTTTCGGGCATTGGCGGGCAGAATCACCCTGTCTCTTTCTCCAAAATGCGCTTCCAGCACATTCGGATGCGCAGTGGCGATTCGTTTCATGGCTTGGCCTGTTGGGGGCCAGAATCGGCGAAGAGACAACCAGCAATCGACGACCATGGACCACATTTCCCGGGTTTCTAAATGGAACATGGAGAACTGGTAAAAATGGTCGGGCAGAAGTCTTTTATTGTGAAGCCATGTCCCCACGCTGACAAGGCCCTCTCGCTGACGTTCACTTTGTCCGAGCCAGGCCCGGCCGATCAGGGTATCGACCGCACAGCGGTAGCCAAAGTTCTTGACCAGGCCATCGGGGGCGAGCAACGTGACTCGGGAAAAGCGCTCAGGTTGCAGGGTCCACCAATGAAGGGCGATGCGGCCACCGATGCTGTACCCGATGAGCGTTCCGTTGAATTCGAGGCCCTCCGATTCCATGAGTGCATCCATTGCCATGTACCATTCGATTGGCTCGAGCGGTCTATGGTGGCCAGAGGACTGTCCGTGTGCGGCCAGATGCACCATCAGCAGGCCGGCATTCTCTTGCAAAAGCGGCCGTGCTGCCAACATGTCTTCCATCGGCCGGCTAAATCCGTGAAGGGCAATATTGACTTTTTTTCCTCCGCTCGGGGGCATCCAAAGCGTGTATTCCAATTGGATTTCGCCGCGAGAAAAGACCTGCCGCCGCACCTCGGAGGGCAGGTTTTTGGGCTTTGAATCCGGTGGGAGGTTCATGGTGCGAAGTTGAGGCAAGGATTTTTGCATAAACACGGGGATAGTCTGTGGAAAAACGCAGCGTGTGGGAGTGGAAGGAGAGCGGTAGTTTTGGCCCGGTTTTCCCCGAAGGCATCGTTGCCTTCCGGAAAAAAAAAATGCCGAAAGACACGAGCATCAAGTCCGTCCTCATCATTGGAAGTGGACCCATTGTCATCGGACAAGCCTGTGAATTCGACTATTCTGGTTCGCAGGCATCCCGTTCTCTTCGCGAAGAAGGCATCGAGGTTACCCTGATCAATTCCAATCCGGCGACGATCATGACCGACCCGGTTGTGGCGGACAACATTTACCTGATGCCTTTGGAGCCTGCCTCGATCGAGGAGGTTTTGAAAAAGCACGATATCGATGCTGTGCTCCCGACAATGGGAGGCCAGACGGCCTTGAACCTGGCCATCACGTGTGAGGAGATGGGCATCTGGGAGGAGTATGGGGTGAAGATGATAGGTGTCAACATCGACGCCATCGACATCACGGAGAACCGCGAGCGCTTTCGACAGCTGATGGGGGAGATTGGTGTGCCTATGGCGCCCCAGGCCACAGCCAAGAGTTTTTTGGAAGGCAAGGAAGCGGCACAAAAATTTGGTTTCCCGCTGTGCATTCGCTCCTCGTTCACCCTCGGCGGCGCGGGAGCATCTGTGGTCCACGATCCGGAAAAGTTCGACGAGCTCTTGACCCGAGCGCTTCACATCTCACCCATCCACGAGGTGATGATCGACAAGGCGCTGATGGGCTGGAAGGAGTTCGAGCTTGAGCTTCTCCGCGACGCCAATGACAACGTTGTCATCATCTGTTCCATCGAGAACTTTGATCCGATGGGCATTCACACGGGTGATTCCATCACGGTCGCGCCAGCGATGACGCTGTCGGACACCACGTTCCAGCGCATGCGGGACATGGCCATTCACATGATGAACTCCATCGGTGCTTTCGCTGGTGGATGCAACGTACAATTCGCTGTTTCGCCAGATGAGAATGAGGACATCATCGCCATCGAGATCAACCCTCGCGTCAGTCGCTCTTCTGCTTTGGCTTCGAAGGCCACCGGTTATCCGATTGCCAAAATTGCTGCTAAGCTGGCCATTGGTTACCACCTCGATGAGTTGACCAACCCAATCACGGGGTCCACGAGTGCGTTTTTTGAGCCGACCCTGGATTATGTGATCGTGAAGATTCCGCGTTGGAACTTCGACAAGTTTGACGGTTGTGATCGCCAGCTGGGGCTGCAGATGAAGGCGGTGGGCGAGGTCATGGGCATCGGTCGCAGTTTCCAAGAAGCGCTTCAGAAAGCTTGTCAATCTCTTGAAATAAAGCGCAACGGTTTGGGTGCGGACGGCAAGGAGCTGCGCGATCAGGCGGCCATTTTGCACTCGTTGGAGTTTCCATCATGGAATCGCCTTTTCCACCTCTATGACGCCATCAAGTTGGGTATCCCGATGAAGACCATCTGGGAGAAGACCAAGATTGACCCGTGGTTCCTTCGTCAGATTGAGGACTTGCTTGATGTGGAGAAGCGCATTCAGTCCTGCCGTGTTGAGGACATCTCCTTTGAATTGATGAAGGAGGCCAAACTCAAGGGCTATGCGGACCGACAGATTGCACACCTGGTGCGGTGCAAAGAGAGCGAGGTGTTTGAGCGCCGTGTGGACCTGGGAATCGAGCGCAGTTACCGGCTTGTGGACACCTGTGCAGCGGAGTTCGTGGCGCAGACGCCATACTATTACAGCACGTTCTGCGAGGACAACGAGTCGCCGAAGACAGAAGGCCGTAAGGTGGTGGTGCTGGGCAGTGGCCCGAATCGCATTGGTCAGGGCATTGAATTTGACTATTGCTGTGTCCATGGTGTCATGGCAGCGCGTGCGGCTGGTTATGAGGCCATCATGATCAACTGCAACCCGGAGACGGTGTCCACGGACAGCGATACGGCCGACAGGCTCTATTTCGAGCCGGTGTTTTGGGAGCACATCTACGACATCATCCGGCATGAGAAGCCAGAAGGGGTCATTGTGCAGCTCGGTGGTCAGACTGCGTTGAAATTGGCCGAGAAACTCGACCGGTATGGTATCCCCGTGCTCGGCACCAGTTTCCAAGCGTTGGATATTGCTGAGGATCGCGGTCGCTTTTCGACGCTTCTCAAGGAGTTGGGCGTGCCGTATCCCCGATTTGGTTCGGTGACTTCTGCGGAGCAGGGCATCGAATTGAGCCGCGAGTTGGGTTTCCCTTTGTTGGTTCGTCCCAGCTATGTCCTCGGGGGTCAGCGGATGAAGATTGTCATCAATGAAGAGGACCTCGAGCGCCATGTGGTGGACATCCTCCGCGACATGCCCGACAACAAAATATTGCTCGACCACTTCTTGGAAGGTGCCATAGAGTGTGAGGCGGACGCCATTTGCGACGGAGAGGACACCTACATCATCGGGGTCATGCAGCACATCGAACCCGCGGGCATTCACTCAGGTGACTCCTATGCAGTACTGCCTCCTTACAACTTGGGAGACATGGTCTTGGAGCAAATTGAGGAGATAACCAAGAAGGTGGCCGTTGCACTCGAAACGAAAGGTCTTCTCAACATCCAGTTTGCTGTGAAGGACGATACGGTATACGTGATTGAGGCCAACCCGCGCGCATCGCGCACAGTTCCCTTTATCGCCAAGGCCTATCAAGAGCCTTATGTCCAATACGCCACGCAGGTAATGCTGGGAGAAAAGAAGGTCAAAGATTTTGATTTCCAGCCGCGCAAGCGCGGGTATGCGATTAAGATTCCCGTCTTCAGCTATTCGAAGTTTCCCGAGGTTAACAAGGAGCTCGGACCTGAAATGAAGTCCACTGGAGAGGCGATTCAATTCATTGACACCTTGCGCGATCCGTTCTTTCGGAAAATTTATTCCGAGCGGAACCTATATCTGTCCAAATGATTCCAGGGCTTTTTCGCACTCTGGTAGGCCTCGTTGTGGCGTGGTTCGTCTTCCGTTTTTTGGATCGGATGTTCGGTCGAAGGCGGTCGGCACAAGGTGGCCGCAATGCCCGAGGTTCTCGGGGTCCGACTTCGTCGAGCGGACCGGCTAAACAGGCCAAGGACGACCATCTCGGCGAGTATGTAGATTATGAGGAAGTCGAGGGAAAGGATTGATACGGGAGTCTCCGGGACCTTAGGTCTTGGGACTAACTTGGCCGCATGAGCGACCGTCCGAAACCTGCCCAGCTCCTCCGTTCTGCGTTTCCGCATTTCATTGCCGTCGTCTTGTTGATGGCAACAGCGGCTTCATTTTATTCAAAGTCGTTTGACGGCTATCGCTTGAGGATGCCTGATATCGAGCATTTCATTGCCACCGCGAAGGAGGTGAATGACCATCGTGCGCGAACAGATGGCGAGCAGGCGCTTTGGACGGACAGTCAATTTGGTGGTATGCCCACCTTCCAATTGGGCCTGAGGACGCACGATGTCAATGCTGGATCATGGCTGAGTAGGACACTTCGATTGGGGTTACCTCAACCGGTAGATCACCTTTGGATGGCATTGCTATGTGCCTATTTGTTGGCGGCTTTGCTGGGCTGTGGGCCGTGGGTGTCGGCACTCGTTGCCTTTGGATTTGGGTTTAGCTCATTGAATATTCTCTACTTGGGAGCGGGCCATGCAGCCAAGGTGATGTCCATTGCGACCTTGCCGGGCATCTTGGCCGGGGTGCTGGTCGCCTACAGGCGCAACTTATGGCTGGGTGCTGGTCTCGCCTGTGCGTTCACTGCGGTGAACTTGGCCGCCAATCACTTTCAGATGAGCTATTATCTCGCGTTTTTGGTCGGGGCCATTGGCATTGCAGAAACGCTGCGCTTGGTGATGGCAGGATATCTGCGGCGAGCGCTTGTGACGGGTGGAGTGCTGTTGGCTTCTGCCGGCTTGGCAGTTGTCCCCAATCTGGCACTGATTGGACCCACTTTGGACTACACGCCTTACACGACAAGGGGTGAAGTCTTACTCGATCCAGTTGGTGGAGTGGAGGTAGGAGATGCAGGATTGGATAAGGACTACATCCTCCAATACAGCATGGGTCGAGGTGAGTGGTGGAGCATCCTTGTGCCCGATATCAAGGGGGGCAACAATCCGCTATACTGGGGAGAACAGCTTTTCAGTGGGGGTGCGTTTTATTTCGGGGCCATTCTGGTAGCACTGTTCATGGCATCGTTGATTTTGCGCCGTGATGTCTTGCGCTGGCCCATGCTGTTGGTGGCTGCATTGGCGGTGGTGTTGTCGTGGCGTGATGCGTCGGGTTTGACCGATTTCTTCCTCGACAATGTGCCTGGATTTGCGAAGTTCCGGGACACCAAGATGATGCTCATGCTGATTCAATGCATGCTTCCGATTGGGGTTGGGCTGCTCTTGCGAGATGCGCTCGCGGGGCAAATTGAATGGGGGAAAAAGCTGTTTGTCGCTGCGGGGGTTCCCGTTTTGCTGATGCTGGTTTTTGTGCTAGCGCCGACCCTTGTCTTCGATTTTGAAAGTCACGTTCGACCTGATCGCGCTGTGGAACAGCTTGGCGCCGGTCGGGCCTTGCAGGAGCGTTTGGTGATTTTTCAGGCGGATGTATGGCGAAGTTTTGGTCTGGTTCTCCTCGGCATGGGTGCTTTGCTGACGGTTGTTCGTCTGCGTCTGGCCCTGCCAGAAAAGCCATTGGCAGCGAATGTTGTAGTCGGTGTTCTGGCATTGGTTACCCTCGTCGAGATGCAGTCTGTGGATCGTCGATACCAGCCTGCTGACAAGGGGTGGGTTCGCACAGTTGAGTTCAATTTTCCCTACACTCCGTCGGGTGCCGACGAGGCGATTTTTGCGGACAGGTTGCGCATGAAGCCGGAGCATCAGGCGGTGATTGATGCGGAGGTTTCACGGGTCAGAAGTGCTTACGATGGACGCATTGGAAAGCGAGAGGAGCGCATATTGGACGCAGCCAGATTCTCTGGATTGCAGACAGTGGACCATTATAGGGTTCTCAATCTGCGAGGGGCGTTCAGTGATGCAACGACGAGTTATTTCCACAGAAGCGTGGGAGGCTATCACGGAGCCAAACTCCGCCGTTACCAAGACTTGATTGAGCGGGTGTTGCAGCCCGAACAGCAGGCATTTTCTACCAAAGCCAATGGTGAGGGTTTGGATGCTGCGCTGTCAGCGATTCCAGTGCACCACATGCTCAACACACAGTACATCGTTTACGATCCTGCCCAACAGCCCATCCAGAATCGAAATGCACTTGGAAATGGATGGTTTGCTTCCGGGTGGATAACGGCGGACGGTGCTGAGGCAGAAATGGAGGCGCTGCAGTCCTTGAAGGACCCCCGTGAGGCAGTGATTCCGGAGGATGATGCAGATGCTTTGTTTGGCCTGGTTCCAGGTGCTGCCAATGAAGGACGGGTTGAGTTGGTTGAATTCAATCCCGATTGGCAGCGTTATGCGGTCCAATCACCTGCGAAGGGCCTGCTGGTTTTTAGCGAAATCAACTATCCGGAAGGTTGGGTTTTGACCATCGATGGCGAGCCGGCTGAGTTGCTGCGCGTTAACTACGCTTTCCGAGCTGTTGTGGTTCCCGAGGGGGCTCATGAGGTGGAGATGCGCTTCGAGGTGCCTTCATTGACAACGGCTCGAACAGTTGCTTCGATGGGGAGCCTTCTCATTTTGCTGGTCTTGTTGGGCAGCTTCTGGGCCGCTTACACCGGGCGAGGAACAGTGGAGGAGGAGGGGACTGAGGTCAAATGATCCGATAGCCTTCTTCAGACCATCGGTCGAGCCATTCCGCTCGCCATGCGCGACGGGGTGTGAACACGCGCGGGGGGCTTCTTCTGATCATCCACCGGATGACGGGCATGGCCAACGGCAAACGAATGTGGACCCAGGTTGCCATTGAAACCGGCAGCGCGCCAATTGTGCTTTTGATTTCTAGTGCAGTGCGGCCCATGATCACGCGCCGTGCACCATTTTGGATGCCCCATCCAATGAACTCGATTAGCATGCGTTGGTAGAGCGCGTACTCCTTGTTTAGTTCGGGGTCAAATCCCACGAAATAGGCTTCGATGGTGCCGCCATGAGCGGTATCTGAAGCTGGGCTGTCGTTGCCAGCTGCGGCATGATGCAGGCCGCAATGGAACCCGACCAGCCGGCCTTCAAAGTGGTGGGTAACCAATAAAAAATCGTCTCCCCATTCCTCTGCCAATCGGGCGAAGTCACCCTTTTCAAGACCTCCCATGACGATGCTTGCGCGTCCATAGACACGTTGGTACATCGAGATGAGTTCCGGTCCCATGGTTCGCAACTTCTCTGGATTAGTAATGCGTTCCAATGCGATGTTGGCATTTCGGGCAAGAATGCTGCGGACTTTGGTTCGGGCTTTGGTCCGAAGGGCTTCCATCCAGTCGTCTTGGCTGGTCCATGCCGGGTCCAATGGGGTCACCATCAATGGATCGAACGTGGCGCGTTGCCATTTCCTTGACCAATGGGGTTGGATTGCGGTGTCTTGCTCGTGGCCAAAGTCTTTGGCCATCCAAACCCTGCTTCCCCAGTGGCGGGCACACTCTTCAAAAGCACATTCGGTGAAGTGGACACGTGCGGCAGGGCTAAGGTTGGGGATCCATCGGAATGCATGTTCACCCGTGCCGAGGCTTTGGCCCGCAACGAGTGTACGGAAGCGAAAAGGCTGCCCGCCAGGATGCAGAATTTTCATCAGGATTTTGACGCCGAGGGAAACGTTCATGTGCTCTTCGGGAGAGCGTGACTCGGTGAGGACGGATTGCATTTGAATCCCGCCCAAGCACGTTCCCTCTGGGGTCTTTAATAACCCGATTCGGCAGGTCACCTTTGCTTGCCCTGCCATGGCCCGGAAATAACGGGGGTCGGTGTAGGCTGATGGGGAAGGAAGTGCATCCCACTGGTCCCAGGGTACGGTCATCATGTCGTCGAACCAAGTCCATCGCGCGCCAGCGAGCAGAGGGGGAGAACCCTCTGCAATCGGGGTGCTTGCAGTTTTGTGGTTGACGCTGGTCATGTTTTACGCGGACGCGAAACTATGACCCACAGGGGCGCTTGAAGTTCAAAGCTGAATATGATTCATGTCGGCAAAGGCGTCAGAAGTCACCGCCATCAAATCCGCTGTTGCCGCCACTTCGTTCAAACCCGCCTTTGCCTCGGCTCTGCCCGGGTTCAAGCTTGCCAAATGTCCACGTGAGGGAAGCGTAGACGAATCGGGATTGGCGTTTAAATGTGCCGTCTTGGAAGAAATCTCGGCCCTCTGATGTGTAGGTCCATTGGCGTTGGTCGAAGACGTCGCTGACCCGTAAGGAGGCGCGCAGCTTTCCGTCGTAGAACTCCCTATTGACTGCTGCACTGTGGGAAACGTAACCGGCGAAGGTGCCTTGGGCATACTCTGCTGGCGCGCGATAGCGCCCGTCGATTTGCACCTTCCAGTCCCCTTTTACCAGTGCTGAAACTTGGTAGCCTGCGTTGCCTTGGAATCCGTTGTTTCCGAGGTCGGGTGCCAAGTTGGACCCATCGGTAGATTGGTAGTACATGCTTCCGTTGAGGCGGACTTGTAGGGTGCGCCCTTTGCGCCACATGGCCACAACCTCCAATCCTGAATTGCTCTGGCGTGCGAGGTTGACGAAGCTGCGGTATGCGATGCCCGCGTCGTCCACTTCAAGAAACCGCCGGATCACATCACGGGTGGTTTTGTAAAACAGGGAGGTGGTTAGGGTCAGCGACTTGGTGGTCAGCTGGTGTCCGAACTCCAGACCGTCTGTGTATTCGGGGCGGAGGAAGGGATTGCCGTAGCGCAGGTTCCTCGGGTCGGCATTGTCCACGAATGGATTGACTTGTCGACCCCTTGGCCGGTTGACACGACGGTTGTAACTCAGTACCCATTGGTTTCTGTCGTCGATGGTGTAGCTCAGGTTGGCAGAGGGGTAGAAGCTCACATAATCGTTGATGAATATGGCTTCGTCTCCACCCAACTGTTCCACTGCGGCAGCGATGTCGGCGCTGTCGCCTTCCAGTTCTGCGGTTGTGTAAACGACCTCGCCACGCCCCCCTACTTGAACGCCCCAAGCACCGTATTTCCGTCCCCATGTCGCATAAGCGGCGTGGATGTCTTCCCGATAGCGAAAGTCGTAGGCTTGCGTGAATGGCATCCCAACACTGTCGCGCTGCCAGAACCTCTGGTCCTCGTTGCTTTCCCTGAGTATGGTCTTGTAGCCGAGTTCCAGTTTGCCGTCGTGGTCGAGTGGTTTTTCGTAATCCGCCTGAAGTGTCATGTTCCAGTTTCCTCCATCGTTGAAGTTGGCATTGGCCAAATAATTCGAACTGGGGATTTGCGAAGGCAAGTCCTGCCATAGGGAGTCGAGGGAGGTACCCTCGCGCTGTGACCACCGGGCAAAGGCTTGGAGGGTATGGCGTTCGCCGTATTTGTGCTCGAATCCGAGGTCGAGGTCCGTGGATTTATTGTCCCGCTGTGAAAGGCCGTACCGGGTGAAACCGCCAATTGCATCTGTGCTCCAGGTCTCGAGATTGACCACGTCTTCCACGCCGGTGTTGTCGCCCTGATTGCTTCGGACGCCGATGTTCCATGTTGTTTTTGGTGAAGGCATCCAGTCGAGGCCTATGCGTGCGTTCCATCCTTGGTTCTGATTGTCGGCAAAACTGTTTGAGATCAACGTACTCAGCGAGTCGTGTGTCCCTCCGAGGTCTCCGCCGAAGCTCTGGCGTCGCTCGCTGTCGCCACTTCGGTAGTTGTTGCGAAGGTTCCATCCGAGGTTAAAGGAAAAGTTGAGTTGTTTACCTCGGATGTTTCCATTGACCGAACCACTGTGGTTTTCATCAGAGCCCCATGTGACGCTAACCTGGCCGTGTTTGCCCTCCAGCTTGTCTTTTTTCAGAATGATGTTCAGTATGCCTGCAACACCTTCCGGATCGTATTTGGCGGTGGGAGACGTAATGATTTCGACGCGGTCGATGCTGCTGGCCGGTATTTGTTCGAGCAGGCTTTGCGTGGCCGAACCCGTAAGCCCGCTGGGGCGCCCGTCGATTAGAACGGTTACGTTTCCCGATCCGCGTAGGCTGAGATTCCCGTCGATGTCGACGTCCACGCTGGGGACGTTGCGCAGCAATTCTGTTGCCGTTGCCCCTGTGCTGTTGAGATCGTCACCGACGCGAAACACTTTTCGATCGATCATCATTTCAAGTGATGAGCGTTGTTCCACGATTTCTGCTGCTTCCAGCGCTTGGACGTTGGGTTCAAGTTGGATTAAACCCAGGTCCTGTTGAATTCCACCGCGGGGATTGAGCCGAATGTCACTGACTGTGTTGGATACATAACCCATGAATCCGATTTGGGCACGGAACCGTCCGATTGGAATCTCCGTGATGCGAAAGCGTCCCTTGCTGTCGGTAACCCCACCGGTAATGACCTTGTCTTGATTAAAGGCAAGAATACTGATGGTGGCAAATTCGATGGGTTTGCCTGAGGTCAGGTCTTGAACCTCGCCAGACACCATACCAATTTTTGGGCGTTCGCCTTGGGGTCTGCCGCTGCGATCCCCTCCTCCTGGGCGTTGAGCGATAATGCCCTGTGAGGTGGAAAGCGCCAGAAAGACCATAATTAGGTTCTGGTAGGTCATAAAGTCAGAACGTGTGCGGTTCATCAAAGTTCAATGCGAAAGTCGCTTTGTTCTAGGGTTTTCAATGGCTTACAGGCCGAAATATGAAATTAAATGTGTAATCGGCATAGGGGAGTTGATAGTCATCTAGCGGCAGGGCTCCCCAGCTGTTGATGCACCCCACGCCAGAAGAAAAGCCATCTATGTCAAGGTGGACTTCCTCTGTCGTATCCAGTAAGCGGAAGTGCGCCTGAGTTCTTTCTTTTCGGGGCCCAGAGTCGAGTTGATCAGGGCTGAAGTGAAGGGCGGTGAAATCGAAAGTTCCATTAGCTGTGAATTCGATTCCTGCTCCGGAGTCGTCGGTCAGGCGCACCCATCTGGCGTCGGTTCGAGAGCCGTTGTATTGGGGCCGAGCATAGGGCGTGACCAAATCGGTGACGTCCAATTCGTGGATTCCCAAAAAGGCCGCTGATTTTCGATCTGCCGTGGATTCCATCGGGCCCCGCCCGTACCAGTCGACGTGCTCCCATTGTCCGGGCAAGACCCAATGTTGTCCAAACCGATACAAGCTGGGGTGTTCACCGTTCAAGACATCCATTGATTGTTCAACACGAACTGTGCCGCTTGCATCGACCGTATAGTTGACCCTAAGCTTGGCATCCCCTTCGAGCAGGAAGCGTTCGAAGCCGACCGTCAAGGCGCCGCTGCTTTCGCGATATTGGGAGAATTCGGCAGGCTGATTGGCATCCATAGGGGCTCGCCAAACTGCTTTCTTTTCCGGTGTTTTCGCACCGTAGTCGTTGTCCACAGGGGGGCGCCAGAAGTGGGGTTGGCCACCCGATATGACCTGTTCTTGCCCGTCTACCTCGTAGCCAATGATATGTCCAGTTGTGCGGTCCAGTGTCAAGCTCCCCCGATCGAATGTGAGGACCAGTGTCCGGCCCTGTTGGGACAGATTTACCCGCCCCCGCGCCATTGGATTCGGCTCTGACTCAGGTGAAGCAAGGATGAATTGATTGCGGCCGAGGATGTGTCCCGCCGGGAGCATGGGGTCCGATTTAACACCCAATGCTTCGAGGGTCAGGACCGATTCACAATTCCTGCTCGCATTCAAAGGCTTTCCACCATTGGCTTTTTCCAGATCAATGATGATGGCTTCTCCTGCTTGCACGCGTTGTTTTTCAAACACCACGGTTCGGAGGGGGCGGCCATTGCATAAAGCGGTGGCATGGACATCGACCACGGCCTCGCGAAACACATATTCACTGGCCAGCTTATATGTGTTTCCTTTTGTTTCCACCCTTGAGAAATGGAGTGGTTGTTGCACTTGCTGGGCTTCGAGCATGTGAGGGTGGGGTGTTCCATCGGCCATCAAAAGGCCATTGTTCAGGAAGTTGTGGTCGCTTGGTGTTCCCTTTGGGCCGAAATCTCCTCCATAGGCAAGGTACCGTTTGCCCTTGACCTCATCCCAAAGCCCTTGGTCTTTAAAGTCCCAGATGAAACCGCCTTGGAGGCGGTCGTGGGTCCGATACAGATCCCAGTATTCTTTGAAACCGCCTAGGCTGTTGCCCATTGCATGGGCATACTCGCATTGAATCAATGGACGCGGATCGTCCTTTTGATTGGCAAACCAATCTAGGTGCTCGAGTCCGGCATACATGGGGCCGTATACATCGGTGTTCCAGTCTCGTTCTGCCCGCTCATAGGCGATATACCTAGAGGGGTCTGTGTTTTTTATGTAGTCGTAATTGGCGTAAAAATTGACCCCGTTCCCCGCTTCATTCCCCATAGACCAACAGATGATCGACGGGTGATTTCGGTCGCGCGCTATCATGCGCTTGGTGCGCATCAGGTGCGCCTCTGCCCATTCTGGTTGGTTGCCAAGTGTGCGGTCTAAGTCATAGCCCATGCCATGGGATTCGATGTTGGCTTCATCATAGACATAGAGGCCATACCGGTTGCAGAGGGTATACCAATAGGGGTGGTTGGGATAATGGGACGTTCGAACCGCATTGAAGTGGTGTCTTTTGAGTGCACGGATATCGGCTTCCATGGTGGCCTTGTCGATGACGTGGCCGGTTTCGGGGTGGTGTTCGTGCCGGTTGGCGCCCTTGATCAGTATGGGTTTTCCATTGACTTTGACCAAGCCGTCTTCTATGCGCACATCGCGGAAGCCGACTTCAAGGCTCGTGGCTTCGAGGATTTGGCCTTTCTCGTCGAGAAGTGCGACCGTCAAGTCGTGAAGTTCAGGTGTTTCAGCGGTCCACCGGTCTACGTTGGGGAATTGCTCCCGCCAATTGATTTGGGCCGTGTCTCCGGTTGCGATGAAGACGGGTAAATCGACAGTGGTGATGTTCTGCCCCCTGCGCTCGACACCACAGCGGAGGGTCCCTTTAAAGGTGCCTTTTCCATGGTGTGTGACCTCCAAGGTCACGGTGAGGTCGCCTTCTGTGAAGTTGTTTTTGAGGCCGGCATCGACGACCACGTCGGTCAGGTGGGACTGGGGCCGGGCATGGAGCCACACCTCTCGCTCAATGCCCGACAGTCGCCAGAAATCTTGGCATTCTAGAAAGCTGCCATCACTCCACCGGTAGACTTCTAAGGCGAGAGTGTTGGTGCCTGATTGAACTGCGTCGGTGATGTCGAATTCTGCGGGGAGTTTGGATCCTTGGCTGTACCCGATGCGCTGTCCATTGACCCACAAGAAGAAGGCGGACTTGACGGCGCCAAAGTGCAGCACGATTCGGTCCCTCTTCCACGCTTTGGGCAGGGTGAAGTTTCGGCGATAGCTCCCCACCGGGTTCCATCCATCGGGGATGTCGGGTGGGTTGGGGGTTTCGTTCCAATAAAACGGATAGGGGTGGTTGGTGTAGATAGGTGTGCCAAACCCTTCGAGCTCCCAATTGGCCGGGACGGGGATCTCGTCCCAGTTGGAGACGTCATACCCCGGGTCTTCAAAGCCCAAAGGGCGCTTTTCCGGCGTGGGGGACCAATGGAATTTCCAGATGCCATCCAAAGACCGGTATCGGCCTTCCGTGTCTGGTCCATCTGCGGAAGCAGCTGCGGGGCTGGAGGCCGTGTAGAATGTGGTCCTGGCAGGCAGCTTGTTCTCTTCGACCATCGAAGGGTCTTCGATGTAGGGCAGCAGGGTTTGTGCAGCTGAGGCCAAGGGCATCAGGCCGAAGAGCAATAGGGTGGGGAAACGGAAGGGCATACTGTACCGGGTTCGGGTGGTCGCGCGGCCTGAATGTAGCACTGCCAATCCGGGAGACACTAACCAATCTTGTCCGCATTACATTGTCGGCACGGAAGCATCAATGCCACGTGACCGTCAACACCTTAAGCTTTCATGACCAGTACGTTTTCGGCGCTTGATTACGCCATTTTCATCGGCTATGCTGTTCTCATTCTCGGGGTGGGGCTCTGGGTGTCTCGCGACAAGAAGGGCCACCAGAAAAATGCGGAAGACTATTTCCTTGCGAGCAAATCGCTGCCATGGTGGGCGGTGGGTGCTTCACTGATCGCGGCCAACATTTCCGCTGAGCAGTTTATTGGTATGTCCGGGTCGGGATTCAAGATTGGCTTGGCCATTGCGTCTTACGAGTGGATGGCTGCGTTGACCCTCATCATCGTCGGCAAGTACTTCCTTCCCATTTTCATCGAGAAGGGACTCTACACGATTCCCGAATTTGTGGAGAAACGGTATTCGACCAACCTGAAAACCATTCTGGCAGTCTTTTGGATAGCCTTGTATGTTTTCGTTAATCTCGCGTCGGTTCTCTACCTCGGTTCACTTGCACTGCAGACCATCATGGGGATTCCCATGACCTACGGCGTGCTTGGTCTTGCCCTGTTTGCGGTGGCTTATTCTCTGTACGGTGGGCTTTCTGCGGTTTCTTGGACGGATGTCATTCAGGTGGTGTTCCTCGTGATAGGGGGATTGGTCACCACCTACCTCTCTCTGGATGCGGTGTCTGGAGGAGCGGGCATGTGGGCTGGGTTCAGAACCATTTATGATGCGGCACCGGACAAATTCGCCATGATCTTGGACAAGGGTCATCCTGAATACATGAATCTGCCTGGCATCGGCGTGCTGGTCGGTGGCATGTGGGTGGCCAACATCTACTATTGGGGCTTTAATCAATACATCATCCAACGGACTTTGGCCGCTAAATCGCTGAAGGAGTCCCAGCGCGGTATTCTGTTCGCTGCCGGCTTGAAGTTGATCCTCCCGCTCATTGTTGTTATTCCGGGGATTGCTGCTTTTGTGATGACCCAGGATGCCGGAGTGATGGCCAGTCTTGGTGAAGCAGCAGCCAACAACACCCCCACGGATGCGGCACCGGACAAGGCCTACCCTTGGCTGTTGCAATTCCTGCCAGTGGGCCTCAAGGGCCTAGCCTTTGCAGCGCTTGCCGCAGCCATTGTGTCCTCTCTCGCATCGATGCTGAACAGCACCTCGACCATCTTCACGATGGACATCTACAAGGCCTATATCAACCCCGGTGCGGACGATCGTGCCATGGTTCGGACTGGCCGCATTTCTGCCCTTGCGGCGCTAGCAGTCGCTTGTGTGATGGCACCATTGCTGGGCGGAATTGATCAGGCTTTTCAATTTATTCAGGAGTACACGGGTGTGGTCAGCCCTGGTATCCTGGCCGTGTTCCTCCTCGGTTTGTTTTGGAAGAAGACGACCAACCGCGGCGCTATTGTGGGAGCGTTGGTGTCCATTCCGATTGCGA
>PBIE01000017.1 GCA_002720375.1 Crocinitomicaceae bacterium | reverse complement strand
ACTGAACTCCGTCGGGAAGAGGTCTTGTACAACCGCAACAAGATGGACATCAAGCGGTGGCCCTCCGATGCCCCGTTTACCAAAGCAGGCGCAATCCCACAGGAGAGTCCAGATCGGCTCGGGTGGGTCATCGGTCTGCGCTGGGTTGAAGACCTCATGGCACGGAGGACCGAGCTCGATTTGCAAGGCCTCATGGACCAGCAGGAAGTGCTTCCGTTTTTGCAGGCATACCGTCCGGGGAGTTAATCTCGAAAAGCGAACTTGCACGCATGTCCGATTCTCACACTTCCGTGATCCAAATCAACGTCAGCACAGACGAAAACAAGGTCCCGACCTCCATTCGCTGGTCCGCAAGCGATGCGGGAATCGCCAACGCCGAAGCCAAGGCCTTTGCGCTCAGCGTATGGAATGGAGACGAGGCCCTGAGCATCGACCTCTGGGACAAGGACATGACCGTGGACGAAATGAAAATCTTTGTGTGCCAGTCGATGATGACCCTGGCCGATGCCTTGGAACGGTCCACCCAAGACGAGCGGGCCTCCGGCGCCATCCGAGGATTCACAACTGAACTTGCCGAGCGAATCGGCGTCGGTCCCAAATCCAATTGACTACACCTCCTCCTCCGGAGGCTTTCGGTAAATGGGATTCGTCTGTGCGATAAACCCGAGCACATCTTGCCGACCGTCTCCCTTTTCTGCAGATGTGACAAAATGTGGCGGCATGGCGGACCACTGTTTGAGCATCCGCTCGGTATAGCGCGGCAAAAAAGCCTCCCGATCAGCGATGGTCAACTTGTCCACCTTCGTGAAAATCATCGCAAAAGACAGCCCGTTTTCCGCCATCCATGTCATGAACTCGAGGTCGATCTTCTGCGGCGGCAACCGAGAATCAATGAGCATCATGATGCACATCAGGTTTTCCCGCTTGGTCAGGTACTCCCTGGATGTCCGCTCCCAAGAGGAGCGGTCTTTCTTGGACACTTTGGCATAGCCAATTCCCGGCAGGTCGACCAAATACCAATCTTTGCCTGCCGTGCTCATTGAAAAATGATTGATGAGTTGAGTCTTGCCCGGGGTCGAACTGGTCTTGGCCAAGGCCTTTCGCCCAGTCAACATATTGATCAGCGAACTCTTGCCCACGTTGGACCGCCCAATGAAGGCATACTCAGGCCTGTCCGCTTTGGGACATTCCTGCCGCTTGGCACTGGACTTGACGAACTGAGGGTCGTCAACCGAGTACTCCGCGACGCTCATACCAATCGGACAATATGCGGTTGAACGGTTCTGGGTGCTCCATCATGGGCGCGTGGCCACACTCATCAATCCAATGGAGGTCCGCATCCGGGAGTAAGGCCTTGAACTCATTCGCCACTTCCGGAGGAGTAATGGTGTCGTTCCGACCCCAAATAAGACAGGTGGGCTGAGACATGGCGGGCAGGTCCTTCGACATGTTGTGCCGAATTGCACTTTTGGCAATGGCCAAGATCCGCAGCACCCGATTCCTGTCATTGACGATGGCAAAACACTCGTCCACGAGCGCATCATCGGCGTGCTTGGGATCATAGAAGGTCTCCCCCACCTTGCTTCGAATGAACTCTTTGTCCTCGCGCCGAGGGAAACTGCTTCCAAAAGCATTCTCATAAAGGCCGCTGCTTGCAGTCAGCGTCAAGGAAGCCACCCGTTCTAGATTGCGCTTGGTGTAAATCAACCCCACATGTCCACCCAGCGAATTGCCGAGCAAGTGAACCTTGTTGAGGCCAAGGTGGTCGATAAACTTCTCAACGTGCTTACAAAGTGTCTTGGCACTGGTTGTGGCCAGCGGCAAGTCATACAGGGGCAACATTGGGATGATGACCCTCATTTTTCCAGCGAAATGGGCGAAAAGGTGCTCGAAGTTGCTGAGGGCACCGAAAAGCCCGTGTAGCAAAATGAGCGGCGTGCCCTCCTCGGCACTCTGAACGTAGCGAAAATCGCCGGACGTAATCAAATCCTGTTCCATAGGCGTGATAAACAAAGAAAGAGACACCGCACGACCCATTCCAGTTCTTTCAAGAGGTCAATGAAGTTCCATGTGTGGACAACACCAGTCGCTCCGATTGTTAATGGCCTTCAACACCCCACAATCTCCCACCGTTGAATAGGCCCTCACAAAATCCGCACAAAAAATTGTTTATCAGTTATTTATAGAAAATAAATACAGATTCATCCATCCATCGTAAAAGACACTTTTTCAACAAAGTGTCGGATTGTGGGGTCTTGTGGGAATTCGTGGGAGAAAGCGGCTACTTTTGGATGGTCGAGTGCCCATTGAACCATGCTCAACCTCCTCGGAGAATACCACTGTCGGATTGACGCCAAAGGCCGCGTCAGCTTCCCTGCCAAACTGCGCAAGCAGCTCGACCGGGTGCTGCACGATGGACTGGTTGTGAACCGCGACATCTTCGAGGGCTGCTTGGTCGTCTACCCCAAGCCGGAATGGGACAAGGTGAACGCAGAGATGTCTCGCCTCAGCCGGTATGACCGGAACCACCAGCTTTTCCAGCGGAAATTCATGAAAGGGGCTACGCTGGTCGAAGTCGACGGCTCTGGTCGCCTGCTCGTGCCCGCCGCCCTCCTCGGACATGCTGGACTCAAAACCGGGAAAGCTGGGGACTGCGTGGTCACAGGATTGGGGGAGAAAATCGAAATCTGGTCCAGGGCCCGTTTCGAAAAGCAAGTGCTCGGGGAAGCGGAAGATTTCGACTTCGGCTCCCTCGCTGAAAAAGTGCGCCAGGACATCGACCCTGCGCGAAACCCCAAAGACACCGACCGCAACTAATGTCAGCCACGTATCACGTTCCGGTGCTGTTTGACGCCGCCCTCGAAGGGCTGGCCCTGCAGCCCTCCGGAACTTACGTGGACTGCACTTTTGGAGGTGGTGGGCACAGCCGTGGCATCCTCGACCGCCTCGGGCCAGAGGGCCGATTATTCGGATTCGATTGCGACCCTGACGCAACCGACAATGTCCCGGAGGACCACAGATTCCGCCTCATTCCGGAAAACTTCCGATTCGCATCAAATTTTCTGCGAATCCAAGGGGTGAAACAAGTCGACGGCATCCTCGCAGACCTTGGCGTCAGCTCACATCAATTTGATGCCCAGGAACGCGGTTTCAGCACCCGAGGTGACGGTGATCTCGACATGCGCATGGACCCGCGCATCCCGGAAGGAGCCGACGCATTATTAAGGCGAATGGGCACAGGCGAGTTGACCCAACTCCTACGCCGATTCGGGGAACTTCCACAACCCCACAAGGCTGCACGTGCCATCGAAAAAGCCCTCGCAGATAACGAAAGTGCGCAGCTTTCCACTGGGTGGCTCCACAAGGTCTTGACTCCGCTAGCCCCACCAAACAAACGCAACCAATACTTGGCCCAAGCCTTCCAAGCATTGCGCATCGCTGTCAATGACGAACTCGGTGCCCTGGCAGACCTGCTGCGTGCAAGCCTGAAGTTGCTTCATCCCGGCGGAAGGCTTGTCATCATCAGCTACCACAGCCTCGAAGACAGGATGGTCAAACGGTTTATGCGCGCCGGAAACTTAGAAGGTGAAATCCACAAGGATTTCCACGGCCGCGCACTTGTCCCATTTGACAAAGTAACGGGCAAGCCCATTGTGGCCGATGCTGAAGAAATGGTCCACAACCCACGGTCGCGAAGTGCACGCTTGCGTATCGCGGCCCGCAACACACTCGCAGCATGAAGGGACGACGCAAATCCAACGACCGAAAAAAGGCCAACCGTCGCCTCACACCCCAAGAACAATTGGTGCGGAACATCGCATCAAAACCCTTAAAAAAACAGGCCAAACGAAAGCACAAGGTTCACTCGCACGCAAAGCCGCTTGACCCCACCACAGACACCCCTCAGTCACGCACAAGGAAACGAAAGCCAAGTCGCATCGGTGAGGCCTTGCGGCGGGCTTTTGCACCAATTCGGAACTCCCTCACTGGAGAGTGGCTAGGCGGCCCCGAAGTTCTCCGGCACCTTCCCTTTGCCGCTTTCCTCGGCGCCCTCTTTATCGGCTACATCTATTTCGAATACCGGTACGAGTATGATGAAAGGGCCATCAAAGAAGGCCGAAAGGAAGTCCGGAATCTCCGCCATCACGAGCAAGCCCTTCGCGGCCGATTCGAGTCCCAAATCCAAAGAAGTCGCCTCGATGAGGCCATGGCTGACGTGAGCCTCACCGCACCCGAATCGCCTCCTGTTTTGTTGCCAGACGCCAACCCCACCGCACCGTGAAGCGCACAGAACATATGGCCACCCGAGCTTGGGTTCTTTTTGCCTGTTTTGCCCTCTTCGGAGCAGGTATTGTCGCACGCATTCTGCTGGTCCAGCTGGACCCGCAATACGAGGCAGGGAACGCCATGCTTCCGCAATTGAGAACCATCGAACCCGAGCGTGGAAGAATCCTCTCAGCTGGTGGGCACCTTCTGGCAGCCAGTGTGCCCCGATTTGACCTGCACTGGGATCCCACTGTGATCGACACAAAGTCCGAGGAAACCGAGTTCTTGGCTGCACTCCCAGCCCTGGCAGACGCCTGTCATCGCGAATTCGGCAAACGAAATGCCGCAGGATGGCGAGACTTTCTCCTCGACGCACACAGAAATGGAAAAAGCCGCTATGTCTCCATCGCGCGCAACATAGAATGGGATCGGCGCATAACCGTGGAGGCCTTTCCATGGATTCAGGGCAAAGGACAAAACCAGTCTGGGTTCATGTTTACCGAGAAGCCAAGACGAGACAAGCCATTCAGTCCACTGGCCAACAGAACCATTGGACTGCACCGACCATCAGGACGCAGCGTGGGCATAGAAGCGGCCTACAACTCAGCTCTTTCCGGCCGAGCCGGGGAACGCTGGATGCGCCGAATCCATGGAAACTACTGGATTCCCGCCACCGATGACTTCCTGCGCTCCCCAGAACCGGGGCTTGACGTCAGAACCACCTTGGACCTCCGCACCCAAGATGTGGCATCAGATGCCCTGATGGCCCAAGTCAATAAGCACGAGGCAGAATGGGGCTGTGCCGTGGTCATGGAGGTCAAAACAGGGAACGTTGTCGCCATTGCGAACCTGACCCGCGATCCCGAAACCGGTGCGCTTTCAGAATCCTACAACCACGCCCTAGGGTCCGCGGTAGAGCCCGGATCAACGTTCAAACTGGCCAGCCTCATGGCCCTGCTTGAAACCGGGCAAATCGCGCCCCAAGACACGCTCGACACGGGAGATGGCGCATACCGGCCTGCCAAGGGGTGCTCCCGCATGACTGACACGAGTCACCCGCAGGGTGGGTATGGCCCACTTCGCCTAGAAGAGGTGTTCGAGCGCAGTTCCAACGTGGGGACAGCCATGGCAGCTCAACAGGTATTCGGTGAAGATCCGCAGGCATGGCTCGATGCCCTTGCAGAAATCGGCATCGGAACAAAACTCGGTGTGGAACTCGCCGGAGAAGGCCAACCACAATGTCACAACAGCACCGCTGAACGCAGCTGGAGCGCCTGCTCCCTCACGTCGATGTCAATCGGGTACGAAGTCGCCATGACACCCCTTCAAACCGCAGCGTTTTACAATGCCATCGCCGCCGACGGGCGCCTGATTCGCCCCCGCTTCGCCGATGCACTGCTCGACGGAAACAAAGTAGTAACAGAACTGCCAACGGTGATTTTAAAAGACCGTATCGCCAGCAGAACCACACTTTCCTCGCTTCAAAACATGATGGAACTGGTCTGCGCTCCGGATGGACACGGCACAGCAGAAGACATCTTCCGCCACCGTCCATACCAGGTTGCTGGCAAAACCGGAACAGCGCGCGCCAGCATCCCCGGAGGAGGATATGAAGGGCACCGCGCATCATTTGTGGGGTACTTCCCAGCCAAGAGACCTGCATTCACCATCGCCGTTGTAATCCAGCGCCCAAGTACTGCAGGATATTATGGCGGCGTCGTGGCAGCCCCCGTGTTCCGAGCCATAGCAGACCACCTCTACGGCACCCGCCCTGCACTCGCAGGCGACGGCGGTGGCGCACTCGCCATCACCCCCCGTCTACCAGTCTCTATGAATGGCCATTTTGCCACCCTTCAGGCCCTCTATGCAGAGTTGGGAGTTCCCTTTCTCGTCGACACAACAGGCCATGGTAATCAGAGTATCACCCATGTGGCCGCCAAGACAGAGAGCCATCACGTCACACTGAGCGCCCGTCGGATTGCAGAGGACACTGTTCCCGATGTACGCGGCATGTCCCTCCGGGATGCACTACAACTGCTCGAACACCGAGGTCTGAGAGTCGATATCCAAGGCAGAGGGACTGTTAGACGACAAAGTCTTGCACCGGGAACCGCCCCAATCGACGGCCAAACCATTCTCCTCGAACTCTCATGAAGCTGCTCAAGGACATCCTTTACGGTGCGCGGATATCAGAGGTCATCGGCTCGACCCACATCGCCATTGAAAGCGTCGTGGCAGACAGCCGTCAGGTCAAACCCTTCAGCTGTTTTGTCGCCATTCCAGGCACAACCGTCGACGGACACGAACACATTCCAGGAGCGGTCCGGTCTGGTGCCGCAGCCATCGTCTGCGAGCGCATGCCCACAGAAGAAGAGCGGACCGACCAAGTGATCTACATCCAAGTAGAAAATACGCGGGAGGCCCTCGGTCACCTTGCCGCCAATTTCCACGATAACCCCACTGAACGCCTCAAGGTTATCGCCATCACCGGAACCAATGGCAAAACCACAGTGGCCACACTGCTGCACCGGCTTGCTCGGATGTTTGACCGCAAGGCCGGCTTGGTGAGCACAGTGGAAAACCGCATCAACGACCGTGTTGTGCCCGCTACACACACCACACCGGATCCAGTGGGCCTTCAAGCACTTTTCGCCGACATGCTCGACGCTGGCTGCACCCATTGCTTTATGGAGGCGAGCTCCCATGCACTGGACCAACACCGGCTCTCGGGAAGTCAGCTGACTGGAGGGGTATTCACCAACATTACCCACGATCACCTCGATTACCACGGTGATTTCAACGCATACATAAGCGCCAAGAAGTCGCTTTTCGACAAACTGCCGGGGGTTGCTTTTGCGCTGACCAATGCCGACGCACGGCATGGAGACACCATGGTCCAAAACACCCGGGCACGCGTGGTGACCTACGGCACCCATCAGGTGGCAGACCACAAAGCACGCATCATAGAAAATGGGCTGGGAGGACTCCAACTCCACTTAGACGGACAGGATCTGTACACGCGCCTCATCGGTGAATTCAATGCCTCAAATCTGACAGCAGTCTATGCAGTCGCGCGGGAACTCGGATGGAACGCAATGGACACATTGACACACCTGTCCCTGCTGGATGCACCTCCGGGGCGCATGCAACAGGTACAAGCCGGCAAAGGAGATGTCCACGCCATCGTGGATTATGCGCACACACCTGATGCCCTTGCCAAGGTGCTCGAAACACTAAGGACCGTCCGCTCCGCTGGACCTGCAACGGGCGCAAATGGGGAAGCCAGAATTCTCTGCGTGGTGGGCTGCGGGGGAGACCGGGACCGCACCAAACGCCCTGTCATGGCGAGAACCGCAGCTGAACTCGCCGACCTGGTCATCCTCACATCAGACAACCCGAGAAGCGAAGATCCCAGCGCCATTCTTGGCGAGATGCGGGAGGGACTCGACCCTATCCAAATGCGCAAGGTCACCTACAACACGGACCGTGCAGAAGCCATTCGTTCGGCCTGCATGCAAGCACAAGCAGGGGACGTAATTCTGGTAGCTGGGAAAGGACACGAGAAGTACCAAGAAATCAATGGGGAACGGCACCCATTTGACGACGTGGCGATGCTGGCTGAATCACTCAACACATTCACCCGCTAATCGATGCTGTACCATCTCTTCGACCACCTTCGGCACATCTCGGACATCCCTGGCGCCGGACTGTTCCAGTACATCAGCTTCCGCGCAGCCGGGACAGCACTCCTGTCTTTGCTCGTCTCCATCCTGTTGGGCAAGCGCATCATCCAGTGGCTTCAAATAAAGCAAGTCGGCGAAATCGTTCGCGACCTCGGCCTAGAAGGACAAATGCAAAAGCAGGGCACGCCGACCATGGGGGGCGTCATCATACTAAGCGCCATCCTCTTGCCCACCCTGCTCCTCGCAGACCTCACCAACATCTATATCCAATGCATGCTGCTGGTGACCGTCTTGCTTGGCGGCATTGGCTTCATTGACGATTATATCAAGGTCTTCCTCAAAAACAAAGAAGGCCTCGCCGGAAAATTCAAAGTGGTCGGCCAAGTGGCTGCGAGCCTGTTGGTCGCAGCCATGCTCTTTTGGAGTCCGCAAGTCAAAGTCAAGGAAGCCGTACCCGCCAACTCCACAGAGGCCGTATCGCAAGACGTCGAAGACACCGACGGCGATGGCTGGGTGCGCATCGAGCGCCGGTCCATGAAGACCACCATCCCGTTTGTCAAAAACAATGAATTCGACTACGCACGACTTACAGATTGGGCAACGGACTCACCATGGGCACGGTTCGCCGTCTTCGCACTCATCGTTGTCTTCATTGTCACCGCCGTCTCCAATGGGGCAAACCTGACCGATGGAATGGACGGCCTTGCAACTGGAACAAGTGCAATCATTGGACTCACGTTGGCCATCCTCGCTTACGTCTCAGGTAACGCCGTATTCAGTGACTACCTCAACGTTCTCTTTATACCAGACAGCGGCGAACTTGTGGTATTCATCGCTGCCTTTGTGGGCGCGTGCATTGGCTTCCTCTGGTACAATGCCTATCCAGCCCAGGTGTTCATGGGTGACACAGGAAGTTTGGCGCTCGGCGGCATCATCGCAACGTTCGCCATCGCCATTCGCAAGGAGCTCCTGATTCCCGTTCTCTGCGGTGTTTTCCTCATTGAAAACCTCAGCGTCGTGCTGCAGGTGGCGTGGTTCCGCCACACCAAAAAGAAGCACGGAGAAGGCCGCCGAATTTTCCGCATGTCACCTCTACACCACCACTATCAGAAGGGTGGCATGCCTGAAAGCAAAATCACTGCACGCTTCTGGATTGTCGGCATCCTTCTCGCCGTCGTCACAATCGTCACCCTCAAGGTCCGTTGATGTCCACTCAGGTGACCATACTCGGAGCAGGCGAAAGCGGCGAAGGTGCAGCAAAGTTGTGCCTCAGTCTCGGACTTCCCTGTCGGGTGACCGATGCAGGCTCGATAGCACCCGACCGCGCTGTTCGGCTGACCGAGATGGGCATCGAATTTGAAGAAGGGGGACATAATCGGGACGCCCTAACAGCCTCTGACCTGTTGGTCAAATCCCCAGGTGTACCCTCCACGGCTCCGCCCCTACAATGGGCAAAGGACGCCGGTATCGAAGTCATCGGCGAACTCGAATTCGCCGCAAGACACACAACGGGACGTATCGCAGCAGTCACTGGAACCAACGGCAAGACCACAACCACTGGGCTCCTTCACCACCTGCTCGAAACAGGAGGACTGCCAGTGTCCAGTCCACCTGCTCGAAACAGGAGGACTGGACACTGGCTGCGCAGGCAACATCGGTGACAGCTTCGCAGGCGCCGTTGCCGATGCACTTAAGCGCCCTGAAGGAGACAGGGACATCTGGGTGGTGGAGGCATCGAGCTTTCAACTCGAGGACACCGTTGATTTCTGCCCAGACATCGCCCTCTTCCTGAACCTCACCCCAGACCACCTCGACCGCCACAGCGACGTGAAAGGATACGGTGATGCGAAATGGAATATCACATCTCGACAAACCAGTAAACACCACCTCATCGTCAATGCTGACGACCCTGGACTGCGTTCCCTTCGCGAGCGAAGGGATACCGCCGCAACGGTACACGAAATCACGGCAGACAGCTCCCGTGCCGGCCATCAGGCCACAGCAGCTCATTTACTCGAAACACAACGATTCACCTTCCTCAACCCCTCCTTTACCATGAGCATTCAGGAACTCGCCTTGCAAGGCAAACACAACCTCTACAATTCAATGGCCGCCGGTGTCGCCGCAAGGCTCTTCGATTTGAATGACGCCGGCCTCCGCGAAGGGCTCCAACACTTCCGAAACCTCGAGCACCGTCTGGAGCACGTGGCCGATGTCAACGACATCCGCTTCATCAACGACAGCAAGGCAACCAACGTCAACGCCGCTTGGTACGCCCTCGACAGCATGACCAAACCCACCATTTGGATTGCTGGCGGCGTGGACAAAGGCAACGACTACACCGAGCTCATCCCTCTGGTCGGTGACAAGGTCCATACGCTGATTTGCCTCGGCAAAGACAACGCCAAACTCAAAAAGGCGTTCGGTACAGCTGTATCCCGTATTCTCGAAGTGGAAAGTGCAGAAGAAGCCGCCGTTCTAGGTTACAATGTGGCCAAGCCTGGCGATGCGGTTCTGCTCTCCCCGGCCTGCGCCAGCTTTGACCTCTTCTCCTCCTTCGAAGAACGCGGTTTGCGGTTTAAGGAAGGCGTTCGCTCCCTCTGAGATGACGGGGAGGTTCGCCGATTTCCTGTCTGAACACCTCCGGGGAGATCGCGTCATCTGGGTCGTGGTCTTTCTCCTGGTGCTGACATCGATGGTCAACGTGTATTCCGCCAGTGCCACACTCGCCTGGCGTGCCGGAGGCGACTCGCTTGGAATCCTCGCCAAGCACGCCACCTTCCTCGGAATAGGCTTGGCCTGCATGTGGGGGGTGCACAAAATGAAATTTGCGTGGTTCTCCCGACTCAGTCAACTCGGCATCCATATCAGCCTTGGCCTGTTGCTGATGGCACTGCTGGTGGGATCTGAAATCAATGACGCCCGTCGCTGGGTAGACATTGCGGGTTTCCGGTTCCAGCCATCCGACATCGCCAAGGTGGCACTGGTGGCCTATGTGGCCCGAATGCTCGACAGGAATCGGCTCATTCTGCATGATTTCCGCGATGGACTCCAGCCCATCCTGCTGTATGTAGTCGCCACATGTGCCCTTATTCTCCCTGCGGATTTTTCAACCTCAGCCATCCTCGGTGTCGTCTGCTTCCTCCTCATGGCCATTGCCGGTGTTTCCGGTCGAAACTTGGCCATCACCGCAGGCATTGGAGGGGTCATCATTATCGGCGTCATAAGCCTTGGCGCAGCAGCCCCTGGACTGTTCCCGCGCTTTAGCACGTGGGTCGCGCGGGCAACCGGCTTTCTTGGGGGCAAAGGAGGGTCGGACTCCACTCAAATTGACTTTGCACTACAGGCCATCCACGAAGGTGGGCTCCTTCCACAAGGGCCCGCTTCAGGGGTCAGCCGAAACGCCATGCCGGTGGCTTATGCCGACATGATTTATGCATTCATCATCGAGGAGTGGGGCCTGATTCTAGGGGGCTTCGGACTGGTATTACTCTATCTCATTCTCTTTTCAAGGGCCATTCGAATCGGCACCCGATGCCCCCGTCCGTTTGGAAGCCTACTCGCAATTGGACTCGGCCTCATGCTGACCCTCCAGGCCATGGTCAACATGGGTGTCGCCGTTCAGTTACTGCCGATGACCGGACAACCCCTCCCCCTCGTTTCAATGGGGGGCACCTCCATTGTTGTGACTTGCATCGCCCTGGGAATGATTCTTGCTGTCAGCCGTTCCCTGACCGATCCAGAAGCTGCGGAACCCATCGACATCCCAGGCCCACGGCACGCCAAGACGCGGGAACCACAACAGGCCACCCGAAGCGCACATGCCTAATTCACCTCTGCGCGTTCTCATCTCCGGCGGGGGAACCGGCGGACACATTCACCCGGCATTGGCCATCGCCGAAGCACTCAAGGCGAAGCGACCCGATGTAACCATTGAGTTCGTCGGCGCAAGGGGGCGTATGGAAATGGAGCGCGTGCCCGCTGCAGGACACATCATCACAGGCCTTCCCATCACAGGGATTGACCGCAGGTTGTCCTTCCGCAATCTGCTCTTCCCATTCCGGCTTGTGCGTTCCATTTGGATTAGCCGTCGCATCGTCCGGCGCTTCCGTCCCGACGTCGCCATCGGCGTAGGCGGCTTTGCAAGTGGTCCCTTGTTATGGGTGGCCGCCAAGGCCGGCATCCCAACAGTTATTCAAGAGCAAAACGGGTTTCCCGGCATCACTAATCGGCTGTTAGCACAACACGTCAATCGAGTCTGTGCGGGATTTCCTGGGCTAGAACGTTGGTTCCCCCCCGGAAAAATCACCGAAACTGGAAACCCACTGAGATCGGGTCTAATTGACCGCCTTAGTGGCGACGGCAAACGCGGATCCAACGCCGCTGAAGCAAGAAAACACTTCGGCCTCGATGAAAATCTGCCCGTCTTGCTGGTGCTAGGAGGAAGCCTCGGCGCCGTCAGCATGAACAGCGCCGTAAGGAACCTCCTTGAATCGGGGACTCCAGAAAACAGTGGGTTCCAAATCCTTTGGCAATGTGGCAGCCGATATGCCGACGAACACGTCGAATGGGCAAAAGCACGCGGCGATAAAAGAGTTCAAGTCTGCGGGTTCATAGACCGCATGGACCTCGCTTACGATGCCGCCACCATCATTGCCAGCCGCGCTGGCGCTATGTCAATCGCCGAACTGGCTTTGGTCGGAAAACCCACACTCTTGGTGCCCTCTCCTCACGTTGCCGAAGACCACCAAACGAAAAACGCCCGCTCAGTGGTCGACCGACAAGGGGCAATTCTCATCACCGACGACCAAATCATCGAGACCCTCGGCCAGGAGGCTAAAGCCCTTTTGAAGGACCCGGAAGCGTGTAGCGCCCTGTCCAGCCACATGGCGCAGACGGCACGACCAGACGCAGCGCAGCGCGTTGCCGATGTAGTACTCAACGTTGTTTCATCCGAAACATCCCCGGGATGAAGCACCAAAACCTTTACTTCCTCGGCATCGGTGGCATCGGAATGAGCGCTCTTGCGCGGTGGCACCACCACCATGGTGCCACTGTGGCTGGATACGACCGGACCGCAACGGAACTCACCGAAAAATTGAAAGCAGAGGGCATTCCCGTGGACACATCCGGCGACCCCAACGTCTGGCCACCGGAGCTGCTTTCCGATCTCCAGAAGGGGAGAAATGACCGTTGGACCATAGTTCGAACACCCGCTGTTCCAGAAAACTTCCCACCCCTAGTCCAATTCAGGGAGGCTGGATTCTCCATCGTAAAGCGCGCAGAGCTTCTCGGACAAATCACCCGCAGCCGCCCCCTTTTGGCCGTCGCTGGCACCCACGGAAAGACGACCACATCCACACTACTGGCTCACCTTCTGCATCAAGACGGCACACCGACAGAGGCCTTTCTCGGCGGCATATTCCAATCAACAGGGTCCAATCTCGTTCTGTCCGACCCCAATCAAGGAGAACCGTGGACGGTTGCCGAAGCAGATGAATTCGACAGAAGCTTTTTGGCCCTGCACCCCCGGCACGCTGCAATCACATCCGCTGACCCTGACCATTTGGACATATATGGAACGGCTGAAGCTCTGCACACAGCCATGATCCAGTTCGCCAGACAAGTGAAACCCGGAGGGTTAATCCTTCACCTTCAGGTGGCCAAGGCGCTCTGTGAATCTGGCCATTCAAACTCGGTTCCCCACCACACCCTATACGGTATGCTGGAGCCGAATCAGCCCCTCCCCAATGGGTGGGCTGGCGGCTACACGTCTCCATCTGGTCCCGTGGGCAATTCAAGCTTCACACTGCACTTGGCAGGGCAAAAGCCTATGGACATCACATGGCCCATGCCCGGAGTACACAATGCCGCCAATGCCTGTGCTGCAGCGGCCTTGGCCATGCGCGCAGGACTCAGACCAGAATCCGTGCAAAGAGGGTTAACCGAGTTTCCCGGAATCGCCCGACGCTTTGAAATCCGGCATCAAACAGCGAATCTGACGGTCATTGACGACTACGCCCACCACCCAAGTGAAATAGAAAGCACCATCGCAGCCACGCGATCTGCCTGTCCCGGCCAACGGGTGGTCGGGGTCTTCCAACCACATTTGTTTTCCAGAACGCGAGACTTTCTCAACGGCTTCGCAGAAGCACTGTCCAATCTGGATTACTGCCTCCTCCTCCCTATCTACCCTGCACGAGAAAAACCAATCGAAGGTGTGGATGCACAGGCCATTGGGGAAAAGATGGTCGGGTGCCCGGTGGAATGCCCCGCGGAAAGCCAGTTTTTGGATGTTCTGGAAAGGTGTGAGCCAAAAGTCCTGCTCTTCATGGGTGCCGGGGACCTTGACCGTTGGATTCCTCTCGCTATCAAAAGGCTCTCAACACCCACTTCCAATAGGGAAACGACGCCATGAACACGCGCACAAAAGACGGAAACACCACCAAAAAAACATCCCTCATGGGCGCGTGGTGGATCACGTTGCCCTTGCTCGTCGGCATCCTGATAGTGTTCACTGCAGCAGACAATGAAGCCCAAAAGGTTCCCTGTCGCGCCATCGACATCACGGTCGACCAGCTCGACGGCATGTATTTTGTGGACGCCCCTTCACTGCGAAATGCCATCGTCCAGCAGTTCTCGCTGTTGGACCTTCCCATGGCCGAACTTCCCTATTCGGAACTTTATCAAGCCATCCTCCACCACCACGGAGTTGCATCCTGTGACATCGTCCCAACACTCGGCGGCACACTTCAAATCGCAGTCCAGCAGCAACGGCCAATCGCAAGGGTATGGACCCTTGACAGTTGCCTGTATCTCGACGACAAAGGGCGGTGGATGCCCCTGTCCAGGCGATACACCGCCCCCGTCCCTGTGGTACATGCAGCGCACCGGGAAGATGCCCGATGCGCCTTGCCCCTCCTTCGAGCAATGGATGAAGATCCGTTCTGGAATCAATTTATCGACCAAGTCTCCGTGGAGGAAGGCAACGTCCTCTTCCATCCCCGAATCGGCGACCTCACCGTGGAACTCGGAACGGGTGAAGAACTCAAGGAAAGGTTACCCGATCAGCTTCGACAACTCAAAACGTTTTACCGCGCCCTGCTTGACAGCGGAGACCTCCGGCGATACAACACGCTGGACCTCCGCTACAATGGACAGCTCGTGGCACGCAAATGACCCCATCCCACAAGCAAATGAACCAAAACCATTCCCCCCAGGACATTGTCGTCGGACTAGACATTGGAACCACCAAGATTGCCTGCATCGTGGGACAGCGAAACGCCCACGGAAAACTCGAGGTCATAGGGTATGGCAGGAGTGAATCCATCGGGGTAACCCGAGGGGTGGTCGCCAACATCGAGCACACGGTCCAATCCATTCGGACGGCTGTGGAAGCCGCAGAAAAATCAGCCAATGTCCGCATCGAAGTCGTCAATGTGGGCATCGCTGGTCAGCACATCAAGAGCCTCCAGCACCGCGGCCAGCTCATCAGAACCGAAACCGAGGATGAAATCAACAGGTCCGACGTCCAACAGCTGATTGATGACATGAAAAAGCTGAAGGTTCTCCCCGGCGAGGAGATCCTCCACGTTTTGCCCCAAGAGTTCACCGTGGATGGTGAAACTGGAATCAAGGAACCCGTGGGCCACACTGGGGTGCGCCTCGAAGCCAACTTCCACATCATCACAGGTCAAACCTCCGCTGCCAAGAACATCTACCGGTGCATCAAAAGGGCCGGACTGCAGGTCGACCAGTTGATTCTCGAGCCAATCGCTTCGAGCTCAGCAGTGCTCAGCGAGGAAGAAAAAGAAGCCGGGGTAGCTCTCGTAGACATCGGTGGCGGCACCACCGACATCGCCATCTTCCAGGAGGGCATCATTCGACACACAGCCGTCATCCCATTCGGTGGAAACGCCATCACAGACGACATCAAGCAGGGCTGTGGCGTGCTCAAAAAACATGCAGAAGCCCTGAAAAACAAATTCGGCTCGGCGCTCGAACAGGAGACCGAAAAAAACGACATCGTCGTGATTCCTGGACTTCCAGGACGTGCACCAAAAGAGGTCTCCCGCCGCAACATTGCAGGCATCATTCAAGCGAGGATGGCAGAAATCATTGAGCACGTCCATTACGAGATCAAAAACAGTGGTCTCGAACGTGAACTCATCGGCGGCATCGTGGTCACCGGGGGCGGAAGCCAACTCCGCCATGTCAGACAACTTTTCGAATACGTCACAACGCTGGACTGCAGAATTGGATATCCCAACACACATCTGGCTCAGGCACCAAATCGGGAACTGACTGCACCGACCTATGCCACAGGCATTGGTTTGGTTCTTCTGGGCTTCGAAGACGAATCGGGGACGTCTTCCGAGTACAGCGACACCAGGCACGAAGAAGCCAGAGAAACCCTTTCTGGACCGAGAAAATTTCTCCAAAAAATCAAAGACTTCTTCGAAGACGAAATCGAGGAATAAATCCTAAAAGGACGCGGTCCAAATCGCGTTTTCAACTATGACATGGTGAATGGAAAGCGAATTCAATCGCCAAATGACAGAAGAGGAAGCCGTACTTGTAATCTACTCGCAAACTGCGGTAAACCCTGATTTACGGTGAACGAACCCTCCCTTCTCAACCGCTCGAAGATGCAATTCAACCTCCCCAAGAATCAAGACTCTCCGATTAAGGTCATCGGCGTAGGCGGCGGCGGCTCCAACGCTGTGAACTACATGCACCAGCAGGGTATCAATGGCGTTGACTTCATTGTCTGCAACACCGACAATCAAGCATTGGAAGCCTCTTCCGTTCCAATCCGAATTCAACTGGGAACGACTTTGACGGCAGGTCAGGGCGCAGGCAGCATTCCAGAAATTGGAAAAAATGCTGCCATTGAAAACCTCGATGATGTCTTAAACCAACTGAGCGACAACACCACAATGGTGTTTGTTACGGCAGGCATGGGAGGAGGCACCGGAACTGGCGCTGCACCAGTCATTGCCAAAGCCTGCAAAGACCTCGATATACTGACTGTGGGCATCGTAACCGTCCCGTTCAATTTTGAAGGCCGCCGCAGGGCCAATCAGGCCAGCGATGGCATGGACGAAATGCGGGCCGCAGTGGATACCCTACTTGTCATCCGAAACGACAAACTCCGTGAACTCTTCGGAAACTTGACACTTAAGCAGGCATTCTCCAATGCCGATGAAGTCCTGTGCACAGCTGCAAAGGGAATCGCTGAAGTGATTACCCTAACAGGTGACATCAACGTCGATATGAACGACGTTAAAACTGTCATGCGAGATTCCGGCGCCGCCATCATGGGTGCTGGCGCCGCCAGTGGCGATGGCCGTGCAATGACCGCCGTAACAGAAGCGCTTGAATCCCCACTTCTAAACGACAGCGACATCACAGGTACAAACTTTGTCCTGCTCAACATCACATACGGCACCGACGAGGTACTGATGGACGAGATTTCGGAAATCACCGATTACATCCAAGATCAAGCGGGCGCAACAGCAGAGGTCATTTGGGGCTACGGCCACGACGAGAGTCTCGGCGACAAAATTTGTGTCACGGTCATAGCAACAGGCTTCGAGACCCGAGCCACTCTACCAGAAGGACCGACCATCTCAAGAATCCGCCTAGACGCGGACGCCAGAGAGATTACCCAGCCCCTATCTAACCCGTTGGCAACAGAACCATGGGAAGGACAGCGCACCACAACCGAGGCGGAGCCCCACCTCAAAACTGAGATTACAGGAGACTCTATAACCGCCGAGCCGGAGCCCATCATGGTCTCTAACCAGTGGAATGCCGAGGACATCACTTCGGACACCCCGGAGGCAGCTTTGGACCTCTTCGGAAAGCCCAATGATGACCAAGTCGACCAAGTCACACTCAAATACGAAGAGACTAAGACTCCAGACACCGTTGCCGATATAACGGAGACTCCAGAGGCCATCGAAGAACCCCAAACCAAAAAAGAAGAATTGGTAGGTGGCTTTACCGTCCTCAACCTCGATGAGGAAGCAGAGGAGACCATTGCCCCAGAGCAGGTGGCTGGCGTGACTTTCACCGATCAGCAGGTGAATACCGAACATCAGCCTCAAGAAGAAGAGACCGTGGGCAAGACTCAACCCGTTACCCAACCTACCAGCCCCAACCGAGAAGCCGAAACCGAGCCAGTTTCAGAACCCACAGAAGCTCCAGGAGCTGCCCCTGCTGCAGCGCCGACGTCGGCACCGGCACCGGCACATCAAGAGATTGGCATGGAAGAACTTGCGCAACGCGCAGCACAACGCCAGCAAAACATCGAAGAGCGGACAAAACGGCTACGCACACCAAACGGGCTTACAGAGTTGGAAAGCGAGCCCGCATTCAAGCGTCGCAACATTCAACTCGAACCCACAACGTCAAGCAGCGATTCCCAAGCTACTAGACTCAGTATCGACGAAGAGACCGGTGGCTTGAAGACCGACAATCCATTCCTCCACGACAACGTAGACTGAGCCCACAATGACCTTGCAAGACCGAATCAGTGCCGACATGAAGGAGGCCATGAAAGCCAAGGATAAGGTCAGACTTGCCGCACTTCGCGACATCAAGAGCAAAATCATGCTCGCCCTAACTGAATCAGGTGGACAGGCTACACTCGACGATGCTGCCGTCACTAAAATTCTGTCCAAGCAACTCAAACAGCGGGAAGACACCTTGGCCATTTACGCGGAGCAAAATCGCGATGACCTTGTCGCAGAAGAAAAAGCGCAAGCAGACGTCATCCGCGTGTATTTACCCCAGCCCATGGGGGAAGACGAACTCGCCCAAGCCGTCGCCTCACTCATACAAGAATTGGGGGCCAGCTCAATGGCCGACATGGGCCGCGTAATGGGCGTCGCCTCTTCTCGCTTTGCAGGCCGGGCGGACGGTAAGGCCATCAGCGCACTCGTCCGACAGCACCTCTGCTGAAGCCAGAAAATTGGCCGTATTGAACGAAGGACAGCATAAACTGTTCTTTCGTCGTGAACGTTAGCGACATTGGTCGCCAACAGCCAACGAATTCAATCCAAGAGTCAATGAAACAAGCCATCATCGCTGCAGTCGTTATCGCAGCACCCTTATTCCTTCAAGCTATTGTAAACACAGGTGACCCGGCCAGATACCAAGTAAGCACAGAGGAAAGCACCGTAACCTGGGTGGGTAAAAAAGTCGCAGGTGCCCACAATGGAGACATTGAAATCAGCAACGGAATGATCACCGTGAATGAGGGGGTAATCAGTGCGGCGACTGTCATTATCAATATGGCGACAATCAATACCCTTGATCTCGATGGCGGTGCAAAGGAGAGCTTGGATGGTCATTTAACAAGTGATGACTTTTTTGGTGTCGAGTCCTTTCCGACAGCACAATTTGAACTGACCAGCCTCAACCCACTTCGCGGTGATAAGAACGGCGCCAATTTTTCGGCAAATGGCCAAGTCACTATCAAAGGGCGAACAGAAAACGTCAGCTTCCCCGTGACGGTCGACATGTCCGACGACCAAACGCGAATTTCCGGTGAAATGATTTTGGACCGGTCCAAATTCGACGTGCAATTCCGCAGCAAATCATTTTTCGATGCAAAAGCACTGGGTGACAAACTCATCTATGACGAGTTCAGCATTGGCTTTCAACTTGTGGCAAACAAATAATTTTTCTTCTCAAAAGCATAGCCCCCCGATGCAGATCATCGGGGGGCTTTTTGTATCCGGACCATTCGTGGCTTCCGTTAATGCAAAATGAGACGGACATCCAGCCCCCACCAACTGCCGTCGAGCACCCGCTCCACATAACCTGCACCGGCATCGGCTTGCCCCAAATTCCATTGACCAGTCAATCCACCTTGAATCAGAGGCTGAATCAATGGACGAAGTACTCCACCAATGTGAAGATCTGCACCGTCTCCTTCATTCACAACGCCCAATTCAAGAGCCATACCCCAGCGGTTCCACCCATAGCGCAGCGATTCATGCTCAACTGCAAAAACATCGCCCCCCGCTGCAACACTTGTGGACGAAAATGCATTCGTGGGCAAAATCTCCATGACAATGCCCCCGCCGGCCCCCAATCGCCATCCCGGGGTCAACGTCACCTCCGTCCGATACAAAATCGGAAGGGCATAGCTGGCGACAACCCAATCCACCTTCGTCGATGCCAATGGTGCTGGACTGGACTCTGATATCCAATCGGCCTCCACAGTCCATATGCGCCTCATTTGCTCAAAGCCGAAGGCAAGCTGGCCCACTTTGCCCAATTGCCGGCGAATAAACACACCATAGCTGCGCGTGCCCTGTTGACCCCAACGGCCAAAAAGAGCACTGTCATTGGCTGCCAATGGCTGGCCGCTCCAACCGAATCCTTCACCGGGAGCTGGACGCCCCAAAGGCACAGAAGACATCACGTGCACATCCATGGTCCAAACCGATGATGACTGCGACGCTGCAGTGGCAACTGTAATCACAGCGATGAAGAGTACAAAAGCCCTCACCTTCATGATGAAATCCATCCAACTATGGCCAAACCCACAACTGCTGCCGTTATCAATAGCATGGCCCAGCGCAAGGCCGGATTGGCAATAAAAGGCCGCCGATGACGACCGTGAAGAAGATGATTTACGCGCAATGCCGCCTGAAATTCAGAGCGATGAATGCCGAAACGCTCCAAACCGTCCGGCTCCACCGGCGCCCGCTCGAAATCAATTCCAGCCAACTCCAAATCCCGCTGGTATTCATCGGCCAGATCCTTGCTTCTAAATTCGAAGACATGGTAGCGGTTGTCGCCAGGATGTGAATACCAATTGGTCCAGCGCATTCAATCGGTGATCCAATCTGCCACGTACTCAAGCGGCTTTCGGTGACCTCGTCTTGGCCATTCTCCCTCAGGGTAACCGATGTAAAATAGTCCCATACTCAAAATATCATCTGCATAACCTATTGCCTGTCGGGCAGCGGAATTGGAGAGAAAACCCGGAGTAGACCAGTAACCACCGATGCCGTGTGCAGTGCAAATGAGGTGCATATTCTGCACCGCTGCTGCCATCGCTGCTTGATCTTCCCAAAGAGGAAATCGCCCTTCCTCATCGTGATCAAGCCCCAAAGCCACAATCGCATTGCAACGCTCCCCGCGGTTGCGAATTTTGTCAACTTTTGCTTCAATTGCGCTGGCCCCTGCATGTGCACGGTATGCGTCTGACAAGTCAACCATCAGTCGTTTGGCAGCATCATCCATAAAGACACGAAATCGCCAAGGCTGAGTCAATCCGTGGTTCGGTGCCCACCGAGCAAAATGCAAGACCTGTTCAACTATCTCCTTGTGGACCCGTCGCCCAGAAAACTTCTCCGGCGGGATACTCCGTCGGTCGGCAATCAACTGAAGGGTATCACTAATGCTGTGCCTCATCTCATTCGGAAGTTGAGTGTAACAAATCGTAGTNAAGCTGGTCCAAAAGGTAGACCATCGAGGTTAGGGCTGCTGCGCCCAGTTTAAGTTCACGTGGGTGCACGTTTTCNAAGACATCCCGCTCGCTGTGNTGNTAATCAAAGTACCGCTGACTGTTGGGCCTNAATCCCACCATCAACGGNCGCTTTCCTGCNGGCTCNTCCTCTTTNAGTGGNCCNATATCCACCCCAGCCCCNCCGCGACGAAGGTCGCCCATACCGTAATCACCCAAAGATTCTTTCCACGCGCGAACNGCAGCNGTNCCNNCATCTGTNGCATCNATNGACCAACCCCTCGGNGCATCCCCTCCNGCATCGCTCTCCANNGCNGCAACATGCCACTCGCCCTTCTCGCGTGCCCGTCGGGCGTANGTCTTGCCACCGTTGTTTCCATTTTCTTCGTTNATGAAGAGNACNACCCGGAGCGTATGCCNCGGCTGATACCCCAGCGCCATCAAGGACCNCATAACCTCTATACTGTGCACGATTCCTGCACCGTCATCATGGGCTCCCTCTCCGATGTCCCAACTGTCAAGGTGCCCCCCCACCACGATAAAGCGATCAGGAAATTCAGTCCCCTTCCACTCTGCAATCACATTGGCCTGGGACTTGTCTTCATACAAGACACACCCCATATCGAGACCAACCCGAACATCTCGGCCTTGGTCAACCAACTGGGAAATTCGGCGCGCATCCACCGTGCTTACAGCAGCGGCGGGTACACGATGCACTTCATCAGCATAGCGCATTCCCCCTGTGTGGGGAAACGTATCTAGAGCGTGGGTCAAAGACCGCACAAGTGCGGCGACACCCCCGTGCTCTGCAGATTCAACTGCTCCTCGAGATCGCTGGTTATAAGCCCCACCATACGCTCCCCCTGCATTGATCATCAAAGGGTCCATCGGCCGGTTAAAAAACGCGATGGCTCCATCCAATCCCTCTTCACCGAGACTGTCTAATTCTTGAAAATCACGAAACACCCGGACCGGAGCCTCTATCGGACCTTCAGTACCCACACTGCCTCCCAATGCACTGATGCGGAGGGGCTCTGGTTGACCTCCGTCTACGCGAAGCCACGCCAGTTCCCTGTCACTCCTGACCCAGTGGGGAACCATCACGGCCTGCATCCTCACCTCGGGTGCCCCAGCCTCCCGAAGTGTCTTTGCTCCCCAAAGAATAGCGGCATCCGCTTCTGGTGAGCCACTCAATCGAGCACCGACATCCTTACACAATTCGCGCAAATCCGATACACATTCACCCTGTCCCAAGACATAGTTGTGAATCCTATCAATCATCAGACTGTCCGCAACTGACCAGCGAGCCTCTTGACCTTGGACCGCTCCTGTCGTCAGGAGCAAAAACAGAACACAATACCTCAACATCTTGGTTTACTCCTTGGGTTCATGACATCCAGCTTCCATTGTTTACGTCCACACCCTGACCCGTCATTCCCGTTTGGCCTGGAGACATAAGCCAAACAACAGCCTCCGCCATCTCCTCAGGACTGCTCATCTTCCCAGTGGGAAGCACAGAACATTGCTGAGCGTGACAATCTTCGTAAGACATCCCTTGAGCATCAGCCATGCGCTGAATGCTTTCTCGCGCCATTTCCGTCTCAACCCATCCAGGACAGATCGCGTTGACAAGGATGCCATCTACTCCCCATTCTACTGCAAGACTGCGCACCAAGCCGAGCACTGCAGTTTTGGAGGTTACATAAGCGCTTTGACCAGGAACCCCAAAGCGCGCCAGCACGCTAGACGTAACAACAGCATGGGTAACCTCACGAGGCGAAGCTTTGAGATAAGGACGACACACCTGTAACGTCACATAAACTCCAGTCACATTAATGCGCATAATCTCATCCCAGCGATCATTACTCTCGTCAATATCAAAGCCGTTGGGACCGCCAATACCTGCATTAGCAAACACCCCAACCAAGTCCATATCGCCTGCACCAGGCTGTCCCATTATTCCAAGCAAAGCGCTGTGAAATGCCATTCGATCAGACACATCAACAGACAAGACCACATGACCCGCACCCTCCAATTCAGCTTGAGTTTGTTTCAAAGGACCATCCCGTCTTCCCACAAGCAATACTACATGCCCCTCCTGTGCCAAGCGAACTGCTGTGGCCTTGCCGATTCCTGTACCGGCTCCGGTTACCATAACTGCTGTTGTCATGCTGCGAAGATGGGGAAAAGAGAAAGGCCCGACTTGCGTCGGGCCTTTCCTGAATGTTTAGAACGTAACCGTTCCTAACTCTCATTCGTTATTCGCACTCTGTACCGAAGGCACCGAGGAAAATCAAGAGGTCAGAAGTAGTCGTCTGGTTGTCGCCGTTCAAGTCGGTAGGACATGGGTTAGCAACATCGAACTCACAAGAACCATCATCATTGGTGGCAGTCTCATCATAGTTCGTAGCGTCAGCGTATGTACAACCCATCACGTAACCAGTGAAGTCACAGAGGTCGTTGTTCACAATGTCAACGCTGTCCGGATCAATGTAGTTCATTGCGAATGGAAGGACACAGCCCTCAACACATTCAGCACCAACTGAGAAGGTGCCCGTTCCCGCACCAGCATCTGCACTTGCGATAATCGTACCTCCAGAAGTCACAGACCAGCTGATTTCAGTTGGCCATGAACCTTCAGTCACGATGAGCGTCATGCATTCCGCTACATCAAAGCAAAGGACATCGGTATCGAAATCACCTCCGTTCTCATCCGTCGTCAGACCTCCTGTTGCCAAGAGCTCGTTCTCGGAGTTGTAGAAGCTGTAAGTCGCACCGTTCCATCCGTCTCCGAATGAGTCAAACATGTTGAACTCCAATATCGTTCCTGAGCAGCATGTGCCATCATCAATCGTTGCAAATGGATCGTAGTTCGTGGCAGTTGGATCTGTACAACCCAAGCAGCTGTAATCACACAAGGTGTTATCAGCGAAGTCAACCGGACCACTGTAGTTACATGCTGTAGTATCAGCACAACCAGAAGACGGTGCAGAAGCACAAGTAATGGCCATGTTGATAGCGTATGGCTGAGGATTGAAGAGTGATGGTGTTGCACAGCTAATGGAGCCGTCAGATGTGAAGCTCACGGTCACGGAATCGGCTCCAATGACCAAACTATCATCTGCATCATCCTCACTGCTGTAAAGCGTCGCACCTGTAGCAGCATCGGAAATGGTAAGCTCATCCCAGAAGCCTTCAATCAACGTGCCTGTCAAGTCAATGACGATAGCACCACCACCATTGTTGTGGTTCAGCGTGAACTCCCAGTTCTCGGCATTGTCATAGCAGTATGACCACGCTTCTGTCTCACAATCGAGACAACTGACAAAGTCACAAGGGTTATTCGGATCATCAACATTAGCCTCAGAATTGTAGTTGCACGCAAGCGCGTCCATACAACCGTAAACCACTGGCTCGCAAGTCACGCTCAAACCGAATGGACCCCCAAATGGGTTGCTGCTGCCTGCAGCAACCAAAATGGCATAGGTGTCGGCGTTGGCATCAGAGATGAACTGGAAGGTCTCGCCATTGTCGCAAGACTCGGAACTAACCGCAGTATTCGAACCTTCATCCCAGCACAAGAGGTTGCTGCACACTTCCTCTCCTCCGAAAATCGTGAAGGATTGCTCGACGACTGCTCCAGCTGGGAAATTGAACGGGCTGGCCTCCAAGCTAAAGGTCCAGCTTGACCCAGAGCCTATAACGTCACCTGCAACGATCAACGCATCTCCACCAGCAGTTGTGAGGTTAACGTTGTCAGTACCGGTTATACCGTCACCCCAGCTGTCATCTACATTCAAAGTGTATGACCCAGCAGCCAAACAAACTGTCTCTGTAACAGTGGCGCTGGCGATTTGAGGAGCACCTGAAGCAACGATAACACCTGCGTCATTAACGATGGTCCAAGACGTCTCACTCGGATAGAAGTCAGTGTTAATGCTCAAATCGACACAAACCTGTGGGTCTGTCGAGCAATCTCCGCTGCAAAGCAAGCTCTGTGCAGATCCATCACTAGAGATGACTGTAGCCGCAATACCATCCAATTCACCTCCAGCATCATTGTAGAAGTAGACGGTGTAATCACCACCCGCAAGAGTGTAGTAGTAATTCTGGAAGATGGTTGGCAAGAGTGCTCCAGCTGGTATAGAATCAAGCAAAACTCCGTTGGAATAAATAGCAGCACTGACGTTCGCAATGTTGTCATTGTTGAGGTTAGTGACCTCAAGCGTGGCATCCGGGGCGTCCACATGCTGGAAGACTTCGAAGGACGCTTCTGTCTCTGAGTCACAGGTGCTGATCGTAATCAACTGCTCCACACCTCCATTGTCAAGGGTGTACCAAACACCAGCACCACTTGTACCACAAGGATTGTCACCTCCAACAGCAGTAGATCCACCAGTGTTACCAGCTACAGTCTCTCCGCATGCAACAGCAGCGGCATTTGAGCAGCTGTCGTTAGGCTGAACGACACCAGTGTAAATACAACCGCTGTTGACAGTCGCATCCTCATTGTAGTTCGTGGCTATTGGGTCAGTACAACCGAGAACTTCACCCGAGCTTGTGACGTTAAAGCTGCCGCACTCAGCAGTCTGGGTTGTCCAGAGGAACAAGTAGTAGTTCAAGTCAGCAGAAGGCTGAGACAGCGCCACGGTGGCAGGGCCATCCGCAACTCCACCAAACCACTGGTTCATGCCATCTTGGACGGAACCAGGAACAACACCACCAGTGATGTCATTCAAGTCAGTGCAATCTGTACCACTGTAAAGCGCATAACCGATGGCTCCAGTTCCAGTAGCGCTAACGGTAATGTTGTAAAGGTTGAAGTCAGCAGATGTCTCAACTTCGTACCACACACCATACGCGGTAGCAAAGGTGCTCAAGCCGCTCAAGCCGAAATCTTCGTCTGGACCACTGCAGCAGAGGCCGCCATCATAAGAACCACCATCAACCAACGGCAACGCCAATGTGCATACATCGTCATTAGAAGGGAAGCCTGAAGGACACTCTGAGCATTCAGCTTCGACAACGATTCCCGTTCCAAAAGTGAATTCCGAGTATTTTCCGACACGAAGGAAATAAGTCAGACCTTGAAGGGCATTGAAACTCACCAGAGAGTTGTAGGTGCCCGATGGGTTTGAACCACAACCTGAAATTCCTGAGTCATCGTTGGTGGCGATGGCCGTGAGCGAGCCGTCCGTGTTCTCGACGAAAACAATAACATCGGTGTCCGTGATGCCGTTACCGTCGTTGGTATATGCGGACTGACATGTATTAAATGATACCTGATAGTCACTATCAGCGTTGAATTCGTACCAGACAGCTCCACTGTTGGAAATTGCATTTCCAAGGACAGTCGTTCCACCGTATTCGTCACCATTCGCATTTTCTAAAGAACCACTGAGGGACATGCCACATGCTATAGCCTGCGCAGTCTCAGGGTTGTCATTCGCTGGTGGGAAGATGCAAGATCCATCATCGACAGTGGCCGAGATATTGTAGTTGTTGCCAAGAGGATCCGTACAACCAGAGAAACCACAGTCATTCACCTCATCAGCAATAACCGGCGGGAAGGAAATTGGGAAGCCATCTGTTCCGCCGTATTGCAATGCAGTGTACTCGTTGCCGAGGTTATCTGAAATTGCCCATCCTTCACTTGTGAAAAGAGGATCTGTGCTAAATGTGTAGCAGCCTACCTCCAAGCAATTCACGACTTCCAAGGCTGTTGGACCTTGCCCCATGGTACCTGAGAACACAGTATCACCTGTCGCTTCAGAAACGAGGTAGTAATTACTAGCACCCCATCCGTTTGCGAAGTCATCTTGCAAGGTCAAGAAGAAGCCCAAAGCACCATTGTCACAAACCTCACATGAACCATCATTGACAGTCGCTAAAGGATCATAGTTAATCGCTGATGTGAGGGTACATCCAGGAACGCAATTGTCAACGCTGGACCCAAAACCGACGTCGGAGACGCCAAGGCTACCACTGTGAATGACGTTTCCTGAGAAATCCATGATGTCCCAGAGTGCCTGGCCAAACGTAGCACCACCTCCTGCACCAAGTTGGAGACATGCATCGTTAGGAACACAGAACTCGTAAAGACCTTCAACCGGCGTCACCTCAAAATCAGGCGCGTAGACGAAGTCAACGTAACCAGCTGACAAAATCGTGTCGCCACCAGCTTCGTAAATGTAAGCGGCGTTGTTTCCCCAGTTAAGGTAAACATCGTGGGTCAAGCGGAGAATGTAGCTCGTCGAATCCGTTCCGTCACAGCTCGGCAAGAAACATGACCCATCATCGACAGTAGCATCGGCATTGTAGTTATATGCACTGGCGTCCGAACATCCGCAAACAACTCCAGGCCCAGCGACACCAAAGACGCCAAATCCATTGCCATCATTTTGATTGTAGAGCATATCGCCTGTCGTGTAGTCCACGATTTGCCACTCCTTACAACCAGCATACTGTCCACCAGAAATTTCGAGTGTGTAGCATTCGGTATTAGACAAGCAGAAGAGGTCGTACCCGAGCGAACCAGGATCGACTTCAAACTGCGGTGTGGCCAAACCACCAGAGGCTATTATGACACCATTGCCATCAGTCAATGTATAAACACTGCCGGACCATCCCACACCACATGCGTCAATCATGTTGAATTGAACCAAGGTCTGACCTTCCCCACAAGAGGCGAACACGCAACTGCCATCATCGATATTGGCAGCGTCATCGTAGTTAAGGGCAGTATTGTCGGTGCAACCACAGACGCCATCAGCAACATCTCCGTAATAGAATTCGACAATTCCGCCACCTGCTTGCGCCGAAATCGTTTCGCCGGTAATGGCATCATTCAATGTCCAGCTGATTTCGCTGATGAAACTTCCGCCTCCGGCGTTTATTGAGTAGCAGGCACCGACTGGTAAGCAAACGGTGTCCACACCGAATGAACCTGCATCGAGGCCTCCAGAAGCAACAACAACACCATCAGCCGAAATTTCATAAGTATTTCCATTCCAACCATCACCCCAGCTGTCATCCATCACGACGAACGCCATGTTCTCGCTGTCACCTGGGCACGCGTCATAAAAACATGAACCGTCATCGGTGGTTGCATCGGCGTTATAGTTCAAAGCAGTATCGTCTGTACAGCCCGGAACGCCGGCAATAATTGAGAAGGAGAAGGACACTTCAGTCCAAGAGCCAGAGCCATCGAAGGAACAGTCGCCTGTGCATGCCAGGTCGCCACCATCAACAGAGAATGACGTGCCGCCATCACCCCAATCATCATAGAGGGTGACTGTGTAATCTCCTGCGCCATACCCAGTCAAAGAGAGGGTTTCAGAGCAAGGTGTGTCTACGAAGTCTGCGCAGTCTCCAAACAAAGTTCCAACTCCGGGTAAATCCAGAATGGTGTCTCCATTGAAAGTGACTACTCCGCCAGCCTCGCTGGCGTAAGAATCAGACGTGAAAGTGATAGACTGCGCCTGTATAGACGCAAAAAGGGCCATGGCAAATACGCCAAGGCTGCCTTTGAGAAGAATATTTCTCAGGTTCATGATTAAGGTTTTTTTCCAATTGCCGGGCCAATATAGCGGAAACTGCCTTGAATGAAGAAGACTTATAAGGTCAAAATGCCCGCCCATATTCAGTGCACCACAATAAGAATGCTGTAGAGCGCTGATAATCATCGGTTGGAGATAAAAAAGCCTCGGGGTGAACTTCCCGAGGCTTATCTACCGATTCTCAATCGGCCAAAAAAACTTTGTAGGCGTCGTCAAACGCGACGGTTAAATTATTCTGTACAAGGATCTCCGAAGCTGATGAGGAACTCAAGCAAGTCTGCTGTAGTTGTCGCCCCATCCTGATTGAGGTCTGTAGGACAGGGAGACTGAAGAATAAATTCACAAGAGCCATCATCCTGAACAGCAGCCAAATCGTAGTTCTCTGCGATATCGTACATACACCCACCACATCCATCAAACACACAATCCTCCAAGACGGTGATATTGGCTGTAGGGTCGTAATTACAGGCCACTGGAACCGTGCAACCCGAGACGCAATCTGTCTCACCAACTTCAAAATAGACTGCGGAGCTGGGCGCCCCTCCTGATGTGATTCCACTAGAAGCCCCCAGCAGTGTCCACCCAACCTCAACAGGGATGACACCGGCCGAGACTTCCAGATAATAGCAGCCATCCCCTAGACAGAATTCGTCTGTACCACTCGTACCCTCAGCAGTCACAGTGAATCCAACACTGGGCAGCCCGCCTTGCGAAAGCAGAAGTCCATCCACTGAATACAGACTGTATTGCGCTCCATTCCACCCATCTCCGAAGTCGTCGGTCATCTGCAACCGTATGCAATAATCGTAGCAGCACGATTCATCGTCAATGGTCGCATCGTTGTCATAATTACAAGCTTCCGAATCCGTGCAACCTGCGCAACTTTCGTAGTCGCAGGAACCATTGTCTGCCGTAGCAGCCGAGTTGTAATTGCACGCTATTGAATCCACGCACCCGCAAACCACACCACCAAGGGAGAAGTTAACCGTTCCGATGGTTCCACTCGTGATGTCACCATCAGTTCCAGACAGCGTCCAACTTATTTCCTCGTCAAAGTCACCTCCTCCGACCGTAAGACTGTAGCAACCTTCGACAAGACAGAATGCATCAAAACCCTCATCTCCACCGAGGAAATTATCCACGTCCAAGATGTACAAAGCGCTGTCAAGGTTGCCCGTGAGAAGCGTATCACCCACCGCATCGGTCAAGATGTAGTCAGCTCCATTCCATCCATCACCGAAGCTATCGTACATGTTCAGAATTAACGGAATTCCTTCATCAAAGCCCTCCGGACACGTGCAGCTCAAAAAGTCGCAGGACCCATTCTCAATGTTTGCCTCTTCATCAAAATTGCATGCCACAGAATTGGTGCAGCCTTCCACGGCAGGTGCGCAATCCAGCATCAACTCAACGGTGCCATTGTCGTCGGTCACAGGGTCACCATCTGCATCCTCAGCAGACACGTAAGCATAATAATGGCGACCTGGCTCAGAGATGAACTGCACCCAAGCATCATCCTGGTCGAAGAAACCACAATTGATGAAGTCCCCCTCTTCAGAAGCATAAATTCCATCCTCCACAGTGAGCACGCATTCGAAGAGGGCAGGGATGCCCCCGGCACAAACCGCATCACTCACATACAGGTTCAACTTGGAATCGATATTCGATCCACACAGGCTCAGCGTGTGAAGGTCTCCAGTCCCTTCAAATGTGAACCAGACACCAGGACCCGGAACTGGATCACAACCGTTGATCAAATTGGGCGCACCGAGATTGGTTGCACCACCTGTTGAACCGGTGGTAAGAACACCGCACTCTACCTCAGTGGCCGTTCCGCAGGTGTTATTCTCCGGTACCACATTGAGATAATCACAGGTGCCATCGTCCATGGTCGCCTCAGCATCATAATTGGGCGCCACAGGGTCCATACAACCCAAGTAAACACCTGTGGTCACAAACTGGTATTGACCGCAATCCTCTGGATCTGTGGTGAACACATAGAAGAGATAATCAGTGTTGGACTGAAGAACAGTAAACTGGCTGATTTCACCCGCACACTGCTCCGAGACAAGACATCCCACTTGGGCCTCCAAGTCACCGCATGATCCCACATCAAAAATGGCGAGGCCGATGTTGGCCGCATTGAGGTTCAGCAGGTCAAAGAAGAAAGTCTCATAGTCACCACTGTTGAATTGAAACCAGACACCATAGCTGGTCTGGAAACCCGCCAAAAAGCTCACGTTGACGTTGTCGGGACTTGTGCAACAGACCGAACCAATGTGGGGTACGCCATTGAGCAGCTCCAATGCATCAGCACAGTCATCGTTAATCGGTGCACCACTCGTGCAATCAACACACTCCACTGACAAAAGGAACTCATCACCACTTGTGTATTGGCTAAAGCGCGTCACATGAATGTAGTAGTTCTCACCCTGCTCCACGTTGAACGCCACCTCACTCATGAAACCCTCGGAACAGCCATCATCGTTGCCACCGAGGCACTCTAGGTTATCGAGGTCGCCATCCACAGCCTTGAACACAAAGACCTGAGAATCAAACAGGGGGTTACCCGCCGGATTGAACGCATCCGTGCCACAGGTGCTCACGACCATCTGCTGATCTGCTTCAGCATTGAAAACATACCAGACGCCAGCAGCATTGATGTCCTGGCCTGAGCAAGTTGTGCCTACGATTTCTTCACCGTCTACAGCATAGGTCAACGTGCCCGAGATCTGATCGCCACACTGAACGGCCTGAGCACTGTATGCATAGTTGTTGGCTGGCGGGCACTCGCAACTGCCGTCGTCATCTGTGGCACTGGGGTTGTAATTCAGACAAAACGGATCAGTGCAGCCGAGGAAGCTGCAAGCCCCCGTCTCCCCGATGTCCATGCCGTAGGTGCTGACCTCATCCGAGCCTGTCCCGTAGAAATTGCCCGCCACATCCTCCAAATACCATCCGATATCATCAGCATCGTCACCAGGTGTTATGTCAAAGAGATAGCACCCAGGCGCAAGACAAACAAGATCGGAACCTGAAGTGAGATTGTCACCCAGGTCTGCCTGATCTAAGGTTCCGGTAGCCGCGATGTCTCCATCCAACTCAGAGATGTAGTACACGGCCCCATTCCATCCATCACCAAACGCATCGGTCATGCGCACCTCCAAAATCAACTCACCTGCATCGCAGTAGATACAGGTGCCGTCATCAATTGACGCTGTGGGTGTGAAGTTGGTCGCGTTGAAGTCCGTACAACCGTAGCAAGAGAAGTTGCAGAATCCGCTGTCAAAAACAGCGTTAGAACTGAAATTGCAAGCCGTGGGATCGGTGCACCCAACCGGACATGCTACATCACCCAAGGTAATTCGGTCTGCACCGCTAATTTCTTGATCTCCAAATTCAGCCTCATCGAGGGACCCGGTGTAGACCGCAATTCCATCATAAGTGGAGAAGGTGTAAATGCCGTTGTTCCAACCGTCCTGAAAGCTGTCGAACATCTCAAAGTTGTAACAGCCCTCTGGAAGGCAAACCGCATGGGTTCCGGCACCACCGAAATCCACCACAGTATTGGTCTGCATGTTCCGGATGTTCCAACTGATTTCTCCGTCCCAACTTCCCCCTCCAACTTCGAGGAAAAAGAAATATTCTTCGTAGCAACAAGTGCCGTCATCGTAAATGGCCTCCGCGTCAAAGTTCACGGCACCCGACTCGGTACAACCATAGCAATCATAGTCGCAGTTGCCATTGGAAATGGTCGCTGACTGGTCGTAGTTACAAGCTGTTGGGTCTGTACATCCCTGACAACTGATGTATTCACAGCTGCCGTCGTTAAAGTTGGCGGTGGGGTCATAGTTGCACGCGCCCTCAATGGCGCAACCCGCATTCAAGCACTCAGGATCTCCCACAAAGAAAAACTCCTCGATGGTGCCCCCTGGCTCACCGGGGCCTCCTTCCAAAATAACTTGACCATCGCGGATAATCTCCCATGAAGCCTCAACCGCTAGGTTGTCAAAATTCAACTGCAACACATAGCAATCCTCAACCAAACAGAGGTCCAAATCGATTGAAGCTCCGTCCGTGAACTCTACGCTACCAAGCTCCATACCGGAGAGATTGCCCACCGATGCAGAGCCAATGTTGCCCTGGCCATCAACCCATCCATTTGCAAACGCATCATACAGCCTCACTGTAACACACGAGTTGTAACAACACGAGCCATCATTGAACCCGGCATCAGGGTCAAAGTTGCAGGCCGCGTCATCCATACATCCAGGGATACCATCCAATTCGGTCAAGGAAAAATTGAATGCCGCAGCCGGGCCCGCCGTCAACTCACCCGCACATGTACCTCCGCAGACGAATGGCAAGTTGGTCGTATTAACCTCAAAACTGATACCACCATCCGCTCCAGCATCAAGGAGAATGACCGTGTAGGTGTCCTCACCGTATTCGGTCAGGTCGATGGTGTAGCTCTGATTAAATCCATTGGTGCTCCAAAGTCCACCCTCGCTGATGTTAACGATCTGACCCTGCGTCAAACTGGTGACCGCCACACCATATTGTGTGGCATAAAAGTCGGGATAAAGGGTGATGGACTGCGATTGTGCCTGGAGTGCAACAACAACGGAGACAAGCAAAATCCCCAAAGAGCGAAGGGGACGACAGGGTAAGCGGAGCTTCATGATTTAGCGTTTGCCAATTCGGTCGTGAACGAGGTGAATGGCATTGGTCGCCATTTTACACCACAATGGTCACCCGAAAGATACGTCGAAAAGCGCCTCTACACAAAAAAAGCAACAACTTATAAATAAAGACCAAATAAAATTTTGACTAGACTAAGGGTCTAAATTAGCATTCGATTTTGTCTCCGGCACCAACGAATGTCACTTAAATCCACATATCCGCATGCCAACTTTCGTCGAATGAGCTAACCAAAACACCTCGGTCCGACCGGGCCTCTCCCACCGTCTGGGCCAACGGATCTACAACCTCAGTTGACCCATTGACCACCCCAGCCTTTCTCAACGCCCAGAATTCTGATGTCCGCGTCGAATGCCAAACAGCCTCGCCCGGCTGCCGCCAGAGCACCTGATGTCGATCGAACCAATTGACTCCCAGCTGCACTCCATGGGCACGAACGAAGCCAACCAAACTATCGATACTGCACCCCGTGGCTCCCGCCCTATGCTCATCCAGTCCAACCGCAAGCACACGGTCGTACAACACCTCACCTGCCGCGGTCAACGCAGCCCCGTGGGCGGACCATCCGCTTAGAAATTGACCGAGGGCCCCGAGAAGCGCTTGCTGCTCATCCGCTGTCAAGTCTCGATTCGCTGTGTGCACCCACAACCGAGCGTGGTCGGGCAATTCTTGAAACGTCATGTCTCAAAATTAACGCGAGCCTGCCGGCTGCGCTCGAACAGAGAATCACAAACCCAACCTTGGAAATATTCAAGAATTCGCACTCCCTCCCGATCCGCATTCCGAAATTCAAACCATGAAATCAGTGGGACACGCCCTTCTTCGATTTGTATTGCAACTCCTTTCCGGGACCAGCAACAATCAGCGGATTGTGCTCTTTGGTGTCCGAAGAAGCGGGAACCATGCGCTCACAAATTGGCTCACCAACGCTGTGGAGAAGGAACAGTCCGATTTGACACCGCTGGGAGAGCGCCCACCCCTTTCTCACGCATTCTGCAGTCCTTCAGGAAAAGTCATCCACTTGAACGAACTCAATGAATTGGACTTCAGGTCCACATTCAAGTTGTTTCTACACACCCGTAAGAAGACGAGAAAGTGTAAGGTTCTCCTGCTCAGTTTCGAAGATGTCCGCCCCTCAGAGTACCCAAATTTCAGGAGGCTGTCAGGTACAGAAGTCCACATAAGACGCAACGCCCTAGAAGTCATTTCCAGCCGCTACCACAACCTCCACCGAAAAGCCAACAAAGGCATCGGTTGGTCGAGACAGTCATGCGATGTTTATTTCCTCGACACCCTGCGGGAATTTCAACGTTCGTCACAATCTGCCAAAACCCTTACTTGGGTATACAACCGCTGGCTTGATTCACCGGAATACCGGAAGTCATTCCTCCAAAAACTGGACCTAAGCTTCGATCTCATTCCCCACCACTCAGGCGTCGGTGGCGGAAGCTCCTTTCACGGAACCTCCGGCCGCATCGAGTCCAAACTGGATACAAGACTGCAAAAGGTGGAACCACAGACCCATTGGGTTTCTTTTCTGACCGAGCTACTCAAAAATCACCCAGACCTCTTCTCAGACGAAGAAAGGCAAACTGGTCAAGCCTTCATTGAAGGTGCATTCAAAGGCTAATCGACCATTGCTCGCTCTCGCAACCAGGGCAAGAGGACCAACATCAAAGACGGCATCGGAGACTGCAAGAAGCCCAGCACCTCGCGGGCCACATTGTAGCCTGCCTCCTCAGCACCACCTTGTCCATCCAAAAACCAGAACGCAGCCGTTACAAATACCGAGACCACGTAAATTAACAGGAGCACCTTCCACCGATCGGGCACCCCAGCAGCTCTCAAGAACAGGGCATCGAGCGCAAAAAAGCACAAAACGATGAAGGCCATCAACCCCCATTTGGCCTGTGTCATCTCAGACCGACCCCAACCGTGAAACACAGCATAGGTGTCTCGGGTGTACGCATAGTTGGTGCGACATAGAGGGGCATACCCCTCCCACCACATCTTCCGCTTCTCGATCATGCAATTGCGGTCCCATTCGCACTCCTCGTGTCCAAAGTCATAAAAGTCCGCGTACCGGTCCCCCACGGCCATGTAGTGGTTGAGCTTCACCTTGGTGTCCTCCTGCACATACCCGAAGCCAATCATCCCGGCCAGCACCAAGGCCCACCAAGGCCGCCGCATGGGCAGGGGGGGACTGTGCCTTGCCTCCAAGGCTGTGGCCCCCTTGGAATTTGCCCCGCGTCCCGTCATTCCGATGCGCTTTTCACGGGGTCCACTTGGCTGAATCGCGTCGCCCAGAGATACCAAAGCCAGAAAATGAACGCGTAAACCAACACCGTCCAAGTGTAGTCGTGATTGAATTTCAAGGACTGTGGCCTGTTGTATTGAATGATCACCAAGCTCACCACCCGCAGCAAGTTGGCGAGGTGAATGAGCACAATCCCTGCGGGGATGAACCACAACTTCCGCTTGGCAGGTCCGGGAAAGGCGAGAATGAACACCGTGAAAAGCGCAAAGAGCACCAGGCCGTCACAGGGAGCGCCAATCTGAAGCAAGCCGACGCTGTCGGCAATGCCGATCTGCCACCTCAACTCAGGCGTATTCACCTCGTAAAGCCCGTATCCGAGCGTGCGCAACACCCACTCAGAGGACACCACCATAGAATGAATGAGGTAGTCATCGACCAGCGTCTGGTCTTTTAAGACATACTGATAGACCACGTACCAAGCGAGATACCCCACAAAGCCGAGGCCCAGAAAACGAACGAGATCGCGGTCCACGTGGTGCTGTCGCTCAGGCCCGTTTCAACAGCGGCTGCTCCTTCCGGCGCCGGATCCCCACGATACCAATGCCAAGCCCGCCTGCAATCAAAAACCCCAACCCCCCGTCAATCGGAATACAGCCATTCGGGTCTGTGGGTTGAGGTGTATCAGACTGCACACCTTGGGTATTGTTTTCCCAAAACGTATCACAAGGCTGTTGAGGGGCCCCGCAGTTTCCCGCCCCCCCAAAATCACAGTTATCGGGAGGATCTAGCGGGTTTTGTTGACACGCTGCAATGTCACTACACAGATAGCAAGTGCAATCCAAGCAGCATCCTTCTTGGCTAAAGCCTCGATGGCCGAGAATCGCAAAAACACCGAAACACAATAGTCGCAAACA
>PBIE01000016.1 GCA_002720375.1 Crocinitomicaceae bacterium | reverse complement strand
TGACTACTTCGACGAAGGGGACGTGATGGTCATGAACGACACCCGTGTATTTCCAGCCCGCATGTACGGGAACAAAGAAAAGACTGGAGCCGTCATCGAAGTCTTTCTGCTCAGAGAACTGAACCGCGAGTCTCTCCTGTGGGACGTGCTCGTAGACCCGGCGCGAAAAATTCGAATCGGAAACAAGCTCTACTTCGGCGAAAATGAGGATCTCGTAGCAGAGGTCATCGATAACACAACCAGCCGCGGACGCACACTGCGCTTTCTCTTTGATGGTTCGCACGAAGAGTTCCGTCAGAAAATCTTCTCCCTAGGTGAGACCCCCCTTCCCAGGTACATCAACCGCGAAGTGGAGCCAGAAGATGCCGAGCGCTTCCAAACCATCTATGCCAAACACGAAGGTGCTGTCGCCGTCCCCACTGCCGGACTCCACATGAGCAAGCAGCTCATGAAGCGTTTCGAAATCAAAGGAATCGACACAGCATACCTGACCCTGCATATCGGTTTGGGCACCTTTAGAGAAGTGGAAGTGGAAGACCTCACCAAGCACAAGGTGGACAGCGAGCAACTCATCATACCACAAGAATGTGTCGAAGTGGTTAACCGAAGCATCAATCGCGGCGGAAAGGTTTGTGCTATAGGCACTTCAGTGGTGCGTGCCATGGAGAGCACACACAGCACCATGCGCCAGCTCAAGACTTACGATGGTTGGACTTCCAGGTTCATTTTTCCTCCATACAAGTTCAAATTGGCCGATGCGCTGGTGACCAATTTCCATACACCCCAATCCACGTTGCTGATGCTGGCCTCCGCATTTGGTGGATACGACCTGATTATGGAAGCGTACCAAACAGCCATAAAAGAGAAATACCGCATGCACGCATACGGCGATGCGTTGTTGGTCATCTGATTAAAGCCTATGGGAATGATTTCCCGTAAAATCAAAAAGCCGCCCCAAGAGGAGCGGCTTTTTGATTCTGGACAAGGGAAACCCTTCTCCGAAAAATTAACGGACACGCTTAATGGAGCAACCCACGGCTTTTGTAACAGCTGGCTTGGCTTTCTTTCCGTTAACCATGCGGGTAATGGCGTTCTCTAGATAACGTTCCGTCACCTCATCTGCAGCATTCACGTTGTCATCGATAGCACCGCGATAAACCAAGCGGAATTCACCATCAAATAAATACACATGCGGCGTGGTCCTCGCACCAAAGCCATCGGCTAGCTTGTGTCCAACATCCACCAAATAAGGTGCGAGATACCCAGAGGCGAGTGCAAGCTTCTTCATTTCTTCCAAACTGTCGTCACCCTTCCGCTTGGCTTCGTTAGAATTGACAAGCACAGTGGCAACATCCCGCTTTCGGGCGTAATTAATCACTTCATTGTAACGGTTTTCCCAGCCTTCGCTTTTACCCTCTCGGCCCACCACAAATGGACAGGTGTTACACGTGAAAACCACCAATATTCCTGACTTGCCAGAGAGGTCCAACAAGCTCCAACTCTGACCGTCAATGTTCGTCATTTTATAATCCATAAGCGGCGCCTTGTCACCGATGGCAAGCTCTTCTTGAGCTGCAACAGGGTTAGTAAAAGTGAACATGAGGCAGCCCATGCAGGCGGCAAAAGAAAGTGTGCGAAACATAATATGTAGTATTCTGACGGAAAGGTAACCCGCAGTTGGCCCTGTGAGTTCCCAAAAAGTGTCCGCGTCATAGCGGCATATTTCCATGCTTCCTGCGCGGCCGCCGAACAGCTTTGTTTTCAAGCATGGCAAATCCCCTCAGGAGTCGACTCCGGGTGTTGGATGGCACAATGACCTCATCCACATATCCTCGGGCCGCTGCACGGTAAGGGTGTGCGAAGAGCTCTGCGTACTCGGCCTCTTTTTCGGCAAGCTTCGCCGAAGGGTCCTGGGCTGCCGCAATGTCTTTTCGGAAAATAATCTCCGCAGCTCCCTTTGCCCCCATCACAGCGATCTCAGCAGTCGGCCAAGCAAAATTCAAGTCCGCTCCAATATGCTTGGAATTCATCACATCGTATGCACCCCCATATGCCTTTCTCGTGATGACTGTTATACGCGGCACCGTGGCCTCGCTAAATGCATAGAGTAGTTTGGCGCCATTGGTGATGATGCCATTCCACTCTTGGTCCGTTCCCGGCAAGAATCCTGGCACATCCTCCAAAACCAGAAGAGGCACGTTGAATGCATCACATGTCCGGACAAACCGAGCGGCTTTGGTCGATGCCCCAATATCCAAAACCCCAGCAAGGACCGACGGTTGATTGGCCACCACACCGATTGAACGCCCCCCCATTCGACCAAAACCCACGACGATATTGGCTGCATAATCTGACTGGAGTTCCATAAAATCGCCACCATCCACCAGTTCCTTGACAATGTCTCGCACATCATAGGGCTGTTGCGCGTTCTCCGGAATAATGGTGTCCAACCCCGGCCTCGCTTCGTCCCCATCCTCATATGGCTGGGAAACGGGGGTCTCCTCACAATTTTGCGGGAGATAACCCAACAGCTCCTTTATACGGTCAATTGCCGCCACCTCATGAGGAGCGGTCAAGTGAGCGACGCCACTTTTTGTCGCATGGGTGCGAGCGCCCCCCAATTCTTCGGCCGTCACATCCTCATGGGTGACCGTCTTGACCACATTAGGCCCTGTTACAAACATGTAACTGGTGCCTTCGGTCATCAAAATAAAGTCAGTCAATGCGGGACTGTATACTGCCCCTCCCGCACAAGGGCCAAGAATGGCACTTATCTGCGGAACCACCCCGCTGGCCTGCACGTTGCGATGGAAAATGTCCGCATATCCTCCGAGCGAAACCACCCCCTCTTGGATACGTGCGCCTCCAGAATCATTGAGCCCAATCACAGGGGCACCGTTATCCAACGCCAGATCCATTACCCTGCAAATCTTCTCGGCATGCGCCTCAGCCAAAGAGCCACCGAGAACAGTAAAATCCTGACTAAAAACGTATACAAGCCGGCCTTGCACTGTTCCATACCCTGTCACAACTCCATCTCCAAGAAAATGCTTTTTGTCTAGGCCAAACAGGTTTGAGCGGTGCGTGACCAACATGCCAAGCTCTTCAAAGCTGCCCGGATCCAACAACAAGTCAATGCGCTCTCGCGCCGATAATTTACCCTTTGCGCGCTGGGCCTCCATTCGTTCTGCGCCTCCACCCTGTTGGGCTTTCTCCTTCATTGCCGCGAGGCGTTCAAGCGGATTTTGCTGTCCTTCTGCCATGCCCCGAAACTACTGCGGAAGAAGGAAGAACCAGATGTGAAGAGCACCTTGCGGACGGAAGCCTTCCGGTCCGGTCGCGGTGTACCTTTGCAAAGCAGAGCCGGCACCTCCGGTCGCACCCAAGCAAATGCACCGTTCCCACACCTGCGGCGAACTCCGCCCCGACCACATCGGACAAACCGTCATCCTGAGCGGATGGGTCCAGCGGGCCCGCAACCTCGGCGGCCTCACATTCGTCGACCTCCGCGACCGCTACGGCATCACACAGCTCGCGTTCAACATGGACACCGACGCAGACCTCTGCGGCAAAGCGCGAAAACTCGGCCGTGAATTCGTAATCAAGGCCACCGGCCTGGTATGCGAGCGCGAGTCCAAGAACATGCAAATCCCGACCGGTGAGATCGAGATTCAAATTCAAGACCTGACCATTCTCAATGCAGCCGACACCCCGCCCTTCACCATCGAAGACGACACCGATGGAGGGGATGACCTGCGGATGCAATACCGCTATCTGGATTTGCGCCGAGGCCCTGTCCAACGGAACCTGTTCCTCCGCCACCGGATCAACATCGAGACCCGGAAGTACCTCGACAGCATCGACTTCATCGACGTAGAAACGCCGGTTCTCATTAAATCTACGCCAGAGGGCGCACGTGACTTTGTCGTACCAAGTCGGATGAACCCCGGACAATTCTACGCCCTTCCCCAAAGCCCCCAAACCTTCAAGCAGCTCCTGATGGTCAGTGGTTTTGACAAGTACTATCAAATCGTCAAGTGCTTCCGAGATGAAGACTTGCGCGCCGACCGCCAACCGGAGTTCACCCAAGTGGACTGCGAAATGAGCTTCGTCGAACAAGAAGACGTCCTCAACACCTTCGAGGGGTTGGTCCGCCATCTTTTCAAAACCGTCCTCGACAGAGAAATCGGAGACTTTCCGCGCATGACCTATGACAAGGCCATGGAGAAGTACGGAATCGACAAGCCGGACCTCCGCTTTGGCATGGAGTTCCAAGACATGGCTCCCGTCACTCAGGGAGTCGGGTTCAATGTCTTCGACAGTGCAGAAGCCGTCCTCGGCATTGTGGTCCCTGGCGCAGCCGAATACACACGCAAACAACTCGACGGACTGACCGATTGGGTCAAGCGCCCACAAATTGGCGCTCGTGGTCTCGTGCACTGCAAGTGCAACGCAGATGGCAGCTTCAAGTCCAGCGTCGACAAGTTCTACGACCAAGGCGCTTTGGCGAAATGGGCTGAACACACCGGCGCACAATCTGGCGATCTGATGCTGGTCCTTTGTGGAGATCTCCACGCCACACGCAAACAACTCGCCGAACTCCGTTTGCACATGGGCTCCGAACTCGGCCTCCGAGATCCGTTCGACTTCAAGCCCCTGTGGGTTGTTGATTTCCCACTGCTCGAATGGGACGAAGACACCGAGCGATACCACGCAATGCACCACCCGTTCACCTCACCTAAGCCGGAGCACATGGGCATGATCGAGTCCGACCCCGGTGCGGTCAGGGCCAATGCGTACGACATGGTCATCAACGGCGTCGAAATCGGTGGTGGGTCCATCCGAATTCATGACAAGGCAATCCAAGCCCGGATGTTTGACCTCTTGGGCTTTAGTCCAGAAGAGGCCGAGGCCCAGTTTGGTTTCCTAATGAACGCTTTCCGCTACGGGGCCCCACCACATGGTGGCCTCGCTCTCGGCTTCGACCGCCTGTGCTCGCTGCTCGGGGGCGTGAACACCATCCGTGACTTCATCGCTTTCCCGAAAAACAACCAAGGCCGAGACATCATGATTGACGCCCCAAGCGCCATCCACCAAGAACAATACGAGGAACTTTTCTTGGTTTCCACCGCTTCTGACAAAGAATAACTTTGCCCCATGTATCCCGCTGAAATTGTCATCCCCATGAAAGCCGAGCTCATCCAGGTCGGCTTCAAAGAATTGCTCACCGCAGCCGCCGTTGATTCCGCCCTGGCCACTGAAGGCACCTCCATGGTCGTCCTCAACAGCGTTTGCGGGTGCGCCGCAGGCTCCATGCGCCCTGGTGTCAAGGCCTCACTCGATCACGGCAAGCTTCCCGACCACATGTACACAGCCTTTGCAGGATTCGACCTCGAAGCTGTAGAACGGGTTCGCAAACACCCTCTGCCATACCCGCCAAGCAGCCCCTCCGTGGCCATCTTTAAGGACGGCAAATTGGTGCACATGGTAGAGCGTCATCACATTGAAGGCCACACGGCAGAGATGATTGCCGCCCACCTCAAGGCGACATACGACGAGTTCTGCTGATCACGAGAATCGTATGGCCCGCATTCTAACCGGCATACAAAGCACCGGCACGCCCCACTTGGGAAACGTACTGGGTGCAATTCGCCCAGCCATTGAATTGGCGCAGGACACCCAAGACGAGTCCTTCCTTTTCATTGCGGACCTACACAGCCTCACCCAAATCAAGGATGGGTCAGAACTCCGAGCGAACACTTATGCCGCCGCCGCCGCTTGGCTCGCCTGTGGCTTGGATACGGACCGCACGGTATTCTATCGCCAAAGTGACGTGCCCCAATGCACAGAATTGGCCTGGTACCTCAGTTGTTTCTTCCCTTACAATCGCCTCACACTGGCCCACAGCTTCAAAGACAAATCAAATCGGCTGGAAGATGTCAATGCCGGTCTCTTCAGCTACCCCATGCTAATGGCTGCGGACATTCTCGCCTACGATGCCAATGAGGTTCCAGTGGGCAAGGACCAATTGCAGCACCTGGAAATGGCACGCGATGTTGCCGGACGCATCAATCACAAGGTGGGCCGTGAAATCCTCATCGAGCCCGAAGCCCGGACCAACGACGCCACCATGTATGTCCCAGGAACAGATGGCGCCAAAATGTCCAAATCCAAAGGCAACCTTTTAGATCCCTTTGCCGACGAAAAGACGTTGAAGAAGGTCATAAACAAGCAGATTGTAACCGACGCCACGCCACTAGAGGAACCGAAGGATCCAGAATCTTCCGTGGTTTACAAGATCTACAAACTCGTCGCCTCTCCAGAAGAGGCCAACGCCATGGCCAGCAAGCTTTTGGCTGGGGGATATGGGTGGGGACACGCCAAAAAAGACCTGCTTGGTGCTTTGGTCGATGGATTCTCCCAAGAGCGCGACACCTTCAACCGTTACATGGCGGACCTACCGGCCCTCGATGCCGAGCTCGCCAAGGGCGCGGACAAAGCACGCACAGTGGCAAATGCAACCGTAAATCGACTCCGGAGCGCCTTCGGCTACTGACGCAAATCCGTTAAAGCACGTTCTGGCAATCGCAAAAGCCCGCATCAACAAGGTGGGCCCTGTACTTCAATCGGACCTCCTCATCGGCGATCGTCAGTAGCGCGTTGGGCATCGTATTTCGCTTTGTACTTCTGATACAGCTGAATCTGCTTGTTGTCCAAGACCACGTCTCTGCCCTGTATCCAAGCGAACTCTACGTCATTGCCCATCATGTCGAGAGCGTCCCCAGCTGAGATGAACAGCGTGGCGTCTTTGCCTGGCTCAAGAGACCCACATGCATCATCAATTCCCAGTATGCGGGCCGTAGAGAGGGTTAAGGCCCGCACAGCCTGCTCATACTCCAGTCCGTGGGCGACTGCCGTACCCGCGAAAAACGGCAAATTCCGGGTGTTCATCTCGGGCATTCGGCCCTCGCCTTGCAAACAGTATTCTACCCCCTCGTCTTCGAGAAGCTTGGGCAGTTTGTAAGGCAGGTCAATGTCATCCTCCGCAAAGCGCGGTACGGAGTGGGTGCGCTGAAGCATCACAGCAATGTCGTTCTCCCGCAAAGGGTCAGCCAGCATCCAACTGTCCACTCCGCCAACGAGAACCACCCGCTCGAGGTCTTCAGCGCGTTTGAACCGAATGACCTCCGCAATCTGCTTGGCATCATCAGCATGCACAAACAATGTTGCAGCACCTGAAGTCTTGCGGTTGCCATTGACAAAGAGCCCCCTCATGGCCTCCATTCGAAGGTCTCGCTTGGTCGGTGTCCCCTCAGCATAGGCACGGGCACGCGTAAAAAAATCCCGAATCTCATGGAGCTTCTGGTCATAGGTTTTGCGCTTCCGCAACTGTGCCCGACCATCCTCAAAATGCTTGTGGTGTGTGGATGGCCAGTACAGATGAATCCCGTCGTCTGCTCGAACCACTGCATCCTCCCAATTCCATGCATCGAATTGCACCACGGAACTGGAACCACCAATTACCCCGCCGCGGGGTGTGATTTGACCCATTAGAACACCATTGGTCCTAACGGTCGGGGTAATATCTGAGGACGCATTGTAAGCAATAACACTTCGCACATTGGGCTTGAAGGTGCCCACTTCAGCATAGTCCCGAGAGGCCCGAACAGCGGCAACCTCCATGAGTCCCAAGGTGCTGTTTGGTGCTATGAATCCAGGATAAACGTGTTTTCCTGCCGCGTCCACAACGCGACCGTATCGCTTGGGGTCCACATCGCGAGCGGCTCCGACATAATCGATGTAGCCATCAGCAAAACCAATGGCTGCATTTTCCAAGACTTCACCTGTGCCGAGGTGGGCCGTTCCACCAAGAACAAGAATTCGCTCCGTTTGCGCACTTCCGGGCGTGAGGTTGGGCTGAGCAAAACCATTCAATGCCCAAGCAACACAAGCAATAAGAACCGGAGCTTTCATGGCTGCTGTGTTCTGAATAATCGCGCAATTCATTGGTTCTCTTCGGTTATGGTGTCACAGTGATAATGGGGCGGGATTCGCTCCATCGGTCGTCGCTTGTCCGCACCTGGCGCATCGAGCATGCGCTGGATGATCCGGGCCCGCTCCATCCGCATGGCTTCCCTCATCACAAGGTCCTCCTCGCAATCAAACAGGCGACGGCCATCGACATAGGTTTGCTCGCACTTTGCATAAATGCTCAAAGGATGGTCACTCCAAACCACAAAGTCAGCGTCCTTTCCTGCCTCCAGAGACCCGATTCGGTCGTCGAGGTGAAGTAGAATAGCCGGGTTCAGCGTGACAAACTTGAGCGCCTCCTCTTCAGGCACGCCGCCGTATTTAACGGCCTTTGCAGCTTCTTGATTAAGGCGGCGTGCCATCTCCCTATCGTCCGAATTGAATGCGGTCACGACCCCATTTTCCCACAGCAAAGCACCGTTGTAAGGGATGGCGTCCTTCACCTCAAACTTGTAAGCCCACCAATCGCTAAAGCTGGAACCTCCAGCACCGTGTTGGGCCATCTTATCGGCCACCTTATAGCCCTCGAGAATGTGCGTGAAAGTGTTCAAGGTGAAGCCCATCGAGTCTGCCACATGCATCAACATGTTGATCTCGTCTTGACGGTAACTGTGGCATGTCACAAAGCGCTTAGAATCCAGAATCTGTAACAGCGTCTCTAACTCCAAGTCGCGACGGGGAGCCTTGGGGCCCTTTCCCTGCCTGAGCAAACGACGGGGTGTGGCCTTCACCGCTGCGCGATATGTATCCCACTCTTGGCCATACTCTCGGGCCCTGTGGAAGTGATCATAGTATACCTGCTCCACCCCCATCCGGGTCTGGGGAAACCGCACCGTCTGGTAATCCCCCCAGTTGGACTGCTTCACATTCTCGCCGAGCGCGAATTTGATNAANGGATCTGCATCCTCAATCTGCATCTCCTCTGGCGACATNCCCCAGCGAAACTTGATAATTCCACTTTGACCNCCAATGGGGTTGGCCGANCCGTGGAGAATNTGACCGGCAGTCACACCGCCNGCGAGGTGACGATAAATGTTGACGTCCTCGCTGTTGATCACCGTCCCAATGCTCACTTCAGCACTNGAAGCCTGGGTGCCCTCGTTGATGCCNCGACTTGCNGCNATNTGNGTNTGCTCNTCNAGGATGCCNGGNGTNATGTGCTTNCCCTTGACATCAACNCGAATCAACTCTGGTGCGTTCTTTCCAAACACCTCNTCGGGCACCAAATCCCGCCCCACAGCTTTGATTTGGCCATCGTGGACAATGACCTCGCCCCCTGCAATCTTGCCTTGCAAACCGCAAGTCCACACTGTAGCCCCCACGAAATGCCAACTGCCTTGGACGGGAATTTGCGTCCGGCCATATGCAGTGAAAGGATAGGTGATGGGGCTGGGGACCGCAAGGGCCTCCTTCTTTTCTTCTGTTTCACCTCCTTCTTCAGCTGCTGCCCTCGCGTCCTCCTCATCCTCCGAAGGTCCCGACTTGGGCCTCTTTGTTCCGCCGTCTCCTTGGCGAAGTGCAGCCCACTCAATCCAAGTGCCATCGGGGCGTTCTCCTCTCCCTTCAATAATCCGACTGCCCTCATAGACATTGCCCACCAGACGATAAGACCCAGCCACATCATCCAGCACACGGAGGACGAGGTCCCGTCCATCCAAACTCACCTTGGCCGTGCCCGCCAAAGAATCAACATCCTCTTCAGCAGTGCCGACAGGCCACCATTTTCCCTGCGTGCCCTTTTTCCCGGTCTTGAGCTCAAGCACAAGGTCTCTGCCGTCGAGATTAAGGCTGTACCGACCGTCCACATCAGCCTCCGGTTCTGCATCGATATCATGTCGAACACCTTGTACCACTGTGGTGCGCAGGACACTGCCCGCCTGAAAAAGCGGGCCCTCGGAAACGATGAAATTGGCCTCAAGGCCCGGCGCCAATCGGCCAACGCGATCGCCGGCGCCAATCAAATCCGCCGGAACCGACGTCAATGCCGCAAGCGCGGCATCTTCCGACAATCCATACTCCACGGCCTTTTTAAGGTTGGCCAAGAAATCCTTGCCCTTGGCCAAACCGTGCATGGTCAATGCCATTGGGATTCCAGCCTCTGAGACTTTGCCCGCATTGTATGGCGCCCATTCCCAATGTTTCAACTCTTCGAGAGAAACGAGTCGAGCGAGATACGGGTCGGACACATCTATTGCCGAGGGAAAATCAAGGGGCACAATCAAAGCACCACCAGCCTCTGCCACCTCGTCCATGCGACGATATGCGTCTCCTCCTCCCAAAAAGACATACTGGACGCCAAATTCATCCCCAATCCTGTCTGCACGAAGAATGTCGCGCCAATCTTCTGCCTCAAAGAAGTGAGGTAAGTCACGTGCCTCATTGAAAGATTCAAGCGACAAGTTTCGTTCCTCAGGGGCTTCGAATTGACCATACCATTCGGCATCGCAATAGGTCTGACGCAGCAAAGCAATACTCCCCATCAAAGAACTGGGATAAGACTGGGCCGAAGTGCCCTTGGAGAAGCTGTGCCATGCGGCAGCCCTCGGCTCCAAAACCGCATCGTGTACATCAGCAGACAAGGCCACCAGAGCGGCAGACCCTCTGACAATGCCGTCCTGCCGATGGGCAAGAACAGCACCAAAACCGGCGCTGAGATACTGTTTGGCCGTCTTCTCGGAGGGCACGAAAACCTGAGCTGCATCAAATTCCGGATGCAAAGCGCTGTTCCAACTTAGAGCCGCCTGAGAATCCTCCCGCTCGTAATGCGGCTTGCCGTCCCATCGTGACCGTTCGCCGCGCTTCAGTCCCCAGCCAGAATACAAGTCCACAAAAGCAGGGTACAAATCATGTCCTGACACATCATGACGAACCACAGGTTCTGATGTGGAATAACGGCCCGTTCCTATGGCCTCAATTCTGCCCCGACGCACAACGAGGTGTCCTTCTTCAATAACATGCCCTGCTTCAGTATGGATGCAGGCCCCCTCATATGCGTGAAGCTCCACCTTTGTGTCAGGAGTACCGTTGACGGGAAAAGTAGAGCCAGACTGACACAGAGCAGGGCCAATCGACAGGGTCAATACGGAGAGAAACAGCGTTCGAAGCATGAAAATTGGATTCTCGATTTCGGAATAGGCAAGATATTCGGGATCCCTTGAGTCTCCTCATATTCACATTTGAAGAAGGAACGCGTCCCTGTTCGATATTCGCTGTATGAGCACACCCACCAGTGTATATGCCGAAATGACCCCCAACCCGGAGGTTATGAAATTTGTAGCCGATCGCCCTCTCATCGAAGGCAATGCCCAAGCTGAATTCTACTCCAAGTCAGAGTGTGCCGGCCATTCTTCCCTTGCCGAAGAGCTGTTCAACTTCCCCTTCGTCACGGGTGTCTTCATCAGTGGTGGATTTGTTTCCATCACGAAAGACGACTCGCTAGGCTGGGAGATGATTGCCATGCAAATGCGGGAATACATCCAACAATGGCTCACAGAACATCCGGTTGCCGTGGAAAAGGTGCCTCCTCCCAAAACCGCACCAGCTCCATCTTCTGAAACTGCAGCAAGCGCAGGTGAACCGCTGGTGACCCTCGACGATTCGGATATCGTGCCTACAGAACACGATGAAGCCATCTCCGCACTGCTCGAAGAATTTGTCCGGCCAGCAGTGGAGTCCGATGGTGGAGCAATTGACTTTCGCGCCTTTATCAACGGCACAGTTCACGTCCGTTTGAGAGGAGCGTGCGCCGGCTGTCCCTCCTCGACAGCAACACTCAAAGACGGCATAGAACGGCTCCTGACATCCAAATTAGATGTGGTAAAATCAGTAGTGGCAAGCACTTGACATGGCCGAACCCACACGCATAGGATCTCAACTCAAGGCACTGCGCAAGGAGCGCGGTTGGACCCAAACTGACCTTGCAGACAAGGCCGGAATTAAGCGCACCGCGCTGGGAGCCTATGAAGAGGGGCGCGCAGAGCCCCGCCTTGGCGTGCTCGTTCGTCTTGCCCACACACTGGACGTGTCTTTGGACACATTGGTCCTTGGCGGCACTACCACACCATTAGAGCAAGACCTTCGCATCCTCCCCATACCAGTAGACAGAGAATCGAATCGAGAGCGTATTTCTGCCGTGAGTGTCAAAGCAGCCGCTGGATACGCAAGAGGATATGGCGATCCCGAATGGATCGCTGCACTGCCCACATTCGACTTGCCCCTTCCCGGTGTACCTCGAGACCGAACGCTGCGATTCTTCCAAATTGAAGGCGACAGCATGTTGCCGATTCCTCCGGACTCTTGGATTCTGTGTGCATTTACGGAACGGATAGAAGACGCAGGTAGCGGTCGGCCCTACATCGTGGCCACCCGCGATGATGGCCTTGTCTTCAAGCGAATCGAAAACAGAATGGACATCGAGGGCGACCTCTGGATGGTGTCCAACAACCCCAGCTATGCACCCTATGCATTAGACCCCGCTCACATTCGGGAAATCTGGCGGGCCATCGGCTGGTTCTCAACAGACTGGCCCGGGGGAACAGCCACGGCCGCCCAGAACGGAACGACAAGAGCCGGAAAATGGTCGACTAAACACTAGATTATAATAACTAGTGGTTTGTAATCGAATACAAACTAGATATAAATTTTTCGGGTTTCACGGACATCATTGGCTATCTTCAATGTATGACCTCATCGCTTGTGCCGCATTTCGCGACCTGTGTCTTCGCGACGCTGATTCTGGGTGCTACGGAGGTCTCCGCACAAAAAATGTTCGGGCTGCCGGCATCTGCCATGCACGACCACACCTCCTGTGAAGCTGCCGGTTGCGATGGCTTGATCGGCATTGCCGAGGACCATTTCCACTTCACTCCACCCCCTACCACGTCCCGAAGTTCATCCGCGACCATCCAAATCACCTACAACAACTTCCCTGCATCAGCAGAAGCCGCTTTCCAATACGCGGCCAACATCTGGGCAGGACAAATAAGCAGCGACGTCACCATTGAAATCAATGCCACTTGGGCAGCCCTAGGAGACAACATTCTAGGGTCCGCATCTCCCAGTACCATCCACCGAAATTTCACGGGTGCCAGCGCCCTGGATGTCTACTATCCGCAAGCACTTGCCAACCAATTGGCATCAAGTGATTTAGCGTCAAGTTCAGCCGACATCACATGCAACTTTGGCAGCGACGTAAACTGGTACTTCGGTCTGGACGGTAACGTTCCTCCCGGTGCCTACGATTTCGTGACCGTCGTGCTCCACGAACTTTGCCACGGGCTTGGCATGATTGGCAGCGCAATGGTCGCAGGCAATACCGGGTTTATCGGACAAAGCAACTCGCCCTTCATCTACGACACCTTCATTAACGACAACAACTCCAGCGGCAGCATTCTCGACTTGAACAACGGAACAAGCAGCCTTGCCAGCGCATTAACCGGTGGAGGCCTCGTTTGGTCAGGTCCCGAAGGTCTCGCAGCAGACGCCGCTCCCCCGGGCATTTATGCGCCAGACCCATGGGAGCCCGGTGCGAGCTTCTCCCACTTGAGAGAAGACATGTATCTGTCGGGAAATGCCAATGCCCTGATGACCCCAAACCTGAATACGGGGGAGGCCATTCACAATCCCGGCCCCATCGTCATGGGCATGTTCTCCGATATGGGCTGGGGAATCGAAGGGTGTTCCATCTCCGCCATGCTTGCTGGTGCACAATCGCCATGCAATCCAGAAACCAACACATACAGCCAGCAGATCATTCTGATTTATGACGACGCACCAACCGGCCTGCTCAATATCAACGGGTCACTTTTCACGGTAACCGGAAGCCCTCAAATCGTGAGTTTGAACAACTTACCCTCCAACGGAAACCCGGTGGACGTCACCGTCTATTTCACAGGAGACCCGAACTGCATCGCCACCCAAACCGCCCTGTTCACTGCGCCTGAATCCTGTGCAGATGGCACCTGTGCTCTGGCATCCTACACCGTAAGTTCACAATCCAGCTGCAACCCAATCGACGAAACCTATACCCAAGAACTTACCCTGCAATTCAACTACACCGCGGGCCTTGGAGATGTCGACATCAACGGACAAACCTTCCCCGTAGTCAACGACGCAGCCCATGTGGTCCTGACCGGTCTCGTGGCAGATGGTCAATCGGTCAACCTCGCCATCACCTTCGCATCCGACGTTGCCTGCGGATTCGCTGTAATCGATGCCTGGACCGCCCCTGAACCCTGTCCCTGTTCCATTGACATCGAAATCGATACAGTTGGCGACTGTGAACCATCCTCAGGAAATCACAATGTGGACTTCACCGTCTCCCTGAACAACCCCCCTACAAGTGGACTGCTCAGCATCGGTGGCGCCCTGTTCAATCCTCCGGAAAGCAGCGGCACATATAACGCCACCGTAGAAGACTTTCCCGCAGACGGTCAAAACGCAAGTGCCGGAGCATTCTTCACGGATTTGCCTTCTTGCAGCACAGCACAAGACGCCACGTGGGTCGCTCCCGAACCCTGTTCATGCCCGGGCGACATTGACGGTGACGGAATCATCGGCGTGTCAGACACTCTTGATCTACTCGCCAATTTCGGATGTGTCGGTGTCAACTGTACCGGAGATGTGGACGGCGACAACATCGTCGGCGTCGCAGACATCCTCCAACTGCTCTCAGTGTTCGGAAACAGCTGCTGATTCTCCGAATCAAAAAGAATCTACTTTTTAGCATGCACGATACAAGAATGCCAACTAAATTGGCATTCCATTATTTTTGACATGCCTCCGCAGCGCACCGTACTCCACCTCGACCTCGACACCTTCTTTGTGTCGGTAGAGCGCCTGATGGACAGCCGTCTGAATGGGAAGCCCCTGCTCATTGGTGGCACAGGTGACCGCGGTGTCGTGGCGTCCTGCAGCTACGAAGCACGAAAATTTGGCGTGCATTCCGGCATGCCGATGCGAATGGCCCGAGAACTCTGTCCGGAAGCACTGGTCATCCGAGGAAATTCAGCCAATTACTCCAAACATTCACACGCCGTCACAGACATCGTCCGAGAATCCGTTCCCGTTTGCGAAAAAACCTCGATTGATGAATTCTATGCCGACATGACCGGCATGGACCGCTTCTTCGGCTGTTGGCAATACGCCCGGGAACTTCGAGAACGCATTGTCAGAGAGACCGGCTTGCCGATCTCTTTTGGTCTGTCCGAAAACAAAACCGTCTCCAAAGTGGCAACAGGCGAAGCCAAGCCCAACAACGCCCTGCGCATCCAACGCGGAACCGAACGCCCCTTCTTGGCTCCCTTGGGCATCCGAAAAATCCCAATGGTCGGCGAAAAGACCTACCAGGTCCTCCGGAACCTTGGGGTTCGCCAAATCGGCACCTTACAAGAGATGCCCGTCGATCTGATGGAACGTGTGCTCGGCAAGTCAGGACGCATCATCTGGCGTAAAGCCCAAGGTGAAGACCCTTCACCGGTCATCCCCACCAGCGAACGCAAGTCCATCTCTACCGAGCGCACGTTCCGCAAAGACACCGCAGACACCGACCAGCTTCGCGGCGTTCTCATCGCCATGGCCGAAAACCTCGCATTCCAACTGCGACGGGGCAACAAACTCACAGCCTGTATCACCATAAAAGTTCGATACAGCGACTTCGATACACGTACACTACAAGCCCGCATCCCATATACCGCTGCTGACCACCGGCTGGTACCCAAAACACTCGAAATGTTTGAGAAACTATATGACCGTCGTGTCCTTATCAGGCTGGTCGGCATTCGGTACAGTCACCTCGTCGGCGGGGGGATACAAATGGATTTATTTGATGCCGACGAAGACCGACAGGCGCTGTATCACGCCATGGATGGGCTCCGTGAACGCTTCGGAGACCGCGCCATCATATCCGCCGCCAGCCTCGGGGCACGCACAATTGGGCGCACCAACCCCTTTTCAGGAGACGCGCCCCTCCTCCTCGCCAACCGACACCAATAAAATTAACCCCTCCATGTGCGGACGCTACGTCACCATCACCCCCATCGAAGCCATCGAAAAACGCTTCCAAGTTGCCGCCGGACCAGATTACTCCGGTGCCCCTCCGCCGCCAAACACCAACGTTTCCCATGGCGACCTCGCGCCGGTCATCACTGGTGACCGACCAAACGCATTGCAGGCCATGCAATTCGGATTCACCCCAACCTGGGCCAAAAAGCAATTCTACATAATCAACGCACGAAGTGAAGGCGACCAAAACGCAGACAATGACCCCAACTACCGCGGCGCAATGGGCATCCTTCAAAAACCGATGTTTCGACAGTCCATTCGGACACGGCGCTGCCTGGTCATCGCCGACGCCTTCATCGAAGGCCCACAACGCGAAAAGCTCGCAAAGCCATATGTGGTTCATGCCCGAGACGGCCAGCGCCCCTTTGCCCTCGCCGGTATTTGGGACGAATGGGCAGACACGGCCACAGGCAAAATCGTGCGGTCCTTTGCCATCGTCACCACGACTGCATGCGACACCTTGAAAGCCATCGGTCACCACCGTTCGCCAGTCTTGCTCAACCCCGCTGACGAACACAAGTGGATCAACCCCGCCACCCCCCTTGGCGAGATAACCGGCCTGCTTAGGCCCATACCCGATAAAACACTCAACGCCTATCCCATCGACCCCGGCATCAAAAACCCGAGAATCAACGGAACCAGCCTGCTCAAACCCATAGGGGAGCCCCTCTTCCCAGAGTACGACCATGAACTCCACAAATCACTAGAAATGTTTGGCCTGGGGGAATCCCGAGCACGAAAACTGAGGGGCCGCGAATCAGAAACTGGACAAGGACAGCTCTTCTAACCCAAAACTGCCAACACCATGTTCCTGAACGCCCACTCGTGGTTCAGCCTCCGATACGGCATCCTGCGCCCAGAGGAAGTCCTCGCGCAAGCACAGGCTGCGG
>PBIE01000015.1 GCA_002720375.1 Crocinitomicaceae bacterium | reverse complement strand
GTGCCCCTGCACTGCGGCACTTGACATCAACTTGCGTTGATGCAGCGCGTACAGAGCAGGGGGCAACCATGGCACACAAAAACATGTCTCCACGCCACACATGCAAGCGCACCACAAAGCCATGGGCCGAGCCGAACGGTTTGAACTCATCCAACACGACGTCGGTATTCGTCCCGTTTCCAAAGACAGACGGCCTGCAGTCGGTGAACTCTCCGCAAAACATCAGCTCTACACGTTGAACGGATTGGGTACTCGGGGTGTTCTTATCGCACCACGATGGGCCAAGCATCTGATTGAATGTATCTCGAATAAAACTCAACCCCCTGTAAATCTGCAACCTAAAAGGCTCAAAATTTTTTCATAATTTCAATTTAAACTGAAACATATGCGGTCGACGCCAGCACGAGAAGAGTATACTGATGCAGCCAAATTCTTTTTGGACGAGTGGCCCGGTATTCTCAAAAACTGGGGCTTCACCAAAACGGCCGGACGCCTTCACGGATTGCTTCTAATCAGTCCAAAGCCTATGAGTTCAGACGAACTGGTCGCCACAGCTGGTGCGAGCCGGGGAAGCATAAGTACCCAAATTACCGCACTCGAAAGTGCCGGACTTGTAGAAAGGCTTAAGCTCCTGGGCCAGAGGCAACAACTTTTTGTGGCCCTTCGAGATGGGGAAGCCATTCAAACCGCCCTTGCATCTCATTTGGCCCGAAGGGCCATCGAACCCATCGTTCAGCTTGACCAAAGCCTCTCAGCGATTACAGAAACGAACGACCTGCCGTGGTATCTAGCAATTCACAACCTTGGGATCACATTCAATGGCGGCGGAGAAACCCGCCGCATGAAAGGGCCGTAAACTCTGCTCAACAACCAGCATCAAACACAGAAGCCATGGATTTATATACACTGTTGTTCATCTTGACCACCTTCTGGGTGGGTCCGTTTTGGTTCGCCATGTTGCTGCAGCCTCACGCTGCCAAAACAGCGCAGCTTATGGACAAGCAATGGTTCTTTTTCGGCCCGATTGTCATCTGGTTCGCAGTCATGCTTCTCAACCCAAGCGGCCTTGTCGACTTCGCCAATAGCGGGTCACACCCAGACGGATTCATGGCGCGTATGGCCGCGGGTATGACGTCACAAGCTGGCGTCACAGCCATGTGGGCCCACATGGTAGCGGGTGACATCTTTGCTACCCGTTGGATTTGGCGGGACAGTATCAAGCGTAAAAACAACATTTGGGTCACCCGATTGAGCGTCTTCTTTGGTGTCATGCTCATGCCTGTCGGGATTCTAATTCACCTGATTTTTCGAAAAAGAATTGCCCTTTAATTAATATATAATCTATTGTATGTGTATGATTTAAGTGCTTACTAAGAAAGCACTTAATTCAAAAAAAAATGAATCATGTTGGACAAGCAGATTGAAGCAGCATTAAACGGCCAGATCGAAATGGAGGCGCAATCATCTCACTTTTACTTGGGAATGGCCACTTGGGCGGAGACCAGTGGTCTTAATGGAACAGCCGCTTTTCTTTACCGACACAGTGACGAAGAGCGACAACACATGCTCAAGCTTATTCGATTCGTGAATGAGCGCGGCGGCAAAGCGCATATCCCCATGCTAGAGGCACCCAAAGCTGAATTCGAGGGGCTACAAGGGGTCTTTACCACGCTTTTGGAGCACGAAACCAGAGTGACGGCCAGCATCAATGAAGTGGTCGACCTCTGCCTTTCCCGAAAGGACTATACCACCCACAATTTCATGCAATGGTATGTCTCAGAGCAGATTGAAGAAGAGGCCCTTGCGCGCACCATTCTCGACAAGTTGGCCATGATTGGTTCTGATAGTGCCGGTCTATATCTGTTTGACCGGGACCTAGAACAACTGGACCCGGAGGTTTGATTACCGCCGCCGAGGACTATTTTGCAAGTCAGCGGTTCATTTAATGCGGCGTCGACTCCTTTCCTGCCTACTTCTTGGTTGCTGCGTGTGCACTGCGCCGGCCATGGTTGACGTAGGGTGCGGTATTCCGCCTACCCCATCCGCAGTTGCGTCCGCACCAATGGAAGACCCGGAGATTGACCGTTCTCCAATTTGGGCCATCCAATACAGGCGGTACCTCTATTTGCTTGGCAGAGAAATGTTTTGGCCAGAGCTCGCCTCTCGAGAAACATTCCGCATCGCTGTGGTGGGTTGGTCTGATTTGGCGGAAAATCTAGGGTCCAAACTGGACGGAAGGGCCATTGCGGGCCTACCTGTGGACATCGTTTCGCTCGATGAAGAAGGCTTGGCCTCAGAACGCAGTGACTTCACCGTGTTGTTCCTGGGTGGGACTTCACGGAACAAGACCGAAAATGACGGCCTCCAAAAGGCCGTGAACAGGTGGAATCGAAAGGGCAACAAGAATGCCCTCATCATTACGGACGGCGGAAGCATCGACGGCTTCGACCTCATTCTGAAACGAATAAAGGTTGGAACTGACCCACAGCTGTGTATTGTCCAAGACACAGATGGCCTGTCCTCTAAAGGCATGGCGCTTCCCGTTCCTTTTCTCCAAAAACTATGTCGATGAGCCGCCACCTCATTCCTTGTTTCCTAGCCTTTCTGTTGGTGTCCGCCTCCGCTGCATTGTGCAGCGCACAAGGACCATTGACCCGAGAAGCGGTCGCGTTGGCTCAAGCTGAGCGTTATGAAGAAGCGGAAGTCGTGATGCTTCAGGCTTTGAATACAAAGGAATCAATGGACCCCACATGCTGGTATGTCCATGCCTTCATCCAAAAATCGCTCTTTGTTATACGGGATGGGCGACACCCCAATTCTGAGGCCCGCTCTGCCGCAACGGATGCCGCCATAGAATGCGCCAGGCGCAATCCAGAGCCGAAACTCGAAGACGAGCTCATCGCGCTGCTCTCTTACCTTGCTGACACCCACTTTGAGGACGCTGGAGATGCCGTTCGCTCCAGTCAACCGGGAAAAGCAGAAGTTGCCCGCAGCCACCTGAAATCATATTCGGATATCCAGAATTTTTTAAATCCTCATTGGGATGCCGAACCCGACGAGGTTTGGCTGGACCAGCTGTTGGGTGAACACGCTTTCGTGCAAGCCGAGCAAGCTGAGCAAAAAGGAGCAGGGCCTTGGTTCAATTGGGGAAGGGCCTGTTACGAGCGAGCCGCCGCCAGAAAACCAGATCGTTTTCGCTCTTTGTACAACCTCGCGATACACACATACAATCAAGGCGTTCGCCAATTCAAGGCGTCTGAGGAAGACCTCGATGCTGTTGACTCTGCGTTGAAACAAGCCGCCATCCTATGGAACCTCGCAGCCGAGGGGCTGGAACAAGCCATTTCTGAAAACGCGGAGCGCGCTTCGGGGTATGAGGCCCTTGCCGTGGTGTCCGAAGCCCTGTTAAATCAGGGCCGGGTCGAATGGTGCAAGGCGCATCTCGTCGAAATGGGAGTCGACTGAAATGCGAAATTGGTTCCATTCCATTGGCGCGCGAATTTTCGCCGGTTTCGGGTTGTTCATCGCTACACTGGCCATATTCTTCGTGCTCACTGCGAGAACGACGAAGACCCAATCCCGCCTGTTGGACGAATCCGTGGCGCTGGATATGGCAAAAGCCGATGTCGCGAAACTCCTACAAAGCGTGGAGGCCATGCGGGCCTATTCTCTACTCGTGGCGCGACTTCCAGAGCCTGTGCACCTGCATGTGGATGCCCATCAATCTCTCGATCGACACCAAGCTGGATTCGCCTCAAAGCTGAGCGACCTGCAGTCCCGATCGCCACATCGTGAAGACATACACCAGCGCCTTTATCGACATCACCTCGCCACCGATGCCCTTCTGGACCATCTGCAGGGACTGGTTCCTCCTGGAACAAGAAAGGTTGATTTTGATACAGACTTCGAGACAATGGTGCGGGTCGATGAAATCTTGGACAACCCTTTTGACCCTGGAGAGGACCTGAATTCTAGACTGGACTCATTAGAAGGGGGCCTAGGTGCACTCGAGGCACATTTTGAGCAAGCCGTTCGCATTACAGATGAAGAAGTCGAATCGAGCGGTAGACGACTGGACGCTTTGGTGCGCTGGATTTCTCTGTTTGTCCTACTCGCCGGCTTGGCCATTGCGGCGGGGGTCACCAGGGCCATCCGACGTCCATTAAGAAAGGTGCGCGCAAGGCTCATGTATCTGGCCCGCGGTGTCGACCATCCCTTTCCCATGTCCGCCAGAAAGGATGAAATCGGGGAAATGGCAGAGGCTTTGGATCGTTTGGCAACCGGACTAAAAAGGACCCGAGAATTCAGCGCTGCAGTCGGACAAGGCCAATTTGACGCTGAATACACGCCATTGTCTGAGGAGGATATCTTGGGGAAAACCCTCATCGGAATGCGCGATGACCTGGCCAGCTATGAGCGCGAAATGGAGGCCAAGGTTGAGGAGAGAACAGAAGTCCTGAAACGACAAACGGACCAGTTGGAGGCCCAAGGAGAAGAGATTCGAAAACTATACACAGACTTGACATCCAGCATCGATTATGCCCGGCGCATTCAAGGTGCAATCCTTCCGAGCGACACCCTTCGAAGGAGCGTGTTTGACCGACAATTCGTCCTTCACATGCCACGTGATGGTGTCAGTGGTGACTTCCCCTGGTTCCATAAGCTCGACGCGTGGCGGCTCATGGCCGCCGTGGACTGCACAGGGCATGGTGTTCCTGGGGCATTCATGAGCCTGCTAGGTCACAATGCCCTGCAGCACATCGGAAAGGTCTATACCCAACCTGGTAAAATCTTGGACCGCCTCAATGAAATGGCGCGGAACGTCCTACACCGCGGAGAGGACAGCAGCCTTGAAGCCAAGGACCAAGTCCCGGACGGCATGGATTTGGGACTGGTGTCTATCAACCTAGAAGAACGAAAGATGGAGTTCGCCGGCGCCAACTCGCCCGCCTACCTCGTTCGAAATGGAGACGTCACTGAATTGAAGCCCGACAAGCGCGCCATCGCCAGTGTCGAACCGGGAAAATTCAAATTCAACACGCAGGTTGTGGCCCTAGAAGACGGCGACATGGTCTACTGTGCTTCAGATGGATACCCGGACCAATTCGGCGGTCCCCGGGGGAGAAAGTTTATGCGCAAGCGTTTCCGTGGGCTTTTGGTAGAATTGGCATCATTGCCTGTCGACCGTCAGGAAGTAGAGTTGAGGAAGCGGATTGAAACGTGGCGAAACGTGGCGCAAGAGGAACAAGTCGACGATATTCTCGTCTGCGGTGTGCGCATCCGACTGGGATGATGTCAGAGCAGGATTCAGGCATAAAAGGCAACAGCTGGAACAGCATCTTCAGGCGAATCGAGCGCCTTCAGAAGAAGGTTTGGAACAGNATGGAACCGGCCAACTCTTTGGTCTTTCTGGCCGCATTGATTGGCATGATTGCAGGCCTCCTTTCGGTGCTCTTAAAAAACGGAGTGGGTTGGCTTCGTTCGCTTTCANAATCCGCGGGAGGCGATGGCCCTCAAGAGCTTCTTTTCATCCTGCCCATTTTGGGTTTGGTTCTCACTCACCTACTGGTGCGCCGGGGATTTGGGGGGCGTCATCCCGGCCCAGGCATTCCCTCTACGCTCCATGCAATTTCCCGCCTGCGGGCNAGGCTGTCCCGCATGTCCATGGTCAGCCCCGTTGCAACCTCTCTTTTGACCGTGGGATTTGGAGGCAGTGCAGGTCTCGAGGCCCCCGCTGTGCAAAGCAGCGCCTCAATCGCTTCCGAGATGGCAGAGCGTTTCAATTTGGACTATCGGCATCGACTTGTGCTCATCGGTTGCGCTGCCACTGCATCCCTGGCTGCCATGTTCAAGGCTCCGCTTGCCGCCATTGTATTTGCAGTTGAGGTCATCATGATTGACTTGACCACAGCGAGTCTGGTCCCGCTGCTCATTGCCTCCCTCTCCGCTTTGCTGACGGCAACGTTGTTCATTGACCCGGAGGAGTTAATGCAAGCAGGGCGATCCCTGCCAAGGTGGGATGGAGCCGTCCTCGTCTATCTCCCCTTTGCTGCTCTGTGTGGATTTGCTTCAGTCTGGTTCAGCGGGGTGTACCGCATCACGGGAAACCTCATCAAGCGGTTCAAACGTCCCGGGGCCCGCATNATTATTGGCGGATCGGCCATCGGCGCCGTTCTGGTAATCTTTCCCTCTCTCTACGGCGAGGGTTTTGAACTCATCAACGANCTGCTCCGCAACCGCTTCGATGGGCTGGACCCTGAGGGGCGCGGAGATGTCATTCCCGGGACGGCGAGCCGACTCTTGCTCGTCATGGCCATTCTTTGGGCATGCAAGCCCGCCCTAACCGGATTAACAGTGGGTGCCNGAGGGGTTGGTGGCGTTTTCGCCCCGGCCCTTGTAAGTGGAGCACTGCTTGGAAGCATCTTCCTCTTCGCCACCGACATTTTGTTTCCAAGCTGGCACCTCATCGGGGGCCACTTCGTCTTGGCGGGGATGGCCGGACTGATGGCNGGCATTCTCCGGGCACCGCTCACGGCCATTTTTCTTGCCGCGGAAGCCAGTGGGGGCTATGACNTGTTTATTCCCCTNATGCTCACGAGCTCTATCGCGTTTCAAACCGCGCGGTGGATGCGNCCGAACAGCATCTACACCCAAGAGTTGGCGGACCGGGGTGAACTCATCACCCACGACAAGGACAAGGCCGTCTTGACCCTAATGAAGCTCGCGGATCAATTGGAACGGGACTTTGATTCTGTCCGTGCCGACATGACTCTGGGCGAACTCGTAGACGTCGTTGCCAAAAGCAAAAGGAACATTCACCCCGTCCTTGGCCCACAAGGTCAACTTCTCGGGCTGGTTCCCTTGGAAGAAATCAGGGCTGTGATGTTCGACCACACGCGATATGAATCGCTTTCTGTGCGAGACCTCATGGTTCTTCCTGTCGCCACATTGGATCTGGACGAACACATGGACGCCGTCATGGACAAATTCGACAGAACTGGAGCATGGAACCTCCCCGTCGTGAAATCGGGACAGTACTTGGGATTCGTGAGCCGCTCCAATCTTTTTGGCGCATACCGCGCTTGGCTTCAGGAGGTGTCAGAAGACTAAATGACAAATCCGTCCACAGAGGCCCCTATGATTATTCAGTAACGACGAGGCGAATCACCTCTCGCCGGTCTTCGACCAACAATTCGAGAAGGTGTATGCCCGTGCTCAATCCATTCAATTGAACCGTTTGCCCCTGCGCGTCCCTCAATGGGATGTGGCGCTCTATTCGCCCCACTGCATCTCGCAGGCGTAGCTGAGCATCACCTGCTGCCCACATGGCTTGAACCGTGACACTTCCGCGACCTGGGTTTGGATAGGCAATCAACACTTGCCCGGAAGGGCTGTCTATGGGGTCCAGCCCAAGCACATTGCCCAGAGAATCCACACCGTATACATTGATGTCGTCCAAGAAGACATTGTTTCCTCCTTTGGACTCGAATTCGAATCGGATGCGAAGCTTTGGAACCATGTAGAGCTGGTTGTCCACTTCCTCTATGTGGCCTGCCCACTCAGAGGGCCCAGAGGGATAAAAGTTGCCCCCGTGATTCGGAGCAGTGGACAGGTCAATCAGACCGCGGTGGAATTGGCGAGTGTTCCATGTCTGTCCACAGTCCCTGCTGACCTGCAGTTTGAGTCGGTCGTCTGTATCCCCTGTTGCGCGGTGACTGTAGGCGTACTTATATCCAATCATCACGGCAGCCATGCCTTCGGCATTATACGTTGTGGATGTGGTCCGGGTGATGTCCCCGGTCTCGTTGTTCCGATTTCGGACATACAATGATCGCGCACCAGAAAAACCTGTGGTCTCTCGGATTTGCCACGGTTGTCCAGAAAGCGTCTGAACTTCCCATAGACCTGACGCCCATGGACCCACGCCGGCTTCGAAACCATCCTGCCACATGGGCGGGAGCACTCCATCATCCATTATCGTAATGATCACAGGATCAACAGATGTGATGGAACCATTTCCATTGGAAACCGTCAGGTATACCTCGAACTCACCGGCCTCTTGATACTGGTGTATTGGGTTCCGGTGAAGGCTGTCGACCCCACCTTCAAGGACGGTGCCGTCTCCAAAGTCCCAAAACCAGTTGCTGATACCAAAAAAACTTTGATCCGTGAACTGGATGTCCTCACCTATGCAGGCCTCAAAACGATCCACTTCGAATGCCGCATTGCACAGCAATGCTTCCTCAAAGACACCTGTCTCTTGGATGTTGTTGGGTGTCCAGAGCTGATTTCGGTCGGCCACGTTGCTGTTCAACGCTGCCCGCATTCGAGCACGCTGACCTAGGGTGTACATCCTGCTGCAATAGCTGTACTCCATGTAGTTCTGGACATTGTCTAGGGATCCACAGGTCGTGCGCTCCAAATCGCAGAATCCCACGGGGCTGCCAAGACACAAAGGCGTGTCTTCCACTCCGTCGTCGACCTCGCAATTGTCCGGCTCATTTGGGTTGTTGGAGCTGCCCCACGTGTGCGGCAGGTTCAGCCAGTGGCCACATTCATGCGTGAGGGTTCGGCTTCGATAAGGGTTACTGGTGCCAATGCTGCCCACGTACTCGTGCTTCAGAACGATACCGTCCGTGTTGGCTCCCCACTCAGAAGGGTAGTTGGTGTATCCCGCTGCCCCGGCCGCTTCTGAGCAGACATACACGTTCATGTAGCTCGCACGCGGCCAGTTGATGAGCTGCTTCATCTCATTCGTGCCCTCGTAGGTTAACAGGCTGGCAATGCGATTGATCCCCGAGTGACAATTCCCTTGGGGGTCTCTTTTAGCCAGACGAAATTCAATGTCCACATCGGCTGCGATGTCAACAAAACCTGCCACAATCTGTCCCGTATCTGCATTCATCAGGCGAAAATCCCGATTGAGAACCTCCATCGCGTCGTATACCTGCTCATTGGAGATGTTCTCCGGCCCATTGTCGTGGATGATGTGGAAGACCACGGGAATGACATACAACTCGTTATCCTCTCCGCCCCTTTGCAGCAATTCTGCCGCTTTTGTCCGAATGTCTGCTTCGCGCTCCATGCGGGCCGCCGCTTCTCCAGGATGAGCGGCATCAAAAGCGGCTTGAGACTCCACTTGACCGCAAGGCAAGATGTCCTGTGCCACGGCACTCGTGGCCACTCCCAGAGTGGCGAAAAAAAAGGCCGAGACTANAGCGGCAGTGAGTCGATGGTTCTTCATGGTTTTTGCAGGGNCGGGAAAGTTANTCCGGACTGCGGTCCAATGCCAAGTNGAGTCCACAGGTGTCCTCNATGAAAAAACAAATCCNGGCTACTTTCGTTGCATGTCATGTCAGNATTGCTCTGCCAAACATCAAGGATTGACCCTGCTTTTCGGGCTGATCATGATACTGAACGCCCTNGGGTGCTCAGCGAATCCGCAAAACAGGTCCACGGGTAAACTCCAAGACCAACCTGACCTAAGCACCGCGCGGGACATCAGTTGTTCTGAGCTGAACACATTGATTGCCAACCGCCCAGACCTCGTCATCATTGATGTCCGGACCCTTCAAGAATGGGAACAAGGTCATATTCCGACTGCAGGGCGCATCGACTTTCTCGAAGACGACTTTGATTCCATAGCATTTGCGCTGCCCAAAAACAGGCCCATTGCCCTGTACTGCGCAGCTGGAGGACGCAGTTCGGAAGCCATGCAAAAGATGAAAGAAGCGGGGTTCAGCGAATTGTATAATCTCCGCGGCGGCTTTTACGGTTGGGAAGACGCCGGAGGGACCATCTCTGAGGCCCCCCCAACCTCACTTCCTCAAAAGAGGCAGTGAACGATTAGGGGGCGGTCAAGTCCAACAAAGAGAATCGCAACTCCGCCACGCCTGGAAGGGGGTCGAGACGCATGGCATGCACCACCTTCAGGGTGTATTCTCCCTGAATGGGAAATGCCACCGCTTTCTTATACCCCACGCGATGGTCAATCCAGCCACGCCCTTGGCCGTACCAACGTCCATCCGTCGCTCCGAGAGGGCACTCCAGGGTGTCCAAAAGCGTCTTTCCATTGGGATATTCCAGCTTGACAAAGAGGAAGAGGTTGGAAAAGGGATAATCCTCGCCATGCCGCAACCCGATTTGGAGATCGTGTCGATGGTCTGGGTGCTCCACATGAAACCTCATGACCGCCGTGTCCGCAGCGACCCAACCGGAGGGATTTAGTTGAACAGCATCTGAGAATGCCGGCCTCGGGCCGCAGCCAACAACAGCGACTGAAGCAAAAGCAACAATGAGAATCCGCTGAACCCGCATGATCATGATAAGTTAAGAAGGTGGTTTTCTGTTTATTCGTTTGTTGTGACGGCTACTGCAACTGCCGCAATTGCCATTTGACCGACACCCTCTTGGCCTGCCTACCTCGCCTTTCCTGCATGATTTACAACCCATCTTCCCTTGCTCGCAACTCACGCCCCAAAGTGTTCTGGAGCCTCTTTCGAAGATAAGCAGGGCACGACGCCACTATTGGGGGCGATGCAGAAGTTCCATCATCCGCATGCTCAAATCGAGAAATACGGTTCGCCCGTATACGTTTCCAGCCACTTCTCTTGCTGCCCGCTCTAGATCTGACTGCATGTCGTGGACATTGCCGTGGTGAATGAACGGGGCAAATTTCTCCGCAAAGGCCCGCTCAGCTGAGCGCAGGCGAACTGCACTCGCCGCTCCATAATTGCCCACGATGCATTGTCGGACCAAGTGCAGCGAATAGGCCAAGAATGCCTTCTGAGACTCTCGACCCAAGTCGTGAAATTGGTCAGCGATGCCGGCGGCTTTGCGTCCGTCGCGTGCGAAGCAGGTCCGCATCCACTCGATAAACATGGTGAACTCTTCTGCTGAATCGCGCTGAATGAGTCGCCTTGCCTGCGCCAAATCACCCTCGCAAAGCGCCACCGCGTCTTGGATGGCCTCGGCCTCTCCTCCCTCCGCCTTAAGCCTCTCGGAAATACGGCCCGCGGAAATCGGGGGGATGGTCAAAATCTGTGTCCGAGAAATGATGGTCCCCAGAAGGGCTTCTGTGTTGTCCGCCAAAAGGATGAACAGGGTTTTCTTAGGCGGCTCCTCCAGCAGCTTCAACAACTTGTTCGCAGTGTCCACACGCATCATGTGGGCACCCCATATGATTTGAACCTTCCAACCACCCGCATGCGCCGTCAAGGACAACCGCCGCAATATGTCTGCGGCCTCGTGCACGGAAATAAAAGGTTGCTTGTTGCCGAGTGACATGCGATCCCGCAAGTCCTGCATATCAAAATGGGGGCCGAGCTCCAACACTGCCTGTCTCCAAACGTCCAGTTGGTCACTGCTCAATGCCTTGTCCTTGCCGGCAGGCTTGGCCACAGGAAAAGTGAAGTGCAAATCGGGGTGCTGCAACTGGTCATGCTGCATACACGAGGGGCAAGTGCCACAGGGTTTAGAGGATGCAGCGCTTGATGCGCAATGGAGGTGGCGGGCAAGGGTAAGGGCAAGAGCAAGCCCCCCGCGGCCAGGTGCACCAGTCAGCAACATTGCATGCGCCAAAGAACCTTCTTCCACGTGACGCGCCAGCCGCTCAGTCAGTGCTTCCTGACCGATTGCCTCCATGAGCACTTCTGCCATGGCTCGAAGATAGCCGGCATCAACCTGCCGACGGCGACCATCGCAAACCGACACGCCAATCTAGCCCTGGAGCACTGATACCGGAGGAAAAGACCTTATAATGGCGGTCAAGCAGGTTGTGCAGACCCGTGCTCAACCTCATGCGATTGGACAAACGGACATCGAAGTCAATTCCTGCAACCCACCATGCCGGTGTGCCTTCGGCAGTTGCCTCTGCCGGATTGTCCGTGTTTCCCGGGCCGTAGTCCTCCATTCGCTTCCATCCGCTCCAGTGCAAACGGGCGTGAAAGGTCAACCACTCGCCACTTCGGGAAGCCGATGCCATGCCAAATACGGGTGGAATGTGCGAAAGCGATGCGCCTTGGCCATTGCGCCCACGGGTGATGTTCAAGGTCGCACCCAACCGCCAACCGCCCGACAATTTGTACCGGGCCTGCCATTGGAGTCCGACGATAGACGACCTGCCCACATTGGCATTGACTTGAATCAGATTCGTGTCCCCCTCAACCACCAGGGTCTCGATGATCATACCGTCGGACGAGACAAATGAGGTGTCGACGGCCTGAATGGCATCTTTTAGCACCGTGGCAAATCCGCTTGCTTGGACCGAAAATCTGTGGCTTCGGTTGCGCCAGAACCCGCCTATCTCTGCGCTGTGCAATCGCTCGGGTCGCAGGCTGTCCGCTGGCACAATCGCAAACCCATCTTTGGCCCGAACCTTGCCCACGTCATCGACGTTTGGGTTGCGAAATGCAGAGGCCAGCGTGGCATGGCCTCGCCATTGATCGTGGCCCTGCCAACGGAGGGTTGCACTGCCAGTGAGGGCGCCACGGTTGTAACCCACATTAGAAAATGGACCAACCCCCAAGTCAGCAAGGGGAAACCCTTCCAGCGCTTGAAAACGGGCAGCCAGCCAACCGCGAGTGTAACGGGCGGCCCCGTGAATCTTCATGGATTTCCAACTCCTTGCTGCACCCCCATAAACGGAAACAGAGCCCATGGTTGCCCCTCCATTTGGATACCGGGTCAAGACGGACTGCGCCAACCGCTGGCTGTCTGCCCTTCGCTCCATCCATGCCGCTGATTGGACGCGGTGGTGGTCCCAGTGTGCGCCGTAGGAGATGTTCCAAGGACCTAGACTGTAATCCATGTCCAACTGAGCCCCCAGCACATCCACGTCCTCTTTTTGGACCTCCCGATCTTGAGACCCGAAACGCGCCTTCCAACGGCTTTCTTCGACCTTTTGCCAATATGGGGTGAAGGTCATGTTGCCCCATCCGCGGAAGCGAGAACGAAAGCGAAACGACACCAATGAACGCCGTTGAGGGCCATAGTCCCATTGGGCCCATTTGGGGCCTCCTTCAGAAGCCAAGTCGTTGAGCCGGTCAAACCGCGGCACATTGGAACTTGTGCTGTGTTGGAGATTCAACTCTATATGCCGCTCAATACCGCCAAATCGCACCTTCTGAACTACATCAATCTGGTTGTATGCAGTTCCCGGCTGCAAGTGTTCAACGGTATTGCTGTCGGCCACATCTGTCGCGGTCAGCCCATCAATTTCTGTGCGAACCACCCAAGGAACCCGTCCCCATTCAGCATCTCCATGCGGACGCCAACGGCCCATTCTTAAATCGCCGTACCGCTTGTGTGTGAAACTGGTGAACGTGGCCCATTGGTTGTGCGTTGCTTCTGCATCAGCATGGAACATGGTGCCTCGCGAAGCCGAATTGAACCCGGTCTGGGCGCGGACTTTACTGCCTTCTTTCCATGATGGATTTCTCGTCCGGTAGTGAATGACCCCCCCAAGCGCATCACTTCCGAATTGCACTGAGCCCGCTCCATGGCGCACCTCCACTTCCGATACTGCAAAGGGGTCCACTGTCATCGCGTTCTGAAGGTGACCACTGCGGTATATGGCGTTATTCAACCGGACCCCGTCCACAACGAGAAGAATCCGATTGGCCTCGAAGCCCCTAAGAACAGGCGACCCGCCGCCTTGCTGGCTCTGCTGCACCATGACTTGACCTGACTCTCTTAGAAGCGTGGCGGCATTGGCCGAAACCTCCCGAGAAATGGCCTTGGCCGAAATTCGACTGACTGTCTCGGCCCCCATCTTCTGTCGCGTGGGCACCGCTGCTGCCACGACCACCTCAGAAAGGTTGACCGAGGCTGCTGCAAGCTTGACCTCGACGTCTAAGTAAGGTTCCGGCATGGCTACCGAACGCTTACCAAAGCCCAAGCTTCGAATCTCCAATGTGTCTCCCTGTCGAATGAGGCTGTCCAAGTGCAGACGGCCTTCCAAATCGGTCATTCTCGCTGTCCCCATTTTGTTGCGGACAATGGCGGCCGGAATGGGGTTACCATCCTCATCCTTGACCTCGATGACCTGGCCCGAGGCCAAGGTAGGGAAGAGCAACAAAATCAAAACGCCACCCAGCAGGAACGATCCCAACGCGTTAATCCGCAAGAACCGCGCGGAGAACATCCCAAGAACGCATCGCCTTGGGGGATGAAAGGTGGAGTTGCAGGTAGTGCACATGCTGGAGCACAAGCCGGTTTCGAACATCGGATGGGATGGGTTGCACCCGAATCTTATCAATTTCCGTGCCTTGAATGCGAAGAAACGTGGTCGCGTCCGATGCAGAAAGAAAATCATCCCCAATTGACGGACCCGATTCCCATTCGGCTCTAGCCAAGTTGAAGCGGCCCATCCCCGGTGGCGGAACCAAAGGTGCGTTTGGTCTCAGCCCCTGAGCCCACACAGCCTCGACAAGAAAACACAGATGCAGGCGAGAATATGCCGACTCTTTTTCCAGCAGTTCCGCTGTGCGCCAGAGGGCATCAAACAGCGCGGGATGGGGGGCATCCTGTTCCACCGTGCGCAAGACCACTTCGGCCAGGAACATGGCCACCGCCGAGCGGGGAACCTCAAGAAGTGTTCGCTGCTGAGGCAGGGGACGCTCTGCCCGGTCGAAACGATACAAGTCACCCTTAATGATTCGCAACCGCAGAAGGTGAAGCATGGACAACGGCGCGTGCAAGTTTCTCGACCGCCGGGCACCCTTCGTCCCCTCTCTGACCAGACATCCGATAATGCCTTGTTCACGCGTAAACACTTTGAGGATGGCCACCCCATCCTTGTGGCGGATGGTGCTCAGCACAATGGCCGGCTCTCTGTTCTCGCGCTCCCCGCTCAATCCTCTTCGTTGTCAGGTTCGAACAGGTTTCCAATTAGGTCACCAAACGTCACATCGCTTCCCACAACGGACTGGCCAATTTCATTGTATGCCGCGAGGCCGTGCAACACGAACTCCATGTTGGCAAGTGCCTCTTCTCTGTCCACTCCTGGACAGTATTTACTCACCACATCACCAAGCCCATCAACAGACTCCAAGGCCGCAGCATACTCTCCGTCGCTCTGGTCGCGCATGACCGAAAGATCTTGGCGATTGAACCACGCCACAATAGGTTGGTACGGGTCTTCCACCTTTCCTCGCTTCACCGATTCAAGGTCGGGAAAAACGGTCGGGAACTCGCGCCGAATGGCCTTGCTTACCAATGCGAGCGCCACGCCTGCCGCACCTTCTTGTTCGCCCTCGTAGACCAACTCTACCTTCCCATTGACTGCAGGAACCACGGCCAACAGGTCTGTCACGCGCACGGTGGTCCGCTCTTCGCCTTGACGAAGTGCCCGCAACTCACCCGCGGCCACCAGGTGCTCCAGTGCGCTGATTGGCAAGCGAGCAGATACACCACTCTTCTCGTCGATGAATTCACTCTCTCTGGCTTCGAAGGCAATGCGCTCCAAAACCCGACGCACCACCATGGGAACAGCTACCCTTTCGGTTTGTCCTGGCTGCCAGGAAGCCTCCTGATCCGTGATGGCCATGGCCTCCTCTAACGAAGCTGGATAATGCGTCAAAATTTGGCTTTGGATGCGGTCCTTAAGCGGCGTAATAATGGCACCTCGGTTGGTGTAGTCTTCAGGATTGGCGGTAAAGACAAATTGGATGTCCAAGTCCAGCCGCATCTGAAACCCGCGAATTTGGATGTCCCCCTCCTGCAAAATGTTGAACAGCGCGACCTGAATTCGCGGCTGCAAATCAGGCAGTTCATTGATGGCAAAAATGCAGCGGTGGCTTCGGGGGATGAGTCCATAATGCAGGGCGCGTGGGTCACTGTAATCCAATCCCTCGTTGGCGGCCTTAATCGGATCAATGTCCCCAATGAGGTCGGCCACACTTACGTCTGGTGTCGCCAACTTTTCCACGTAGCGCTCTGACCTGTGAAGCCAGCCTATGGAGGTGTCATCCCCGCCTCTCGCCACGAGGGCTCTACCCTGATCAGTGATGGGCGCCATCGGGTCCTCTGGCAGCGGAGCGCCCAACAGCACTGGAACCCATTCATCGAGAAGGTCAGTCAGGCCCCGAGCAATCCGTGTTTTGGCCTGGCCGCGAAGACCGAGCAAGTTGATGCTGTGTCCTGCGAGCAAGGCGCGTTGCACATCGGGCAATACGGTATCGTCATAGCCCACAATACCGTCAAACAGAGGCGCGCCGCTTTGCAATCGCTCTATCAAGTTGTCGCGAATCTCGCTTGAGATGGTCTTAGGGGCATATCCGGAGGAGCGCAAGGCGCCCAGCGTATGAATTTCAGGAGAAGAAGTCATGTTGTGTCTAGTGGGCACGGCCCCGTCGGTTGCGTTCGAAGTCGGCAAAAATTGTGTCGCCAAGGCCTTTTAGACCCGTGAAAAACGCCCGGCCATTGTTGGCCTCAGTGAAGTCCGAAACAAACTTCTGAAGGGCGGGATCCGTCGCGATCATGAAGGTGGTAATCGGAATGCCCAACTTTCGGCACTGCCTGGCTAAGTTGTGGCATTTCCCGGTGATGTATGGGTCCAGACCCCAGCTGTTTTTGTAGTACCCATCGGCTTCCTTCAGGCAACTGGGCTTGCCGTCTGTAATCATGAAAATCTGGCGGTTGGGGGTCTTTTTACGGCGCAGAATGTCCATGGCCCGCTCGAGTCCAGCGACCGTGTTTGTGTGATATGGTCCGACCTGTAAATAAGGCAAGTCAGCAATCGAAATTTCCCATGCATCATCGCCAAATACCACGATGTCCAAGGTGTCTTTTGGGTACTTGACCATGACCAGCTCGGCCAAGGCCATGGCGACCTTCTTGGCCGGAGTGATGCGGTCTTCCCCGTACAAAATCATGCTGTGGCTGATGTCGATCATCAGGACCGTCGACGTCGTGCTTCTGTGCTCACGGTCCTCCACAACGAGGTCGTCCTCTGTCATACGGAAGCCTCCTCGCCCACTCCGAGTGCCTGGGCCATGGTGGATCTGAGCATTGCGGAGGGACGCTCCGAAATCGACTTGATCCAACTTGTCTCCAAACCGATAAGGCCTGCGGTCTTCGTTGGGCTCGTCCCCCTGCCCACGCTCTTTGGTTCGGTGGCGGCCTTGATCTCCCTTGCGGAGATTGCCAAAAATCTGGTCTAGCGCCCTTTTCCGCATGTGCTGCTCGCCGCGTGAACCAAGCTCCAGCCCCCCTTTTTTGGAGTCGGTGGACTCTCTGAGATAGCCCTTGGCCTTGAGCTCCTCCTTGAAATCATCCAGCGTGTAGTCGGGCTCGGTCAGCCCATATTGATCATCCAGTGCGCGCATCCAATCCATCGCCTCGTCCACATCCCCGCTGGTGTGGGTAACGACTTCCAGGAACAACTCAAGGAGCCGCTCAAAAGCCGATTTCTTGTCCTCGTCGGGGCGGAGTTCGTGAAAATTGAATCCAAGCATGGGTCGAAAGCCGAAGCTAATGAGGGAACCCATGAGGCCCCGCGCGGTTCAACCATTAGCCACAAACTCAAAACACACATGTACCAAAGAACAGTCCGGGGCCGTGGGTGTTAACTTCATCCATGGAAGCACTTCGCCTCCCATTCCATTTTGAACCCATTTTGAACCCCCGAACGACCACCCCATGACTCCGGATAAGCCAGCCTATGAGCATCGAAGGATGTACACTCGGCCTGTCCAAATTGGCGGAGTTGTCGTTGGTGGAGACGCTCCTGTCGTTCTGCAGTCGATGACCACTGCGGACACGCTGGACATTGAGGCGACCGTCGCAGAATCCCTCCGGATGATTGAAGCCGGATGCCAGATTGTGCGAATTACCGCCCCAAGCAGGCGGGAAGCCGTAGCCCTTGGTGAGATTCGCGCAAGACTAGATGAAGCGGGACACGAAGGTGTTCCCCTTGTTGCCGACATCCACTTCACCCCCCACGCAGCTGAAATTGCTGCAGACCACGTCGAGAAAATCAGGGTCAACCCCGGCAATTACGCGGACAAAAAGAAATTCGAGACCCACGCATATTCCGAAGATGCTTACGCGGACGAGTTGAATCGGATTCGCGAACGCTTTACACCATTGGTCAGAAAATGCAAAGCCTTGGGTCGGGCCATGCGAATCGGAACCAATCACGGTTCACTTTCAGACCGCATCCTCAGTCATTATGGTGACACGCCGCTGGGCATGGTAGAGAGTGCCATGGAATTCCTTCACATCTGCCGAGATGAGGACTACCATGACATCGTTCTGTCTATGAAGGCAAGCAACCCACAGGTCATGGTGCAAGCCTACCGTTTGCTAGCTGATCGCATGCGTGCCGAAGACATGGCATATCCACTGCACCTCGGTGTGACCGAAGCAGGGGAAGGTGAGGATGGAAGAATCAAAAGCGCTGTTGGCATTGGCACCCTATTGGCCGAGGGGCTCGGCGACACCGTTCGCGTGTCTCTGACGGAGCCGCCAGAAGCAGAAATTCCAGTCGCCCGCCTGCTGGTGGAGCTCGCCGCAGAAGGGTGGACAGAATGCGACCCA
>PBIE01000014.1 GCA_002720375.1 Crocinitomicaceae bacterium | reverse complement strand
GTCTAGGTTCGAAGCGATTCGTTGATTGCGCGCCGGCACCCGATTACAACCCGAGGAGGACTTCCATCGGATCCTTAGAGCCGAACAGCATGCGCTCAGGATTCTCAAGCATCTCCTTGACCGCCACGAGGAAACTCACACTCTCCTTTCCATCAATGATGCGGTGGTCATAGCTAAGGGCGACATACATAATCGGTCGAACCTCAACCTTGCCATTGATTGCCACTGGGCGTTCAACAATGTTGTGCATTCCGAGGATGGCACTTTGAGGCGGGTTGATGATGGGAGTAGACAACATCGATCCGAAGACGCCACCATTGGTAATGGTGAACGTGCCCCCCGTCATCTCATCAACGGTGATCTGGCCATCTCGCGCCCGAATGGCGAGGCGCTTGATTTCTCCCTCAATCTGATCTAAGCTCATGGACTCGGCGTTGCGCACAACAGGGACCATCAGTCCCTTCGGGGAGCTCACGGCGATACCGATATCGGCGTAGTCGTGCATCACCATTTCCTTGCCGTCCATCATCGCATTGACCGCTGGATACAGCTCCAATGCCGAGGTAACTGCCTTGGTGAAGAAGCCCATGAAGCCAAGTCCGACTCCATGCTGTTCCTTGAACTTGTCCTTGTACCGCTTGCGAAGGTCCATGATTGGCTTCATGTCGACCTCGTTGAAAGTGGTCAGCATGGCCGTCTCGTTCTTGACACCAACCAGCCGCTCGGCCACTTTCCGGCGAAGCATGCTCATCTTCTCGCGGCGCACCTCTCGGGACCCAGACCAACCGGAGCCCGGCAATTGTGGCTGCGGGATACCCGCGGCCATTGCCCTTATCACGTCCTGCTTTAATACCCGTCCCCCAGGGCCGGTTCCAGCAACCTGACCTACCTGAAGGCCATTCTCGTCCATCAGTTTCCGCGCTGCAGGCGACGGGTGACCAGTCGCGTGACTGGCCTCTACTGGAGCGGAGGAGGGGGCCTCTACTGGAGCTGGTGCCGGTGCTGGCTTGGCAGCAGCAGGCGTGGCGGCAGGAACGGCAGCAGGAGGTGCCGCATCAGCTGGCGCCTCTGAATCCGTATCAATGAGGCACACCACAGCACCAACAGCCACAACATCCCCCTCTTCTGCCTTGAGCGTAATGACCCCGGCCATTTCAGCCGGCAACTCCAGCGTGGCTTTGTCGCTGTCGACCTCGGCAATGGTCTGGTCCTTGAAGACGTAGTCACCGTCGGACACAAGCCAAGCGGCGATTTCCACTTCCGAGATGGACTCCCCTGGACTGGGGACCTTCATTTCAAGGATGGGCATGGTATATGTAAATCGGGGTTGTGAATCGGTGAGGTGTCAAGGTCGTCAACCTAGACCAAAAACGGAATTAATGACGGCGTTGTGCCTTTCGGCGTGAACCACAGGGCTTCCGGCAGCTGGGCTGGCGGATTCCGGACGAGCGAAAAACTGCTTGACACCCGGTCCAAAGCGGTGCAAGTGGGCATAAGCCCCCATGTTAGATGGCTCCTCCTGTGCCCAGCAAAGTGTGGCCCCTTCGTAACGATCGAGGACTGCCCCGAGCTCGGCGTTGGGGAAAGGGTAGAGTTGTTCAAGGCGCACCAGGGCCAGAGAATCCATCTCCCCTGCCTGAACACGTCTTTTTCTTTCCTCCAGCAAATCGTAATAGAACTTGCCAGAACACAATACCACATTCTTCACACTTTCCGCCGAGCTGCCTGCCCGCTGAGGATCGTCGATGACCGCCTGAAACTTGCCCTCAGCGAGCTCAGCCATGGTGCTGATCGCATCGGGATAACGGAGGAGCTTCTTTGGCGTGAAAACCACAAGCGGCTTGCGGAATGGGCGCAGCACTTGGCGGCGCAAAAGGTGGAAATGGTTGGCCGGGGTGGTCGGATTTGCGACCTGCATGTTGTCTCCGGCACAAAGTTGCAGGTAACGCTCCATGCGGCCGCTGGAATGCTCGCTTCCCATGCCCTCGTAGCCGTGGGGCAAGAATAGAGTAAGGCCGTTGGGGGCATTCCACTTGTCTTCACCAGCGGAGAGAAACTGGTCAATGATGATCTGAGCTCCATTGTTGAAGTCGCCGAATTGGGCCTCCCAGATGGTCAGCCCCTCTGGTGTGCCATATGCATACCCAAAGTCAAAGCCCATCACACCGTACTCGCTCAGGTGGGAATTGTAGATGGTCAACGTCTCCTGTCCCTCCTCGAGGTGATTCAGTGGAATACGTTCCTCCTCGGTGTCCTCTGTCTTCACGATGGCATGGCGGTGGCTGAAGGTGCCGCGCTCAACGTCTTGGCCACTGACCCGTACGGGATGACCCTCCACGAGCAGGGTGCCGTAGGCGAGCAATTCACCCAGACCCCAATCCAAACGGTCCCCTTGGACCATGGCTTGACGGTCTTTAAAGAGCTTCATCACCTTTCGGAAGTACTTCTTGTCTTCAGGCAAGCTGCACAGGGTATCTGCGATGCGCCCAAGACGATCCCGGTCAAACCCAGTCCACACCTCCATGGCGTCATCACCGGGCTGCTTGACCCGGTAATCCTGCCAAAGGCCATCCAAAAAGTTGGTGACGTGAATTTTTTCCGAGGCTTTTGCTGCCTCCATAGCCTTGTCCAGCTTGGCCTCCACCACAGCGCGCATGGCTTCTGCATCGGTCCGGTTCATCAAGCCTTCAGACTCAAGTTGCTGCAGGTACAACTCCCTCGCATTCGGGTGCTGCTGGATGGCTTTGTAAAGCTTGGGTTGCGTGAACTTAGGCTCGTCACCTTCGTTGTGACCATACTTCCGGAAACCAAGCAAATCAATGAACACATCCCGGTGCCATCGCTGTCGGTATTCTAGGGCGATGCGCACAGCCGTGACCACTGCCTCGGCGTCGTCCGCGTTGACATGGAATACAGGGCAGTGCGTGGCCTTTGCGACATCTGTGCAGTATATGCTGGAGCGAGCGTCGAGGTAATTGGTCGTGAAGCCGACTTGATTGTTGACCACCAAATGGATTGTGCCACCGGTGCGATAGCCATCGAGTTGGGCCATTTGGACGACCTCGTACACCACCCCTTGTCCGGCTAATGCCGCGTCGCCGTGCACCAAAATCGGCACCACGGCTTTTTCGTCCTTGTACTCCCGGTCAATTCGGGCGCGGGCCATGCCCTCCACCACAGGATCGACTGCCTCTAAGTGGGAGGGATTTGGCGCCAGCGTAATGTGAATGGGAACCCCGGTGTCGGCCTCGAAATCCGTGCTGTATCCCATGTGGTACTTGACATCGCCGTCAAAGTCCTCGCCGTGATCGTATGCCTTGCCTGCAAACTCCTCGAAGATGTCCGTGTAAGGCTTGTTGAGGATGTGAGCCAGGGTGTTAAGTCGACCTCGGTGGGCCATGCCAATAATGAACTCCACAGCACCCAATTCGCTACCCCGCTCGACAATGGCATCGAGGGCTGGCAGCAGGCTTTCACCCCCTTCTACACTGAACCGCTTTTGACCGACGAACTTCTTCTGAAGGAACTCCTCGAAGACGGTGGCTTGGTTGAGCTTCTTAAAAATCTGCTTCTTTTCCGCCTCACTGAGCACGGGCCGGTTGGCCAGCTCAATGTGGTCCTTGAACCACTCCCATCTTTCCGGCTCGCGGATATACATGTACTCGATGCCAATGCTGTGGCAATAGGTCTCCTGGAGATGGGCGATGATGTCGCGAAGAGACGCTGCGCCAATTCCGACTTCGCTTCCCGCCTCGAAAACGGAATCGAGGTCTGCCTCATCCAACCCGAAATGAGTGATGCTAAGATCGGGGCTGTAGTCGCGACGGGCTCGAACCGGGTTGGTCTTGGTGAACAGATGGCCGCGGGTCCGGTATGCGTGAATCAGGTTGATCACCCGAAACTCTTTCGGTGCCACCGCACCGCCATGGGCGGACCCAGATGTGCTGCCAGATTCCAAGGCATCTTCACCGTAGACCCGTTGGGCGAAATCAAAACCAAGAAAGAAGTGCCGCCACGTCGGGTCGACCGAATTGGGGTCGGCAAGAAACTGCCGGTAGAGGGCCTCAATTGCGGCCGGATCGGCGTTGCTCAGATGGGAATGGAGGTCCATTGAATCGCTCTGCGACAAACAAAGGTACAGACGTCATAGGCCCTGCACACGGAGAAAATCAAAGGTTGCACACGAAGTGACAAACAGGTCAATTCAAGCGGGCTGTGACCATCTCCGCGATGCCTTGGAGCAGGGCCAGTGCGGCCTCCGATCCATCAAGGGCATCAGGACGGGAGGCCTTCATTCGAATTAGGGCTTCCTCTGCCAAGGCAACCTCATCGGCCATGGCCTTCCGCAGCTCCGTATCAACACCCAACCGGCGGTAAATGTCAAGCACACGTTCCACCTTGCCTTTGCGTTTCGCGCCGAGCTCAGCCCGAAGCGACTCCAAATCCGCTTCTCCTGCCTTTTCGAGGGCGCGAATCAGCAAAAAGGTCTTTTTGTCGGAGAGGATGTCGCCGCCAACCTGCTTACCGAAGTTTTCAGGGTTGCCAAAGGCGTCGAGATAGTCGTCTTGAAGTTGAAAAGCGAGTCCAACGTGGAGTCCAAACGCATACAACGCCTCTCTGGTAACGGTGTCTGCACCAGCTGAAGCCCCGCCCATGAAGAGGGCGGCTGCAAGCAGTACGGAGGTCTTCAGCCGAATCATCTCCATGTACTCCTCCAGCGCGACCTCATCGCGGGTCTCGAAGGCCATATCCTGCTCCTGTCCCTCGCACACCTCGAGGGCAGTGCGGTGGTACATGCGCAAGAGCGATGGAAGAGCGCCTTCCGGCGCATCAAGCAGGGCCTCACAGGCCATGACGTGCAAGGCGTCGCCAGATAAGATGGCCAGATTGTCTCCCCACTTCTCGTGCACGGTAGCGTGGCCTCTGCGCAAGGGGGCTTCATCCATGATGTCGTCGTGCATCAAGGTGAAATTGTGGAAGAGCTCCACCGCAAGCGCCGCGGGCAGAGCTTCATCTTTCGAGCCGCCGCATGCCTCACAAGCCGCCATGACCAGCACCGGGCGCAATCGCTTTCCACCAAGGCCCATTAGGTAACGAACCGGCGCGTAAAGCTCTGAATCTGGATAGCGGGTAAAGAAGTCCTCAGAACCCGACTCGAATGCCGCGCGGTATTCCTCCATCGCGGCCCGTGCATCAAAGGTCTGCGTCGTCATGAGAGCCCGCGATCAATCTGCTGGTGGATGTATTGGCCGTAACCACTTTTGACCAGTTTATCGGCCAGTCTCCGGGCCTGATCCGTATCAATAAAGCCCATGCGCCAAGCAATTTCCTCTAGGCAGGCAATCTTCCTGCCCTGGCGCTCTTCGATGACCTGAACATATTGACTGGCTTGAGTGAGAGACCTGAAGGTTCCGGTGTCCAACCAAGCCGTACCTCGGTGAAGCTTGGAAACGAACAGCTCCCCCATCTCCAGATAGGCCTTGTTGACATCGGTTATCTCGTATTCTCCACGTAAGCTGGGCTCCAAGTTCTTGGCAATCTCCACCACCCGATTGTCGTAGTAATACAATCCTGGGACAGCAAAATTGGACTTGGGGTTAACGGGCTTTTCCTCGATGCTCAGCACCCTGTCCTCCTCATCAAATTCCACCACACCATAGCGCTCGGGGTCATTGACGTGGTAGGCATAGACGACCGCGCCGTCTATATCGGTGTTGTCGCGAAGGATGCGGCCAAACCCCCTCCCATAGAAGATGTTGTCTCCCAGAACCAAGGCCACCTTGTCGTCGCCGATGAACTCCTCCCCGAGGACGAAAGCCTGTGCGAGCCCATCGGGTATCTTCTGCTCCACATAGGTAAAAGAACAGCCCCATTGACTGCCGTCGCCCAGTAGCCGCTGAAATCCGGGCAGGTCGTGCGGCGTGGAAATGATCAAAATGTCCCGAATCCCACTGATCATCAGCGTGGATAAGGGGTAGTAAATCATCGGCTTGTCATAGATGGGCATCAGCTGCTTGCTGATGGCCTTGGTAATCGGATAAAGCCGGGTGCCGCTTCCGCCGGCGAGGACAATGCCTTTCATGCCGACAAGTTCCGGATTCAAGCCCGCCGAGACAAGGCTGGCGCGTGGGAATCCAGAAATCCATCCACCCAAGAGCGCACAAGACACCGATGGTCGATACCCGGACCACAGTCAATGGATTCTCTTCCGTGAGCCGTCTCGCGGTTGTTGACGAAGAGCATTTCGCCGCGGTAAAGCTCGAATCGAATGGCGTGGGCCTCCATATCCGCATCGATAAAATCAAACAGCCGCATCAGGTCTGCTGGCACCCGCTGTCCCAGTTTCACCATGGCGCGTTCTGTCTTGGACCTTGTGTATCTGAAAACGAATCCGCTTGCATCCTCTGAGAACATGGGAATCGCATTGTTCGTCGTGGCCTTCTCTTCGCTTTCCAAGTTTGTCGCATCCATGTGACAGGGCCAAGCCATTCGGGCAACCGGCTCCAATTCCGGCCGGGTTTGACGCAATCGCCCGAGCATCGCCGGCGCATTGGCGAGCATCATACGGCCTTCAGATGTGCCAGGTTGAAGACAGAGAAAGGCCACCAAGTCCGGGTTGTATTGGGCATCACTGCTGTCGGTGCGCATTGCTGTCCTCGCTTTCGCCCCGGATACAAGTGAGCCAAGGGGCGTTTCATCCACACCTCGTTCCTGCAAGTCAAAGAGTTTGCCGTAATGGCCATTGATTTCGCCGAGATGGTGAAGCAAAACAACGTATGCCCAGCGGAGTTGAGCATCCGTCCAGCAGCGTGGTGCGGCAAGAACAGCGTGGCCCTCACACCCCATCAAAACACGGGAGAGGCGAGTCAAATCAAGACAGGGGATGCCGACACCTTGAATAGCGTTGGCCAATGCAGCCTCCGCAAGGTCGCTTGAGGGAATGGCCTTGCGGAGGCTGTGAGGGACCGGAATCCTTACGGGCCGGCCCATTGCGATTGAAGAGGAAGGAAGGATTGAAATCATAGGCCAATGGAACTGCGTTGCTCACAATGAGCCCTTTTCCACAACCAATTCGAATGACGAGGGTCACTAGGCGCAATGACTTTCGTCAGCGCGCTTTTGATTATCCCCTTGTACCGGGGTTTCCCACGTCTACGGTGAGCTCCTCAATGTCAACATCATCCTCTTCATCGATGATCTCCAAAAGCGGCTCCTTGAAAGTCTGCGCCGTGATGTAACGCTCAAAACCCAGTAGCATTGAAGGCAACAAAACCAAGTTCGTCAGCATGGCGACGAGCAAGGTTGTGGAAACGAGGATGCCGAGCGCCCGGGTTCCTTCAAAATCAGAAGCGAAGAACATCAGGAAACCGAAAAACAGAACGATGCTTGTGTACATCATCGAGACCCCTGTCTCGCGCACAGCAAGCAGCACAGCCTCCCGCATGTTCCAGCCGTGAAGGTCAAGCTCTTGACGGTATTTGGCCAGCAGGTGGATGGTATCGTCCACCGAAATTCCAAAGGCGATACTGAACACCAACAACGTACTGGGCTTAAGCGCAATGTCGAAATACCCCATGGCGGCTGCCGTGAAGATGAGCGGGACGAGGTTGGGGAGCAGGCTGATGGCCACCATCCTCGCACTTCGAAACAAAATGGACATCACCGTGGCGATTACCAACACGGCGAGTGCCAGGGAGATCAGAAGATTCTTGACCAAATACGTGGTTCCCTCCACGAAGACCACGCTGGTGCCGGTCAGGGTCACGTTGTGCTTCTCTGGCGGGAAAATAGAGTCGATTCGAGACTGAAGCCGCTCGGTAAGCTCCCCCATCTCTCTGGTTCCGATGTCAGCGACTTGGGCCGTCACCCGCGTGATGGTCTTCGCTTCATCCACAAATCGGCCGCCCCCATCAACCCCTGTGCCACTGGTGCCGCTCAGGTATGGCCCCATAAAACTCTGCTCCCGACGTGTTGGCAACGCGTAGCGAGAAGGGTTTCCCCTAAAAAATCCTTGCTTTGCCAACTTCAGTCCATCGACAATGGACATGGACCTTGACAGCTGAGACTCCTCCGCCAGAATGCGTTGCAACTGCTCCACCTTTTTCAAAAACGCCAGCTGGGTCACCTGTCCCGGCTTGTCCGTCTCAATCATGACTTCAAACGGCATCACCCCGCCGAACCTGTCCTCAAACCAGTGCAGGTCGGTGAGAATAGCATCCTCTTGAGGAAGGTCTCCGGCAACATTGCCGGTCACCTTGATTTGCAAAATTCCAAAGCCCCCCAGAATCAGAACCGCCACCGTCGTGATGTACACCGCCCTGCGGTGGTGGCTCACCGCCCTTTCTAACCGCTGCACCACAAGGGAAACCCAGCGACGATCGAGGTGCCGAACATGGCTGCTGCGCGGTGGTGGAAGCCAACTGAACACCGCGGGGATAATGAGCAGCGAAATGCAGAACATCGCGAGGATGTTGACCGACGCAATAACCCCAAACTGCTGGAGCACATCACTGGTGGTGAACATAAAGGCCGCGAAACCCAACGCTGTGGTCGCGTTCGTCATGAACGTGGCATTGCCCACCTTCCGCACCATGCGGGTCAACGCCAAGCCCTTGTTGCCATGTCGCTTGTATTCCGCGTGGTACTTGTTGAGCAGGTAAATGCAATTCGGCACGCCAATCACAATCATCAGCGGCGGAATGAGGCCCATGAGGGCGGTCAATTGATAACCGAAAAGCACAATACTACCGAGTGACCACACCACACCAGTGCCGACCACCATCATGCACACCGTCATCACCACCACATTGCGAAAAAACAGCAACAGTAGGAGGGCTGTTACCATCGCGGCGAGGGCGATGAACAGACCCAATTCCCGTTTGATTTTGGTCGTGACCTCTGTTCGGATATAAGGCAAACCCGAAACGTGCACGTCCACGCCGGTCTGCGCCTCAAAACGCTCTACCTCTTCTACCAGCAACTCCACACTGCGCCCTCGATTCTCCGAATTGAAGAGCGGCGCATTGACATAAATCATCTGGATGGTCGCCCCTGACTCCGTGTGCAAGAATCCCTTGTAAAAGGGGAGAGACCGCAGGCGCAGTAACACACTGTCCAGATCAACCTGGGTCTCGGGTAGGGACTGAAACACGGGTTCAACAGCAAAGGATTTTGGGTCGTCCACCCTCACCAGTTCCACCGCCGTCCGAAAGCCAAAAACGCTGTCGACCACATGCGTATCCCATCGCGTTCCATCGGGCCGAAGGCTGTCAACGGGAACGCGAATGGACCGCAACACCGAATCCAGATGCCACCAAGCTTGGAACACCTCCAATGAGTCCAACCGCCCATCTTGAATGCCCAATGCCACGACGTTGCCTTCCTCGCCGAACTCATCTAAAAAGTCATTGTATGCCACCAAGGCCGGGTCGTCATCTGGAAGCAACCCGCCAAATTTGTAGCGAATCCCGAGCTCATCGATGCGCATGGCCATACCGGCCGTGATCGCCGCGAGGACGAGCAGGATGGGGAGGCGTCCCCTGAGGATGAAGGTTGCGAGCCGAGACCACATGGTCGAGCGGCAAAGGAAAGGCACAGCCCACGAATCGAACGTGTGAGGCAGCTTATGCCGAATTACTTTAGCATCTCAACCGTTCGCATCCAATGGACAAGTACGATCTCGTGGTCATCGGCGCCGGCCCAGGCGGATATGTAGCTGCCATTCGCAGCGCCCAGCTTGGATTCAAAACAGCGCTCATCGAAAAGCGCGGCACCTTAGGTGGAACCTGCCTCAACGTCGGGTGCATCCCATCCAAGGCCCTACTCGACAGCTCTGAACACTATTTGAAGGCCAAGAAGGAATTTGAAATTCACGGCATTCAAGTCTCCGACTTGGGCATCGATTTCCCAAGGATGATTGCCCGAAAACAAGAGGTGGTCGACCAGACTGTTGCAGGGGTCGACTTCCTGATGGAAAAGAATGGGATTTCGGTCCTTGAAGGGAGGGGTTCTTTTGTCGATGCGAATACACTGACGGTGAATTCCGCAGACGGAAAATCCGAACAAATTCAGGCCGATCGCATCCTCATTGCCACTGGCTCCGAACCTGCCAGCTTGCCCTTTATCAAACTGGATGGCGACCGCATTATCACATCCAAAGAGGCGCTGGAACTGCCGGCTCTGCCTGAGCGAATGGTCATCATCGGCGGTGGTGTCATCGGTCTCGAACTCGGGTCGGTCTATGCCCGACTCGGAACGGAAGTGCACGTGGTCGAGTACCAGAATGCCATTATTCCGACAATGGACCGCACCATGGGTAAAGAGCTACAGCGTGCCATGAAAAAAATTGGCGTGAAATTCCATCTCTCCCACGGGGTAAAAGAGGTCCTCAACGCGGGAGATAAAGCCGTTGTCAAAGCCGACAACAAGAAAGGAGATGAGGTCACTTGGGAAGCCGACTACTGCCTCGTTGCCGTGGGCCGAAAGCCCTACACAGAAGGCCTTTCATTGGACAATGCCGGCATTGCCGTCGACTCTCGTGGTCGCGTCGAAGTGGACGCGCACCTGCGCACCGGTCAGTCGCACATCTATGCCATTGGAGACGTGGTCAAGGGCGCAATGCTCGCCCACAAGGCTGAAGAAGAGGGCATCTGTGCCGTAGAGCACATGGCGGGACAAAAGCCGCACCTCGACTACAACCTCATCCCAGGTGTCGTCTACACTTGGCCCGAAGTGGCTGCGGTAGGAAAAACGGAAGAGCAACTCAAGGCCGACGGCATTGCCTACAAAACAGGAAGCTTTCCCTTTAAAGCATCTGGTCGCGCCCGCGCCTCGATGGACACCGATGGCGTAGTCAAAGTATTGGCCCATGCGGAGACAGACGAAATTCTCGGCGTTCACATCTGTGGGCCTCGTGCAGCCGATATGATTGCCGAGGCCGTCGTCGCAATGGAATACCGGGCATCTGCTGAGGATGTGGCCAGAATGAGCCACGCCCACCCGACCTTCACTGAGGCGGTCAAAGAAGCAGCCCTCGCCGCAACGGGCGACCGAGCATTGCACATCTAATTCTCGGAGCGAACCCGGACAGTGAACGATTGTTTCAAAGCTGAGTTCGACCTCGTCCGCAACCATGAAGACTGGCATTCTCCTTATCAACCTTGGCACTCCGGATAACCCGGGGCCAGGTGCAGTTGGCCGCTACCTCACGGAGTTTTTATCGGATGGGAGGGTCATCGACATCCCCTGGCTCCCGCGCCAAATTCTCGTGCGCGGCATCATTTCTCCGCTCCGGCGATTCCGAAGTTCACGTGAGTACAAAAAAGTGTGGACCAAAGAAGGTTCTCCCCTGTTGCTGTATGGCTTGGAGTTGACCAAAAAGGTAGCTGAGCGTTGTGCCGCACTCTCGTCTGCTCACCCCGAATTGGGTGAACTGCAAGTGCATTTCGCCATGCGATACCAGAACCCGGGAATGCCCAAAGTTCTGGAGGAAATGCGCGAGTGTGGCTATGACCGAATTGTCATTCTTCCGCTCTATGCCCAATATGCTTCCGCCACCACAGGCAGCACCCACCAAGAGGCCATGCGTCTAATTTCAAAGTGGTATGTCATTCCAGAAGTGCGGATGATAAGCCAATACTGGGACGATGACGGCTACCTCTCTTGCTTCGAAAACCGAGCAAAATCTTTTGATTTAGAGAGCTACGACCACATCCTCTTCAGTTACCATGGCGTGCCCACGCGACAGGTCGACAAGGTCTACGAAGACCGCCGTTGCGCAAACCACGGCTGCGAATCGGAAATCAACGAGGAAAACAAGTTCTGCTACAAGGCCACCTGCTTCGCCACAACACGAGCACTGGCCGACAGGTTGGGCATTCCAAAAAACCGTTACTCAGTGGCCTTCCAAAGCCGTCTCGACAAAAAGTGGCTCACGCCATTCAGCGACAAGGTTGTCGAGGAGCGCGCCAAAGCGGGAGATAAACGAATGTTGGTCTTCTCACCGGCATTCGTAGCCGACTGCCTAGAGACAACGGTAGAAATCGGAGAGGAATACGTCGAGATTTTCGAAGCGGACGGTGGTGAGCACCTTGACCTCGTCCCCAGCCTCAACGCCGAAGATGATTGGGCAGATGCGGTGACCAATCTAATCCGACGCCATCTTTGAACGGTGTCCACCACTCAGAACACGCTTCCGGTTCCAGATTTGACCGGCCTTTCTGACCAGCAACGCTGGCTGTTCCTCGACGCCACTCGCGGAACGAACGGCCTTCACGGCTTCTTGGTCGTCGGGAACAAGCGCACGCTCAGCATTCCTGCCGCTGACCCTGATGCTTACCGTCAGATCGCCTCCTTTGTCGGAGCTGCCTCGGGCCGATGTTTCGGGTGGATTGGTTACGACCAAACGCGCGCCCACCCCTTATTGGATCTGCCTGACCAAAGCGATGTGGCCGTGGCTTTGCCTGCCGTGCATTGGACAGAGCCCGAGGGGGTCCTGTCCTTTCAAACAACCGCTGAGGAAACCCATCTGGAATGGCTCGTCCGCCCGGGTTCGACTTTGTCAAACCGCATGGAGGCGGCCATTCACTCAAATGCTCGAGAAGAAGTCGATGCCTCTCAACAGCCTATGATTTCAGGGTACAGCAGCCTCAACAGAACGGCCTATGGAGCCGCCTTTTCCCGGGTGCACAATCACATCCTCCGGGGCGACATCTATGAATTGAACCTCTGTCGGGAAATCAGCGGAAAACTCTCCGAGGACTGGTGTCCAAAGGCTGCATTTCAAAGGATGACACGCCAGACCTCAGCCCCCTTCTCCGCACTGCTTCAATGGAAGGATGTCGACATCCTTTGCGCCAGCCCTGAGCGGTTTCTCCGGCGCGAAGGAGACCGCTTAATCAGTCAACCCATCAAAGGCACCACTGCACGCCATCCCGATCCTGAGAGAGACGCGGCCCTCGCCAAGGCATTGCAAACCGACCCGAAAGAGCGCGCAGAAAACATAATGATTGCTGACTTAGTCCGAAACGACCTCAGCCAAGTCGCCCGTCCTTCGACTGTAGAAGCAGAAGAACTATGTGGTATCCACAGCTTTCAAAATGTGCACCAGATGGTATCCACGGTGACCTGCTCTGTCCGCGAAGACAAGGGATTTGCGGACATCCTGCACGCCGCATTTCCCATGGGAAGCATGACCGGAGCGCCAAAAATTCGCGCCATGGAAATTGCTGCGGAAGTGGAGCCTGTGCGCCGTGGGCTCTACTCTGGCGCAATCGGTTGGGCAGATCCAGATGGCCGCGGAGGTGCTGGAGACTTCGACTTCAATGTGGTCATTCGAACCGCACTGGTAGACAGGCGTTCAAAGCGCTGGAGTGTACATGTGGGTGGCGCCATCACCGCCTTGGCACGCGAAAAAGCCGAGTGGGACGAAACCCAACTGAAGGACAAGGCTGTTTTGGATGCACTTGGCGCCATAGAATCTCCGACCTTGCAGTAGGATGGCCGATGAATGGACACCGTTGACCGATTCGCTTCGCTCCCTGCTGACCGCAAACGGTTGGGCGGAGCCAACTCCGGTGGCCTTGGCTGTCTCGGGAGGTGCGGATAGTATGGCGTTGCTGCTGACGGCCTGTGCTATGGAACTAGACGTCACCGTGTTGCACGTGGACCACGGGCTTAGACCTGAATCAGGCGCTGACCGAGACTTCGTTGAACGCGCCGCCCACGACTTGGGATGTGCCTTTCAAGTCCACCTGGCCCATGGTCTCGCCGCCAAGGCGGAAAGGACAGGTCAAGGGTTGGAAGCCGCCGCGCGAGCGGAACGGTATTCATGGTTCGATCAGAAGGTGGGAGCTGGTGGCATTCTGTTGACTGGACATCATGCGGACGACCAGCGCGAGACCCAGTTGCTCCACCTTATCCGCGGTACGCGTCCCGATGCTTGGCGGGGCATGGAGGCTTGGAATACAGAACGTGGCTTTGCCATCGGCAGGCCCTTCCTTGACTTGACCCGGGAGACCCTATTGAATGCCCTTCACCAGAAGGGACAGGCGTGGCGTGAAGATGCTTCGAACCTCGACCCCCAGCATTTGCGCAACCGAATCCGCTGCGAACTTGTGCCCCTACTCGACGCTCTTCGCCCCGGATGGGATGTAGGTTTGAACCGAGCGGCCCGCCTCGCAATGGAATGGCGTACGTCCACGCTGGACCTGCTCGCAGGCGTGAAACCTGAAGAGCTCCCTCTTTCGATTGTTAAATCTGCCCCGTCACCACGACATCTAATCTCGCTATGGGGATCACAGTTCGGGGCGGTCGCGGGTCAATTGGACGCCCTGATTTCCCTCGCCGAACCGGACACCGAAACTGGCAAGTATTGCTCCACCTCATCCCACCGTATCCTGAGGGAACGGGACCGCCTCCTGGCCATGTCCCTTGCCCCCTCCGATGCGCCACTCAACTGGCCACAATCCCTCAACCCACACTCAGACAAAGAAGGGGAAATTCACACGCCTCAAGGCACCCTGAAATGGTCTGTATGTCACGTGACCAAGCGACCTGATATTGACCAAAACGAAGACACCGCCCAATTGAATCTTTGCGCCTTAAAAGGGCCACTGACCCTGCGTCCTTGGTTGTCGGGTGACCGGATTGCCCCATTGGGAATGGACGGACAACAGACCGTTTCAGACATCCTGACGCAACGCAAGGTTCCCCACGCATCACGGCCCCAAATGCTGCTTCTCGAGGATGCTGAACAACATCCCGCATGGCTCGTGGGCCATAGAATTGACCGAAGGGTCGCTTTGCCCGAGACCGTCTCTCCCACAGGCCTTGACATTCTTACCCTTCATTGGTTCCCCAACTAATTTTGCTGCGCAATGAAGCCGACACGCGGACACGACCTCGCCAAACCCAAGGCCCTATCCAGTGAACATGAGCGCGAGTTTGCACTCGGCCTTTATCTCCTGTTGGCCGCCCTTTTCGTGTCGAGTCTGATCACCTGCAACCTCGCGTTCCGAAAGTTCTTTGCGTGGTCCCTTCCCGGACTGGACTACACATTTGAGGCCAGTGTGGGTCTGTTGCCCTATCCCTTGACTTTCCTCGTGACCGACATCATCAGCGAGGTGTATGGACGCAAACGGGCGGACGATGTGGTGAAAGCTGGACTGGCCGCGTCCATCCTCACCCTTCTGGTCATTACCCTTGCAGGCTCCGCAACGGCAACCGATTGGTCCCCCGTCACAGACGGCCAATTCGACCACGTCTTTGGTCAGACCGCACTCGCAGTGGGCGCATCGATGGCTGCCTACCTGCTCGCACAGTTATTGGATGTCCGCATCTTTCATTTCTGGAAAGTGCGCACAGGGGGGCGAATGCTTTGGCTGCGAAACAACTTCTCGACCATCCCCTCTCAATTCGTGGACACCCTGGTCGTGCTGTTTTTGCTCTGTGCTGTGGGTGAAATCAAATGGGGCCTTTTTGGATCTCTTCTGCTCAATGGTTTTGGTTTCAAGGTCCTTGTGGCGGCAGTGGACACACCACTCGTTTATCTCGGAGCAGGCTGGTTCCGGCGTCGGTTTGGACTCTCACCCGGACAAGAGATTGCCATCTGAACTGCCTCCGAACTTGACAGGCGTTGGCGTGACTGGCAACGGATGAGGGACAATGCGGCGTTATCTTCCCGCCTGCAAAGCAACGTGCCCGTGAAGCCCCTGCATTTCCTTTCCGCTGTGCTGCTCGTATTCCTGTTTGGAGCCAGCATCCCCGCGACCGCCCAAATCCACGACCCCGTCCAGTGGGATTTCCACCTGTATGACAACGGAGATGGCACCCTCGACCTCGACTTTCACGCCACGGTCGAACCGGGATGGCATGTCTACAGCCAATTTTTGAACCCTTTCGACGGGCCCATTCCAACGTCCTTCACAATCGAAACCGAAGGGGTACAAACCACAGACACAGCTGCGGCCGAATGCGAGCCCCACCTCGAGTATGATCCCAACTTCATGCTGGACTTGCTCTTCTTCGAAGATGACGTCCACTGGGTGCACACGCTTTCTTTCCCTGGCACGATTCCGGAATCGGTCAAAGGCTATCTGACCTTCATGGTCTGCGACGACAGCAAATGCCTGCCGCCTGAGGATGTGGACTTTTACCTCTCTCTGTCCGACATCAAACCGGAAAGCGCCAAGCCCGATTACTGCGATACTGGCGGACACGCTGACCCCTGGGGTTCAGACGAAGAGGAGGCCCCCATGGGCATGTATGATCCGGTCAAGTGGGACATTGTGCTGCACGCCAGTGGTGATCATAGCGCGACGTTGGTCGCGACAGCCCAAATTGAGGAGGGCTGGCATGTATATAGCCATGACAATGACCCAATGGACGGGCCCATTCCCACCTCCTTTGCCCTTGATGCAGAGACAGTGGTTTCGGGCGGCCTCCGGGAATGCACACCGGAATTGCATTACGATCCCAACTTCGACAAGGAAGTAAGGTCTTTTAAGGGTACTGCGCGCTGGGCTTTAGAATTGAACTGGACCGGGGATCGACCCGAAAGCATAGATGGTCTGCTGACTTATATGGCCTGCGATGAGACGAAGTGCATCTTCCCGCCGGACGTTGAATTTCACCTCTCTCTCGATGAGGCGACGAACGAACCGGTCCCCGAACTGTGCCCCGGAGATGAGGGGTCAATCGCGGAATCCGGAAAGGAGGGAGAAATGGGCGATGGGCTTTTTGTCCTGTTTTTGCTTGGTATGGGGCTGGGCTTTGCCGCCTTATTCACGCCCTGCGTGTTTCCCCTGATTCCCATGACCGTGAGCTTCTTCACGAAGCAATCGAAGACCCGTGCTGAAGGCATCCGAAACGCCCTGATATACGGCGCCAGCATCATTTTCATCTACACCGGTCTCGGACTGCTGCTGACCGCGGTGTTTGGGGTGGATGTGTTGAACCTCATCAGCACAGACCCCTATTTCAACCTCTTCCTGTTCCTGCTGTTGGTCGTGTTTGGCATCAGCTTCCTGGGAGCTTTCGAGATTCAACTGCCTTCCAGCTGGGCCAACAAAGTGGATGCCCAAGCAGACCGTGGCGGATTGATTGGCATTTTCTTCATGGCGGCCACTTTGGCCATCGTCAGTTTCAGTTGTACAGGCCCACTAGTCGGCAGCGCATTGGCTGGCGCCGCCGCTGGAGATTTCGGTGGCCCCATTGCGGTGATGTTCGGCTTCTCTCTGGCTTTGGCCATTCCCTTCGCACTATTCAGTGCTTTCCCTGGTTGGCTCAACTCTCTGCCCCAAAGCGGAGGTTGGTTGACCAGCGTCAAAGTGGTTTTGGGCCTGCTCGAAATTGGTTTTGCCTTCAAATTCCTCTCAAACGCGGACCTTGTTTTGCAACTGGGCCTACTGAAACGAGAACTTTTCATCGCCATCTGGATTGCCATTGCCTTGTGCATCGCCGTATACCTGTTCGGTGGGTTGCGCTTTCCACACGACAGCAAACTGGAACGGCTGAGCGTCGGGCGCTGGGGCCTAGGAACAACATTCCTCGTTCTGGCCATTTACATGGTGCCGGGCCTGTGGGGCGCTCCCCTCAACCTGATTTCTGGGTTCCCGCCACCCATGTTTTACGCTGAAAGCAGCGGTGGTGTCGGCGGTGGTGCTCACATAGGAACAGGAGGTGACCACGCCACTTCAGGTCATATTGAAGCCCGCTTCAGGAACTATGAAGAAGGCCTTGCAGCGGCACGTGCTGAGGGCAAGCCTATGATTCTCGATTTTACGGGATGGGCCTGCGTCAATTGCCGAAAGATGGAGGAGCAAGTGTGGCCCAATCCGACTGTGGCCAAGTACCTCAGTGAGGAAGCCGTTTTGGTTTCACTCTATGTCGACGAACGTAAAGCGTTGCCAGAAGAAGAGCAAAGGGTAGAAGAATTCGGTGGAAAGGACTTCCGCATCCGCACAGTAGGCAACAAATGGACCTACCTACAGGCATCGCGATTCGGAACCAATGCCCAGCCCTTCTACGTCATGATTGATCAGGATGGAGAGGCACTGGGTGATGGCGTCGGATATGATCCGGATCCGCAGAAGTTCATCGACTTCCTCGAAGAGAACTACGCGCGTTTCGAAGCGGGTAAATGAAGAACAGGACACGGGCAAAACGATGGTCCACTCCCACACAACCCCTGTCAGGCCCTAGCTTGCACCGCGCACCTTTCGGACATGGAACACGCCGACCGCATCAACCGACATTTTGAAGAAGCAAAGAAGGTCCAACAGGCCTTTCTGGCAGACCCCACCTGCCTAGCCGCTGTAAAAGCCGCGGCGCAGGCCATGGCGCAGGCCATTGGTGCTGGCGGCAAGGTGATGTCATGCGGCAACGGAGGCTCCATGTGTGACGCCATGCACTTCGCAGAGGAACTGACTGGGCGCTACCGCGACGACAGAAAGGCCCTCCCAGCCATCTCCATTTCTGACCCATCCCACTTGAGCTGCGTGGCCAATGACCACGGCTTCGAACACGTGTTTTCTCGTTTCGTGGAAGCAATGGGGCAGCCAGGCGATGTTCTTTTGGCCATCTCCACCTCCGGAAATTCAGCCAATGTGGTCCGCGCCGCTGGGGCAGCCAAGCAAGCGGGAATGGCCGTGGTCGGTCTCACTGGCAACAACGGTGGCGCGCTGGCTCCACTTTGCGATGTGGAGGTCCGGGTTCCGTGGTCTGGATATGCAGACCGAATTCAAGAGGTGCACATTCAGTGCATCCATGCCTTTATCGATTGCATCGAGGCGCATTGCGCTTGAGGCCTGCTTCTTCTTTGCTCGTCCGACTCCATGCCGCCGCCCTTCAGGGCGTTGATGCAGTGCCCGTCACTGTGGAGGTCCGCGTGGACCGTGGAATCCACTTTCTCATGGTCGGCCTGCCAGACAGTGCCGTGCGAGAAAGCCAACAGCGCATCAAAAGCGCCATTGAGCAACTGGGGTTTCGATGGCCGGGAAAAGGCATCACCATCAATCTCGCTCCAGCCGGATTGCGTAAAGAGGGTGCGGCATATGACCTGCCCCTCGCCCTGGGCATCTTGGCGGCCTCAGAGCAGATTGACGCGGGTCCAGTAGAACACATCTTGAGCATGGGAGAGCTCGCTCTGGATGGCGCCCTGCGGCCGGTTCGGGGCGGCCTCGCATTGGCCGAAGTGGCCCGGTCGCCCAATGTAGGTCCGGTCATTCTGCCCAAAGAATCGGCACTGGAGGCAGGTTTGCTTGAAGAGGTAACCGTCCATGCAGCCGATCATCTGCGGGATGTTTTGGACCACTTGTCTTACACCACGCCGCTCCCAATTGTCCAGCGAAACTTGTCGGACCTGATCTCCGCGCGTTCCACATTCAGTCTGGAACCCTTGGTCGCAATACGGGGTCAAAAACGCGGAGTTGAGGCCATCGCCATCGCGGCAGCAGGACGTCATAATCTTTGCATGGTGGGCCCTCCGGGCACAGGCAAAACGATGCTTGCCAAAGCGATGGTTGGACTACTGCCACCGCTGAACCCAAAAGAAGCCCTATCGGTCAACCGTATTCACTCAGTAGCCAACAAGACGGCCAAGGAGAACCAGTTGATTCTCGAGCGCCCGTTTCGAAGCCCACACCACACCATTTCCGATGTCGCCTTGGTGGGCGGGGGCTCCGACCCCCGTCCGGGAGAAATAAGTCTGGCACACGCGGGTGTGCTGTTCCTCGATGAACTCCCAGAGATGCCCCGCCACGTATTGGAGGTGCTAAGACAACCGCTCGAATCCAGAGAGATCACCGTCAGCCGGGCGCGGGCCAGAGTGGTCTTCCCAGCCGACTTCCAACTGGTGGCCGCCATGAATCCCTGTCCATGCGGACGGTACAGGGCGGACGCGGAACACCGATCGAGATGCACCTGCAGCAAACATGCCCGTCAGCGCTACCTGCAACGCATCAGTGGCCCCCTCTTGGACCGCATTGACATCCACCTCCAGGTTGACCCTGTCGATCCCCGGTTGCTCCTTCCTGCGCTGGGTGCCAAAGGACGTCTCGAGAGAAAAGAACGGCTGCATGCTGCGCAGTCCCTTCGCAACCGCGTTTTGGAGGCCAGGCAACGGCAGATGGAACGCAACCCCAAAGGGGAAGCCAACCACCAGTTGGTTGGTGAAGATCTCCATGATGTGCTCGCATTGGGACAAAAGGAAAGGGGACTCATGGCCTCTTGTACAGAGCGCTTCGAACTCAGCGCCAGAAGCCATGACCGCATCCTTCGCCTGGCACGCACCATCGCCGACCTGCAGGGAGCCGACCGCGTGGAGGCCAGTCATATCGCCGAAGCACTGTCCCACCGCCGCGCAGGACAAGGTATCGATGCGTGGGACACCGATGACAACCGTCCGAGTTTATTCTCGAGTTGAAGGCCGAATTTTGTCGCATGAATACCACCAACCAAAAAGCTGTGGTGCTCGCTGTACGAGGAAAAGAACCGCATTTCGGCGAGGGGAACTGGCTTGCCCCCAACTGCACCATTGTCGGAGACGTGGTCACTGGAGATGATTGCAGTTTTTGGTTTGGAGCGGTCGTGCGCGGAGATGTGTGCGCCATACGACTCGGCTCCCGTGTCAATGTCCAAGATGGTGCGGTGCTTCACGGAACTTGGGAAAAGACAAGCCTCACAATAGGCGATGAGGCAAGCATCGGACACAACGCAATTGTTCACGGGTGCACCGTGGAAGCCGGGGCTCTCATCGGCATGGGCGCCGTTGTCATGGACCATGCCATTGTGGGCGAAGGGGCCGTGGTGGCCGCAGGAGCTGTGGTTCTTGAGGGCACGTGCATCGGAGCGGGTGAACTTTGGGCTGGGGTGCCCGCAAGGAAAGTAAAGTCCGTGGGGTCAACGCTGAGAAAGCACCTGTCTGCGACAGCAGTGCGCTACCGCGAATACGCGGCTTGGTTTAAACAAGAATAAACCCTTAGGCCCAGATGGGGTCGTGTTTCAAATCGATACCATCACCAAAAAAACGGGATGCCGATGCGCCGAAACTGGGCGTCAGGTCACTCACGGAAAACTGATGGTTTCCCTGAGCTGGGACACTGCGCAGCAGTCCCTGTTCGCCCAGCCTGAATCGAACGGACTCTGCCACGATACCCGGCCCATCAATAACCTCCACGCCGTTTCCCAAAACGCGCTGAAGCATGGGCATGGCCAAAGTGTAATGGGTGCAGCCTGGGATAAGGGCGTCCAATACACAGTCGGTGCCGTGGCTCCATCCGGCGGCCTCGAGGTATGACAACAGAACCGGCTCCATCAGGGGATGGTCTTGCCATCCCTCTTCAATCAAGGGCGCCAACAATGGTGTCGCCCATTCTTCCACCTCGGCAGTCCCTTCTGCTTCCTCTATTGCAGCACGAAGGGTTCTTCCATAGATGCCGCTGCCCACCGTGGCTCGCGTTCCGATGACGCCAATATGACGCCGACCCTGTCTCGAAACAGCAGCGACAACAGGTGCAATGACATCGATGACGGGAATGCCATCTCCTGCAACATCCCTCACAGCTGAAGCGGCAGATGCCGATGCAGAGTTACACGCGATGACCAAGGCTTTGCATCCCTGCTCGAGCAGGTGCTCCGCGATGCGAACCGACCAGGCCCGAACCAAATCAGGGGACCTATCGCCATAGGGCATGTGGGCCGTGTCCCCGAAATAACGCAACTGTTCTAGGGGCAATGCGCGCGACAGTGCATCGGCCACCGTCAGGCCACCGATGCCCGAATCGAAAATTCCGATGGGGGCTTCAGAGCCCAAGCTTGACCTTGACGAGCGCGAGAACATCCTCACCCCCGTTGTATACCGTGGAGCCCATAGATGTGTCAAAGATGTAGGTGAAGCCTTCCTCGGCGCCCACCTCCTCAATGGCTGTGCGGGCCCGCTCAATCATCGGCTCCAGCAAGCTCTGCTCCAGCATGCCCAATTCTTGCTGAACCGTGGCATAAAACTGCTCTAAACCCTGCTGGTCCTGAGTTATGTCTTGCTCTTTCTGGGTGCGGATTGCTGTAGGCCAAGACTCCGCCTTCTGCTGATACTCTGCAACCTTGGCCTCAAGCTCTCCCTGCATGCGAACAATTTCCTGCTCGTATTGGGCTGCTGCGCCTTCGATTTCCGATTGGATGTTGCTTCGCTCGGGCATCGCCTCCAGCAATGCCTGCGTATCGATGTGACCAAATTTGGCTTCCATAACCTGAGCAGAGGCTGCAGAGGTAAAGAACAACGCGGCCACCATTAGGCCTTTGGTAATCGTAAATTTCATGTTGTGTATCGTGTTTGGTTTAGCAGTCAATTGGTCACTGCTTTGGACGGCCACCGCCCTTGATTCCGGAATTAACCCGGTTGGTGATTTGCTGTTTGCGCTCGTCGAGTTTGCCTTTGCCCTTGTCGAGGGCGTCGTTCATTCGGTCCTGTAAGCTTTTGCCCTTCTCCTCGTCATCGGTCTCTTCTTCACCCACAATTTCTCCAGGCTTGTAGCCCAATTCCTTGATGATGCGATCCGACACATCGTATTTGGGGTTGGTGTAGAGCATGTTGCTTTCCTTGGCTTTGTCGAAAATAACCATGTACTGGCGCTGTCCTGCAAGGTCCTTAAGCGCTTGGAACAACTGCTCCTGAATCGGCTGTATCAGCTCCTGCCGCTTCTGGAAAAGCTCACCTTCCACGCCGAACTTGGCCTTTTGCATGTCCGTCGCCTCTGTTCGCTTCCCTGTAATCTCCTCCTCGCGTTTTCGGCGCATCTCAGGCGTCAGCAAAACGCGCTCGGCGCGGTACGCCGTTTCAAGCTGATTGGCTGCCTCATACTTCTCTTCGATTTCATCAAGCCAACCTGAGGCGAGGCTGTTCAACTCCTTTTGGGCCTCTGAGTATTCGGGAAGGTGCTGCAAAATGTACTCGGTATCCACATAAGCATACTTCTGTGCGCCGGCATTCAGCGAGCAGAACAGCAGGAGAACCGGAAAAAGAAATCGAAGACTACGCATGGCGTGATGGTCATCAAAAATAGGGTGCATCGGGTGCTCAACGTTCAACTCCATGGGTTTCGCGCCTGCGCTTACAAATCACCGATGTTCATGCCCATCGAGAAGTGGAATTGACCACGGGCCATAGATGGGGCAATGGGCACATCGTCAAACCTCCATCCGTAGTCCAGCCCCAGAAGGCCAAACATGGGAAGGAAAATGCGCATGCCGATACCCCCCGAGCGGTATACATCGAATGGATTGAAGCCATCACCCGTCTCCCATGTGTTGCCCGCCTCTAGGAACGCCATGGTGTATATCGTTGCGCTCGGGTTGGTACTCAGGGGGTAGCGCAACTCCGCACCGTATCTGGTAATCGCTCCCGCACCAGTGTTCTGATCAGGTGCAGTCAGAGAGAGGTTGTCATAGCCCCGCAGTGACACGATTTCACGTCCATCGAGAACAAACCCGCTAAGAAATACGCCTCCTAGATAAAAACGCTCAAAGGGAGACAACCCGATTTGCCGGTTGTATTGGCCAATAATGCCCCCACCGAAATAGGTGCGCAACACCAGTGACTTTGGGTTTTCTCCCCCACCCGTGGTGAGCGGTGTGTACCAGTTGGCCGCAAACTTCCACTTGTGATATTCGACGAAGCGAAACCGCTCTTGGTCATCCAAAGCGCTCCAATTGCGGTCGGGTTGGAACAGGCTATATGGTGGAGTCGCCTTAATGTTGAGCCGGACCTCGGAGCCCCAGACTGGGAAGATTGGATCGCTTACAGAGTTTCGGCTCACCACTATGTTGAGCGCGATGTTGTTGGACTTGCCATCGGTAAAGCTGAAAAGTCCGCTGTTGTACTGGTCGAAGTCAAAGTGCTGGTAACTGAGGCCTGCGTTGACCACGAACCAGTCGTCCGGTTTGTTCCATCGTTGTCCAATAGAGGCTGAAACCCCGGTAATCATGAGGGTCTGGCGGTTGGGGTTGTCCTCCCCTTCAATGCGCTTGGGCTGACCATTAGACTGTATAGACCGCCATGCCGCCACAGTCAGTGCATTCGGTTTCTTGCCTCCCAGCCACGGCTCGGTAAAACTCACATTGTAGCTCTGAAAAAAGAGACCGTTGGACTGAGCGCGGACGCTCACCCTTTGTCCATCTCCCATGGGCACCGGGCGCCACGACCCCTTTTTAAATGCCTTGCCCACGGCAAAATTGTTGAACGTTACGCCCAAGGAACCAACGATTCGGCCACCGCCCCATCCCCCTTGGAGTTCAATTTGGTCCGTTGGCTTTTCCTCCACCACGTATTCGATGTCAACCGTTCCGTTCTCGGGGTTCTGTATGGGGTTAATTCCAAAGGCCTCGGGGTTGAAATAGTTCAGCTGGCTGAGTTCGCGCTGGGTCCGAATCACGTCCGTGCGACTGAACAAATCCCCGGGCATGGTTCGAATCTCACGGCGAATGACGTGGTCGCTGGTTTTGGTATTGCCCCGAACATCCACCCGCCCAATTCGGAATTGCTTTCCCTCCACGAGCCGCACCTCCAGATCGATGCTGTCGTTCTCTGCGCGCACCTCAACGGGTATGGCCTGAAAGGTCAGGTAGCCATCATCGCTGTAAAGCGTGCTCAGGTCAATGCCTTTTGGGTTCATAAACAGACGCTTCTCCAGCTCTGCCACATCATACAAGTCCCCGCGCTGGAAGCCGAGCAAGCTATCCAGCTGTCCACTCGTGTATTTGGTGTTTCCCGTAAAGGTGATTTCTCGGAGATGAAATTGTCCCCCCTCGTCAATCTCCACGGCGATACCCAAGTCCCCTTCGGGCGTTCGATAGAGGCTGTCCTTCTCAATCCGAGCGTTGCGATACCCCTTTTCTCTGTAATGGGCAACGATGGCATCGAGGTCGGCACTAAACTCTTCTTCGAGGAACTTGGACGCTTTGAAAATTCGCCACCATGCGCGCTCCTTCACGTTGCGCATCTTGCGCCTCAGTGCCTTTTCTGGCACCGCACTGGCTCCAGAGATTCGGATCTCGCCAACCTTCACTTTCATCCCTTTCTCGACGTGTATGTCCACCCGAGAAGCATTTTCCAAAAGACTGTCCTTCGTATCGGTAACGGTGACCTTGGCGTCGAAAAAGCCCTTGTCGATGTAATGGTCTTCGAGAATGCGCCGCGCTGTGACCTTGAGGTTCTCATTGACAATTTGACCCCGAACCAAATCCAACTTGCCCCTCAGGGTCTCTTGCTCTCCGCGCTTGATCCCGCTGAAACCATACTTTGTCAAACGCGGCATTTCCTTTACCCGAATCACGAGGTAGACATCGTCTCCCCGCCGCTCCGCCAAATCGATGGACACATCGCTGAAAAGTCGCTGGTCCCAAAGGTTGCGGACGGCATCGCTAATTCGGTCGCCTGGGATGGTGACCTCATCACCCACCTGAAGACCGCTGAACAACTTGACCGCCTGAACATCCGTAAAATCTGCGCCGAGTACGGTCAATCCAGCAATGCGATAGTCGGAGGGAACGGCGAGGTCAATCGCGGTTTCCACAATCTGCGATTGCATTGGCCATGCCAAACCCAAAACAAGGACCACTACCCAGAACCAAGCGACACCTTGCTCTTTCATTCGTTCAGCTGTCCCCCGCATTCGTTGCATGGTGCATTTGTTCTCCAGTTCGACCAAAACGGCGCTCTCGCCCCCTAAATTCATGAATGGCCGCACGGAAGTGGTCTTCTCTAAAATCCGGCCACATGACGGGGGTAAAGTGAAGTTCAGAATAGGCCAATTGCCAAAGCAGAAAATTGCTCAACCGCTGTTCGCCACTGGTTCTGATTAGCAACTCCGGGTCCGGTACGTCGGGCATACACATGAACTGGCGAAGGCCCTTTTCGTCGATGGCTTCTGCCTTGATTCCCGATTGCACGATGCCCTTTATTGCTTCTGTGATCTCCCACCTGCCGCTGTAACTCAACGCGAGAATGAGATTCAATCCCGTACAATCCGCTGTCCTTTCCTCCACATCATGCAGGGCCCTCCGACACGACTCGGGCAAACTGTCCAAAGCACCAATGGAACGCAAGCGAACCCCTTGGGAAACCAGCTCTTCAACTTCTCCAGCAAGGCTGCGAACCAGCAACTCCATCAGGGCATTGACCTCCTCCTGTGGACGCGACCAATTTTCTGTACTGAACGCGTACAGTGTGAGGAATTCTACGCCCAATTCTCCTGCAGCTCGGACCATCGCCCGAACACTTTCCACACCATGAGCATGACCAAAAACGCGATCTTCTCCACGCTCACGCGCCCACCGGCCATTGCCATCCATGATGACGGCCACGTGGCGTGGCAATGGATTGGCATCGGTGGCGGAATCAACCATGGTGTTTGTCAATTGCCTTAGGCGTGGCGAAGGTGGCTCGGCGAAAAGTGCCCTGCAAGGTAGTTCCTCGCTCGACGCCCGTCTTTGGGAGTTTTTCACCTAATCACACAGACCGTCAACGTTCCCAGCAGGTGGTTGGCGACTTGTCGATTCGAAAGGTGAACGACACACTCATGACAGCAAACCGGTCGTCGAGGCCATTGTACCCTCTCATTTGGCCAACTGGGTCCTCGAGGTTACCCTCCCGCTCAATACGTGACTCACTCAGCAATTCAGACAGTTGGCCTGCCTCTTCCTCGAGTACAGCAAGACTGGCATAATAGCCGGCGACGTCATCCAAATGGTCCGTCCATGTCCTCCGCATGCCCCACTCAAAATTCAGGGCTGAGAAATGGCCTAGGTTCAATTTGAAGCCGAAGCCAAAGGGCACAGCAAATCCTGTGGTCGCATAGCGATTGCCCGCGTTAGCGCTCGATGTGCCCTGCCCCTCGGTCCCGAGGGGTTGCAGTGCATACCAAATGCCATCGATTTCTGCCTCTGGCATGTGGCTGTACAAGGACAGACCAGCAAAAAGGTACCCTGTAAACCGATCCTTGGTGTTTCCAATCTGGTATCGAGAATAGTTGAACTCAGCCACAACAGACCCCTCCGTGATGGCGTTTCGGAAGTGCAGATTCCGGTTGGCAATCCAAGGGTCGTTTGAATCCGAATCGTGATAGAGGAGGTTGGTTCTGTGCACTGCTGCGCGAATACCAAAACGGCGGTTTATGTTGAACCGCATAAACCCTCCAAATCCCGGCTGAAACCGACCCTTAAAATGGCCATTGGGGTTCATTTCTCCCAGATAATAACCAGTACCGATTGCAAAACCCATGGTCTTGCTCTTTTCAAACTTGCTCTGCGCGGAAACCGTAGCACTCGACTGCACCATCAACAGCAGAACCATGAAGGCAAGCAGGGAGCGAAGCGGAGGTAACATGGCCATCGGGTGAGAACTTAACGCAAATCCGAATTGATTTCGTGTGAGCCGGCGCTGGATGGACCCTCTCGGCCGTCCAGACCCAAGTGCAGCTTCCTGCGAACAGTTTCAATGAAGTCTCCACCCGGCAATTGAACGAGCAGGAACGGCCGGTCTGCCCTGCGCACCAAGAACCTCGCGGGGACGGCCACCTTGTGCGAACGCGTGTCCAGTGTGACCATCAGATGGTTGTCCCGACCCTCGGCCACGATTTCGAGTGTTCCGTCCGCGGGAATCACCAAAGGGCGGTCGTTAAGGTTGTGCGGGGCAATGGGATTGAGTACAATCGCATCGCTGGCTGGGTGTACAATGGGGCCCCCGCAACTCAAGGAATAGGCTGTTGACCCGGTGGCTGTGGAGACGATGAGCCCGTCCGCCCAATACCGATTGATGAAGGTCCCATCGCGGTGAACCGAAATCCGAATCATACTGGCAACATCGCGCCGATGGACCGTGACCTCGTTAAGGGCCACCCCTTCAGCCTCTATGCCAAGGCCGGGAAATTCGACCGAGAACATGTTCCTTTCCTCCACTGTGTATCCCCCGGACAGGATGCCTCCCAAAAGGGATTCGGCCTCTTCAAGCGGCACGTGGGCCAGGAACCCCAGCCTGCCGGTGTTAATCCCCAGAACCGGAATGGCCTCTGCACCCTTCATGGATGCCGTCTCGAGCACCGTTCCGTCCCCTCCGAGGGACAACACCATGTCCGGCACAGGCGAGGTATCCGGTTGATGCAAATGCATGCCCATAGAAGCCCAATCCAGACCGTTGTCAGTGAGTAGTTCTGCATAAGCCTCCGTCAAAAACCGGCTGATTTTGCGGGTCTCCAACAGGTTGAAGACGGGTTGAATCCGAGCGATGAGGCCACCATCCAAGGCTTTGCCATGGATTAAGACTGTTCGAACTTCTGGGCGTTGGGCCATCGTTTCAAGTGTTCATGTAGCGTAAGAAGGCCGCCATGCGCTTCTTCATGTCTTCCGCATACTCCTCTGCTCGGTAAAATGCGCTAACTGCATACCCGTGTCGCCTCAAGGAATCAATCAGACTCTCAATGTCTCGGGTGGACAACCGAAGGGCCAATTCAGCATGATCGGACTGGGTTCCGTCGCTGACCAAAACTTGAAGAATCTTCACTCCCTCCGATTCGACCCGATGGGATATCTGTGCGAGACTGTAGTCCTTCCAAGGCACCTCCAAGGTCAAGATGCTGCCCTCGCTGTAGGGGGTAAGGCTGTGATGGAATGCCTTCCAAAGGTGGGCCCTGTCGATACTGCCAACCAAAATCCCCTCTTCGACCACGGGTACGATGCTCACCTCCGCTTCGCACAACACGTCCACCACCTCGAGAAAGTGCTGGCCCGGTGCGACCATGACCGGCATCAATTGCACATTGGTCAGAAAAGGCACCTCTCCCTCTTGGTCGAGAAGGTGTTGTTCTGCCACCAGACCGAGGTACCTGCCCTCGGCACAGACGGGCAAGTGCTCCACCTTGAGTTCATCCATGGCGCGCAGCGCCTTGTCCAAGGTGTCTCCGGGGTCGAGCGAAATAAGCTCAGGGTTGGTAATGCTAGCTGCGTGCATGGACTAAAGTCAACTCCAGGTAAAGAGTTTTGCGAAATTAGCAGTCGAGCAGATGTCCTGCCGACCCCCGTCCATGGAAACTTTCCCAACGCGACTGAGCGTCAACATCAACAAAGTGGCCACACTCCGCAATGCGCGGGGTGGAAGCGTCCCCTGTCCTGTAGAGGCCGCGCGCAGAATCCAACAATGGGGCGCAGACGGAATCACCGTCCACCCCCGGCCAGATGCCCGTCACATTACCTATGATGATGTTCGGTCCCTTCGTCCAGTCGTCCACACTGAGTTCAATATTGAAGGGTACCCTTCTAAAGATTTCATAGCCCTTGTTCTTGCCGTGAAACCCGAACAGGTCACGTTGGTCCCCGACCCCCCCAATGTCCTGACCTCCAATGCCGGGTGGGATACTATAGAAGAAGCAGAACGGCTTCGCCCTGTCCTTGATCAATTCCGTCAAGCCGGCATACGGACGAGCTTGTTCATCGAAACAGATGATGCTCTCATACGCGCAGCTGCAGCGCTGGGTGCGGACAGAGTCGAATTGTACACTGAAGCCTATGCAGTTGGTTTTGCTAAAGATGCCCATTTGGCTGTGGCGCCCTTTGCCGAGGCCGCGTCCACCGCACATTCTGTGGGACTCGGCGTGAATGCCGGACACGATTTAAACCTCCGAAACCTCGCCCATTTCGCCGCTTCAATTCCCCACCTCGCAGAAGTATCCATCGGGCATGCCCTCATTTCCGACGCCCTGTATCTCGGTCTCCAAAATGCAGTAGGACAATACAAGGAGGCTTTAAGGCCGAGAAACTGACCATGGTCCTCTTCCACCGTAAACTGGGCGAATCGGGAGCCCCTAAAGGCAAAACGCCCCTCATCGTGCTTCACGGCTTGCTCGGCTCATCTGACAATTGGCAAACCCTCGGGAACAGATGGGCCAAAGACCGAGCTGTCATCCTCGTCGACCAACGAAATCACGGTCGGAGCCCGCATCATCCGAGCCACATCTATCCCGATATGGTGGTGGACCTGCTCGATACGATGGACCACCTCGGAATCGAGAATGCCGACTTGCTTGGACACAGTATGGGGGGTAAAACTGTTATGCATTTTGCAGACCGTCACCCCAGCCGATGCGGCCGCTTGATCATCGCGGACATGGCCCCCATCGCCTACCCTCCGAACCACACGCCTTTGTTTGATGCCCTTTCTGAGCTCGACCTTGCTCGGTTCGAACGAAGGCAAGACGTCGACTCGGCACTCGCGGAATCCATACCCGATCCGGGATTGCGACAATTCCTCCTAAAAGGGTTGTACCGGGCAACGCCAGACCGCTTCGCATTTCGCTACAACCTGCCAGTTCTTCGCCGTCACTTGGCAGACATGACTGCCTTTCTTCCCTTGGGTACTATTGATTGCCCCTGTCTTGCCCTTTATGGTACCCGCAGTGAATATGTCGTTGGCCGTGGACTGGCGGCCCTGAAGCAGCACTTCCCAATGTTGCAAGCCAAGGGACTTGAAGCAGGCCATTGGCTGCACGCAGAGAACCCCGACGCTTTCTCCGAGAACGTGGAGGCCTTTCTGATTTAACTCAAAAAAACGCCCGACCGGCATGACCAATCGGGCGCAAAATATTTAAAGTGATTAATCAGCCTTTGGAGCCGACCATGATGCTCACGCAACCTTCGTGCTCGATGACCGCATCAGATGCAGGCACTTGCACGCGTACCGTCATCTGTTGCGTATTGGCCACACGAAAGTCAAAGTGATTGTCGTCTTTGTCCGTGCTGTCATAAATGCCGTTTCCACGGCTGTCTAGCACCTGGAAGGTCAAATCACCCAAGACAGGGTGGCCACACACCAACAATCGATAGGCACGGTCACCAAAAAAGGTGAGTTCGAGCTCCGCCTCATCCCCGGGAATAAGAACAGCTGTGTTGTAGTTGTCGTTTTGCACGTAGTCCTCCAGTTGGGGAAGGCAGCGCTTCTTTGTGAATGTCCGGCATTGGGCATCCGCCTCGGAGGCGCAGAAAAGCACCATAAGAAGGGAAAATGCAGCGAGGGAGAATTTCTTGATCGCAGTCATGGCGTTGGACATTACGTTCATTGGGTGTAGAGGTTACGAATCTTGGCAACTGCGTTGGCAATTTCTTCCAAAGCGGCATCGTCGAATTGCACATCAGGGCCTCCGCTGATGACCACCGTTCCATCCTCTGCGGCAGTTGCTGCTGCTTCGTTGTATGTGATTTTCACGTTTGCGTATACCGACTCAAGGCGACTGAGTAGGCGCTTCATGCGGGTCAATGCACCAGTCGGTGGGTAGCTGTCAATCAAGCCAATCAAGTTGTCCAACGTCATCTTCTGCTCCGCAATGCGCAGCTTCAAGTCCTCGGTAGATGAGGCGAGGTTGCGCGTGCCGAGATAGACCCCTTCAATCCATCCGCCCGCTGCCATGAGGCCACTCACTTCCTCCATGCCATTCTCGCGGAACCGCGCATTGAGATCATAGAATGTCTCCGTCACGATTTGCACGAGTGAGTCTCGAACATCGCGATTGCTGTTGGCGCGCTCGATGAGGTCACCATCGATGAGGTCCCCCACGCCCAGCCCGTCACAAAGCCGCCGGCAGGTGTTGAGGTAGTCCACCGACTGCTGGTTCTGATTGAAAATGACACTGTAACTCAAGTCCCCTGCATAAATACCGAGGTTAACAGCTTGGGAAGCCGTTGTCGAGTAGCCCATCGCTTTGTCAATCGGATTGAGGGCATTGGCATCAAATCGAATTCCGCTCCGCTCGAGCAGCAATGCCGTTTCGATTGGAGACGGTACAGCGTGAAAGATCTTTTTAAAGGCCTTTTGGCGGCGGGCGGGCATCATCCCCTCCGCATCCATCTCCACTTGAGGTGCGTCTTCGGCTCCTCCTTCGTCAGCCTGCGGGCCTTCGCCGCAGCCAAATAGGAACAACAGGGGCAAGGCCATCCATACGGGGGCAAGCCGCTGGGGCGTCTTTCGGTCAAATGCTCTTCTCATAGAGATTCCAAGTTGGTTGTTAAAGACAAATAGACTCCCCACCGCGGCATTCACGGGCAGAGCTTGGGAAAGTTATCCTCGCCGAAAGGTGGATGTTGTCGGTGCTGTTCCGAAGCCCCGTGGGAATACGCCTATTGCGCAACCCTCAATCCGTCAATGGGCCTCGAGCCAATTTGCCCCTGTCTGGACTTCAACCTCCAGTGGAACGGCAAGCTGCACAGCGCCTTCCATATGCTCCCTAACCAGCGCTGATATGGCCTCAGCCTCGCCCTTGGGCACGTCGAACACCAATTCGTCGTGGACCTGCAAAATCATCCTGGCCCCAAATCCGCCATCGCTAAGGGCCTTTTGAATGCGCACCATTGCCACCTTGATGATATCGGCTGCAGACCCTTGTATAGGTGCATTGATGGCATTGCGCTCAGCAAACCCGCGAACGACTGCATTTGCTGACGCGATGTCCGGTAACCATCGCTTCCGGCCGAGGACGGTCTCGACATAGCCCCTTTCTCTTGCCTCCTCAACCACCCGGGTTTGATAGGACTTGAGTTCAGAAAACTCCGCGAAGTATGCCTCGATAATTCCCTTGGCCTCGCGGCGAGGAATCTTCAGGGTTTCAGCCAACCCGAAGGCCCCCTGCCCATAAAGAATGCCGAAATTGACTGCCTTGGCTCGGCTGCGCTGACCCCGGTCCACTTCACTCGGGGCCACACCGAAGACCTTAGCAGCTGTTGCCGTGTGAATATCAGCGCCGTCGAGGAAGGCCTGGCACAGCCCCTTGTCTCCGCTCAAAGCGGCCACAATGCGCAATTCTACTTGACTGTAATCGGCGGCAAGCAGCACGTGATTCTCATCGCGCGGGACGAAAGCCTTCCGTATCTCTCGGCCCCTCGCTGTTCGAATGGGAATGTTCTGCAGATTGGGGCGAGTGCTGCTGAGCCGGCCCGTTGCGGCCACTGCCTGCATGTACTGCGTGTGCACCCGGCCCGTGGTTGAATCCACCAATTCCGGGAGGGGCCGCACATAGGTAGAAAGAAGCTTATTGAGCTGTCGGTATTCGAGTACCTGCGCGACAATGGGGTGTGTATCCACCAACTTCTGGAGAATGTCCTCCCCGGTAGCATACTGACCGGTTTTGGTCTTCTTGGCCTTGTCGGTGATAGCAAGATGGTCGAATAGGACCTCCCCGAGCTGGCGCGGCGAGTCGATGGAAAAGGGCACGCCGGCGTGCGACTGAATCGAGTCCGTCAATTTCCTCAGATCTTCTTCCAGACCTGACGCCATGGTTTGCATGGCTTCAGCATCGAGCCTCACTCCCTCGAGCTCCATATCCGCCAAGACTGGCACCAGGGGCATCTCGATGGTTTCCAGAATGCGCCGCTCCGGACTCCCCTCAGGCATCCGGCCGCCAAAAGTGTCCGCGAGACGAAGGGTAATGTCCGCGTCTTCGCAGGCGTAATCCACCACCTCTTCCGGTGGGATATCAGCCATGGTTTTTTGATTCTTCCCTTTCTTGCCCAGCAAGTCGGTGATGGGAATTGTCCGATAACCCAGCTCGGTCTCCGCCAAATAGTCCATTCCATGCTTCAAGTCCGGCTGAAGCACATAGTGGGCCAGCATGGTGTCAAAGACGCGGCAGCGCACAACGACCCCCACCCCCAGCATGATCTTGTGGTCGTACTTCCAGTTCTGGGCAACGATTTCTTTTTCTTCCGAAGCCCAAATGGCATTGAATTCACCGAGCAGAGAACGCACCTCCGCCTGCTCTCTTTGGGGCGAGTCGTCAGAACCGAGTGGGACAGGGACATACCAGCCCGTGCCTTCTGCAAGACTGAAGCTCATGCCCACCAACCGCGCTGTTCTAGCATCTAAGCCGGTGGTTTCCGTATCAAATGCGAAGCGGTCACATGTGTCAAGGAGCCCAATGAGCTCCGCCCTCAGTGCGGGGGTGTTCGCCATCCGGTAATCGACAGATTCGCGGTCAATGGAAACAGGCCCCCCAACAGACTCGGCCGTCACGATGGAATCGCCACTGCCTCCGCCAAACATATCCATCTGTGCCTCCCCAGTGGAAGTGGCTGGAATTTCAGCTGATTCTGCGGTATCCGCTTTCGGCACGGCAACATCGCCCAATACGCGGCGGGACAACGTACGGAACTCCAATGACTCGAACACGGCAGCCAACTTCTCCGCATCTGGATTCTCAACCCGCATGTTCTCGAAGTCAGCCTCAACGGGAACGTCCAATGCAATGGTCGCCAACTGCTTGGACAAGAGCGCTTGCTCCCGGTAGGTCTCCAGGTTTTCCTTTTGCTTGCCCTTCAAATCCGCTGTGGAATCCAACAGCGTTTCCATGGACCCATACTTATTGAGCAGCTTGGCCGCCGTCTTGGGGCCTATTCCTGGTACTCCGGGAATGTTGTCGGCACTGTCCCCCATTAAGCCGAGCAAATCAATGACCTGTTCAGTGCGTTCGATGCCGAACCGTTCGCAAACTTCGGCAGGACCCCAAACTTGAGGTGGATTTCCCGAGCGACCTGGACGAAACATGCGCACTTTTTCCGTCACCAATTGACCAAAGTCCTTGTCAGGCGTCATCATGTAAACATCAAAACCGGCCTGCTCGGCCATCACGGATAATGCACCAATGGTGTCGTCTGCTTCATAACCCGGAATGGTGATGGTCCGGATTCGCATGGCCGCCGCCACCTCGAGAACGCGGGGCACACTGGCGCGAATGTCTTCTGGTGTTTCTTCTCGATTGGCCTTGTATTCGCCGTACTGCTCATGCCGGAACGTCGGTCCGGGCGGGTCGAAAACGACAGCCAAATGGGTCGGATTCTCATTTTTCAATATGTCCAGCACAGCGGTGGTAAAGCCGAAAACAGCGCTGGTGTTCTGGCCCTTGCTGTTGATTCTTGGGTTCCGGATGAAGGCGTAGTAGGCCCTGAAAATGAGGGCGTAGGCGTCGAGAAGGAAAAGCTTCTTGTCGGATTCAGCGGTCAACATGGGACAAGCAAATTAGGCTGTAACCTTCGCTTGGTTCGCCCCTAAATGGCCATTCTCAGCGGGACTTGTACACGGGAACGGTGCTGCAGGGCTCTCCAAACATGAGCAACTTAACCACCGGCTGAAGGCGCTCCACAATGCGCATGGCCGGACCCGCCCCTGACTTCAATCCGCAGCCCTTGACCACCACGCGCTTGCCTTCGAATGTGGTTGGGTCCAACTCCTCCGCGATGCGGTGCAAGACCGCGGCCTCAAGACCCGCTGGAGCACAGTCGTGAACGCTGCTCGCCACCCCCTGCAACTTAGACGTAACGAGCATCCAAACCCACTCTGGCACAATGGCTTCCGTACTGCAATGCACAGCCACATCAGCCCCCTCGAATGGGGCCAAATCAAGGCCCTTCAACCAATTGCGGAATTCGCGCTCACGGATTGCCAAGCCCTGCCACAGTTGAGGCGCCAAATCGAGGTTTCTCAGCGTGCGCTCCCGAAGCAAAGCAGCAAGGTCGAGCTGGACCAAGCCGCTCTCCTCTATGCGATTCCGGATGGGGTCGTCCATACTAGCGAAGTTCGCAAGGTCCGGGGCATCCGAACAAACAAAAGAAACGATCAGCCTGCTTTTTGGGCGCCGGAATGCACAACCCCAACCAGCTTTCGTGCAGCGGTGGCAATGTCATCAACGTTGTAGCCACACTCGGAGTACAATTCAGCCTGAGTGCCGTGCTCGATCCAACGGTCCGGCACACCGAGACGGACCACCCGCGCGGTGTATCCTTGATCAGCAGCAAACTCGAGAACAGCACTGCCCATGCCTCCCTGAATACAACCGTCCTCGACCGTGATCACCTTGTCAAACTTGCCAAAGACCTCGTGCAGAAGGGTCTCATCGATGGGCTTGACAAAACGCATGTCGTACATGGCAGCAGAGATTCCGTCCGCCTCGAGCTGTTCAGCCGCCTGAAGGGCATGGTTGCCCAAATGGCCGATGCCAAGGATGGCAATGTCTTCTCCACTTCGCACCCGACGGCCCGTACCAACCTTGATTTTGCGAAGTGGCGTTTTCCAATCGGTCATCACGCCTTTGCCCCGAGGATAGCGGATGCTAAATGGTCCGTGATCATCAGCGGAAGCGGTGAACATAAGGTTCCGCAACTCTTCCTCATTCATCGGAGCAGAGACAATCATGTTGGGGACACACCGCATGTAGGCGAGGTCGAAGACCCCGTGGTGGGTCGGCCCATCTGCACCTGCCAAACCACCACGGTCTAAACAGAACACTACATGCAGCTTTTGAAGCGCAACGTCGTGCAAGACCTGGTCATAAGCCCTCTGCATAAAGGAGCTGTATATGTTGCAAAACGGAACGAGCCCCTGGGTGGCCATGCCTGCGGAAAAGGTCACGGCATGCTGTTCAGCGATACCCACGTCGAAGGCGCGATCTGGCATGGCCTCCATCATGAACTTCAAGGAGCATCCCGTCGGCATGGCTGGGGTCACGCCCACAATGCGCTCGTCTTTTTCTGCGAGCTCAATGATGGTGTGGCCGAAAACGTCTTGATACTTCGGTGGCTCCGGTGACTTCAGTGCGACCTTGATGATTTCACCGGTGTTTTTGTTGAACAGACCGGGTGCGTGCCATTTGGTGGGAGAACCCGCCTCCGCCGGTGCATAGCCCTTTCCTTTTGTGGTAATAAGGTGCAGAAGCTTCGGGCCTGGAATGTCCTTGAGGTCCCTGAGAACATGCTCGACCTGTTCTACATCGTGGCCGTCAATGGGGCCGAAGTAGCGGAAATTGAGCGATTCGAACAGATTAGATTGTTTAAGCAAGGAGCCCTTGACCATATCGCTCACCTTGGATGCAATTGTCTGGGCATCGGGTCCAAATTTGGACACCTTGCCCAACAACTGCCACAAATCTTCTTTGACCCGATTGTAAGTGTGCGAAGTCGTGATGTCGGTGAGGTAGTCCTTCAACGCGCCAACATTGGGGTCAATCGACATGCAATTGTCGTTGAGCACCACAATCATGTCATTGTCTTGCCAGCCCCCGTGATTTAGCCCCTCGAAGGCGAGGCCCGCAGTCATAGCGCCATCGCCAATCACAGCAATGTGCTGCTGCTTTCCACCCCTCAACTTGTTGGCCACCGACATGCCCAATGCAGCGCTTATGCTGGTGGAACTGTGTCCGACCCCAAAAGTGTCATAAGGGCTCTCGCTCCGCTTGGGAAACCCGCTAAGGCCTTTGTGCACCCGGTTGGTGTGAAACTGGTCGCGGCGACCCGTCAAAATCTTGTGCCCGTAGGCTTGATGCCCAACGTCCCAGACTATTTGGTCTTCGGGCGTATTGAAGACATAATGCAAGGCAACAGTCAACTCCACAACGCCCAAGCTGGCACCAAAGTGGCCCCCCTTTTCACTGACGACATCGACGATGAACTGTCGCAACTCATCGCAAACCTGTTGTAGGTCCTCAACACCGAATTCACGGCGCAGGTCTGCTGGCTCTGTGATTTTCGAGAGAAGGGGGCCTGCGGCGTATGGTTGGTCGGACATGGGTTGACCCGATAATTGCGGGAGTGAGGTAGGAACAAACTTAACCCATTCATGTTCCCAACCACCAAGCAAATCTGAACCAAGGTGATCTTGAGCCCGATGCGAATTGTCAATCCTGCTTAGACCGCCGCAACTGCTGTAGAGAGCGCTTGAAGCATAGCCCTGCCGTCGGTGTTTCCAAGGGCTTCGCTACAGGCTCGTTCAGGATGCGGCATCATGCCAAACACATTTCCTCCCGCATTGCATACCCCAGCGATGTGGTCCACGGACCCGTTTGGGTTGAACTCATCTTCAATGCCGCCGTCCGGTCCGCAATAGCGGAATAAAACTTGATCGCCGTCTTCGAGTGCGTCGAGGCCAGCATCGTCTATGGTGTAGTTGCCTTCCCCATGGGCGATAGGGATACAGAGCGGCTGGCCATCGGGCAACCCCGCTGTCATGGGCGCCATCAATGATTCCGCCCGAAGCAGGACATTGCGACAAATGAACTTCCGACTTTCATTGTGGCGAAGAGCCCCGGGCAAAAGACCTGCTTCACACAGGACTTGGAAACCATTGCACACGCCAAGGACGAGACCGCCCCGTCCAGCATGGGAAACCACTTCATCCATTATGGGAGAAAAACGCGCGATGGCTCCGCTTCGGAGATAGTCTCCATAGCTAAATCCACCAGGTAAAACCACAAGGTCGACCCCCTTGAGGTCGCGGTCCTTGTGCCAGAGCCGCTCGACCTGGAACCCGAGTTCCGTGCCGAGGGCATATTCCATATCGTGGTCGCAATTGGACCCTGGGAAGGTGATGACGCCGACTTTCACATCAGCGAAGTTCGCAATCCCGAGGGAGAATCAACGGGCCAATCGCCAAGTCTTTTGCCGGCCTGAGTTTTCGCCCACCCAACGGATCAGGGCCACAGCCGGAATTGAAGCTGAATTCAGTTGCACAGGCACACCGGCCAACCCTCCAACCTGGTGCACTTGCCGGCCTGTCAAATCAAACACCTCCAGTGAGAAAGACTCCCCTGGATGGACCACAGACCACCCGTCCAAACGGCGTTCAATTCGGGGTTCTACGCCACTCGAAATAGACCCAATGGTGCTGAGAACCTCAACTGTCACAACGATTTGATGTGTGTCGGAGCAGTAGTCATTCCATGCATTCAACCCGACCGTGTAAGAACCGCCCGCAGTGTAGGCATGCACAGGCTGCTCTTCCGAACTGGTATAGCCATCGCCAAAGCTCCACTGATAAGACGTCGCCCCCGTACTGGTGTTCACAAAGCCAACTTCGGCCAAACCGTCGATGAGGGTCACCACGGGTTCATCCAGTTCAACATTGGCCTGAACGTGAGGTGCCGCGAGCACTTCAACAAAGGTGGAGTCCTGGCAACCAGCAGCATCTGTTACAATGGCTGAGAAAATGCCGGCCTGAACCACATCGATATTGTTTCCCTCAACACCATGGCTCCAAGACACGGTATAGGGCGAAACACCACCCTCAATGGCCAGGGACACGCCACCTTCATCTTCGTAACACCCGATATGATCGAGCATCGCCACGATATCAAACGGGGAGTCACCCGCCCCACTGCCACCGACCTCTACAGACTGGGCAATGTCGGCGCAACCTTCTGTCAAGGCAGTAATAGTATACGTTCCTGCAGACAAGCCGCTATAGGTTCCAGCGCTGCCCTCCCCCGCAAAAGTCCCAGCGGGATTTCCAAACGCATCAACAAGCGAAAAACTGGTGGTCAAATCTGGCCCCTCGATAGCAATTGCACCATCTTGGGCGCTCTCGCAAGCGGCATCGGACACCTCCGCAGTTATCGCACCGGCGACCAAGAGATTAAACCGGTGATGGTCAGAGGATGTCGTCGTGGAAAATTCGTAGCTGAACCCAGGCTCAATGCCCCCCGTCCACCCGGTTTCAACATCCTCAAGAACCAAGCAAAGGTTGGACGCTAGGTCTGGCACCTGCAGCGTTAACAATGAACCCGACCCCGCCTTAAGCCACAAGGGGATGGTTTGACTCTCATTGCTGGTCTTATTGACCATCACATTAACAGAGTCAGAAGTTTGGGAATAAAAATCCAGGTTGTTTCGCCCTCTGAAAGCGGCAGAAAATGGTGCGTCTTCAGACCGATTAAAATCAACATTGCCTCCGCCAATGAGGATGGCACACTGTTCCGTCATCAGACCGTCATTGATTTCCAAAGCCAAGAGGCTTTCCGGGAGCCTTTCCGATTGGGACTTCCATGCAGCCTGCTCAACAAGACCCATCTCGTCAAAAGACCAAGAGAACGCTGTGTCCGCAATCGTCCAGAACGCCTCTCCGGGCGCCAATATGCCTGCCCGACCATACTGACCCACACCACCCACCTGGGCCACCCATGTCTGCAAGGTGTCCACCCACTGATACAGGGCACCCAAAGACCCCGGGCCGGCGGTTGAGGTCGCAGCCAAATCGACAAATCCCGTCAGGGGGTTCGACAACAGGTTCCAGCCGCGCCAAGAGGCACTGGCTGCCTCAGCCGAAATTGCCAAGTCCGCATTCAGGACCGCTTCGCCTTCAAACTGGTAGCTATAAGTTCCAACCGGCAGGGAGCATGTATAGCCCTCTCCGTTCAGCAATGTATCCGTACCCACCAGACTGAGGTAGGTCGTGCCCGCCTCCAGCCATTGCTTGGCATAGGCTGCGCCAGGCTGATCCAAAATGGAACTGGCAACAGCCCCTTTCATTCCTACCCCCATTTGATGTGTATACGGGCTGGTCTTGGTCCAATCGAATCGCCGCTCCACATCACCGGACAATGTGCCTCCGGCAGATGTAATGCCCGCATCGCCTTCCAGCACCAGAAAGCCCTCAGTCGACACATTTGCGGTGGAGAGGTCCAAAACGGACGTTACAGTGACCCAATCCACAAATGTGAGCTGCCCCACTCCACAATCGAGGACCTTCAAGACAGCGGGTCCGCAGGTCTGGGGCCCCTCGCCGACAAAGGCCACGCGGCCAGTGCCATGCACGTCGCCATTCGATGCCAATGACGCCGTCAATTCAAGCTGAACATCATTTGACAGTATGAGCGCTCCACCTGTGGATATGGACATGGATTCTACCCTGACTGTGTCCGCGGCGCCGACCTCAATGGCGTGTCCATCCAAGATGGTTACCTCGTGAGATGCTTCTGGCACGCAGTCACAGTCCCAATTGGATGGATTTGTCCAAAGACCACTGTTTGTGGACGCCACCACACCACTGGAGGCCACATCACTCCCGCCTGTCTGCGCTGAAGCTGTGGACAAAAAAACAACGAAAAGAACAGTGGAGATGTGCTTCATGGGGGCCCTTACGGCCTCGGGCACACTAAGGTTTCACCAAAAAGAAACCGAGGGCCATGCAGCGGAAATCGCGGCCAAAATGAGCAACGCCCATGGAACGTATGGGGTTCCCTTCCACCTTGGTGGGCAGCACCAACCCGCAGTCCAAGTACAAAACAAAGCGCCCCCGAATGCAAACAATATCGACCACTGCGCCCCCCACGAGCCTCCCAAAAGGGCCAGACCGAATCCGGCAACCGACATCCATTGTGTCAAGCGCCTCGCCGACCGCTGCCGAGCCGTAGCTCTTACAAGTGATTGCTGTCGAAACAACCACCCTGTGCACGCCACAAGAACCCAGACCCCCAGAATGCGCCAATCAGCCCAATGCATTCCAGCTTCAAACTGAACAAAGGGAAACGGAACACGAAACAACCACGGAAGGACCCAGCACATTCCCCAAGAAGCAGCCAAACCAAGAAGAAGCGACAGGGTTTCTGCTGCACGAAAAGGCCGCAGGCCAATGCAACCCAGTGGAAGGAACAGACTCCACACCGACATGGAATGCCAAAGCACCCCAGCAATGCCCAGACAGAGGCCCACCCAAAACAACAGCTGTTTTCGATTCGATTCCTCTTCAGGCAAGCGCAGTGCAAAACGAAGCGCCACCAAGACAAACAACCCGGACCACCACATCCGGACAGGAGAGCAGGCAATTAACGGGACAGCCCACAAGACAAAGACCCAGCCCGGAATGGAGTTGGGGCGGGTTCTCATCCTCGATTCAAGATGGGCCATGTGAATCGCACGGGAAGAGGCCAGAACACCCGCGAAAGCGAGGGCCTCCTCTCCTCCGGGAATCGCCCCGCGCTCCATGGCCGAAATACACCACAACAAGGCCGCAGTCAGCGGCACGACGACCCAAGCAGCGGGTTGATTGGACTGAAGGAGCCGAAGCATGCCCAAAGGTGATTATTTTTGTTACAGCAAATCTTGACAATGAACCTCCAAGACGTCATCACCCCCATTGGGAAATTCGTTGAGTGGACATTCGAGAACCTTTTGGTCCCGATTCTCGCTCCTTTCAATCTTGGTGTCATTGTCTTGGGCCTTTGCGGCTTGGTCTTTTGGCTTCGCAAACAACGCCAGTATACCGAACAGGCACGGCAAAACGGCGACATCATCTGACGCCCGGTTTCAAGATTAAAGTCCTTTCTGAAATCACCCTACGGTGCCAATGTCGGAACGCAGGGTTTTTCCTTTGTATTCCACTTTGTCCGCAAGAGCATAGGCTTTTTTGACCGCATTTTCCAGTTCAGTATCAAGGCCAACGCACCCCAGAACACGCCCTCCATGGGTGACGACACTGTCCCCATCCTCTCTTGTGCCCGCATGAAAAAGAAGCTGGCCTTCATCCATATCCGCAGGCCCTGGAAGTCCCATAGAAGCGCCCTTGGAATATTGCCCGGGATATCCCTGACTAGCGAGGGTAACTGTGGCAGCAGCCTTGGATGAGAGCGACACACCAATTTCGGACAGGAGACCATTGGACAGACCATCCATCAGGTGCAAAAGATCCGTCTCGAGTAGGGGCAAAATAACCTGGGTTTCCGGGTCTCCTAGACGACAGTTGTATTCGATGACGTAGGGGTCTCCTTGAACTTTCATAAGACCGAAAAACAAGAATCCCTTGTAGGCAATCCCATCCCGTTGAATCCCCCGGATGGTGGGGATCACCACTTGATTCTTGACCTTTTCCATGAACTCCGGGGTGACGTGGGGCACAGGGCTGATGGCCCCCATCCCACCTGTATTTGGGCCAGTATTACCCTCACCAATCCGCTTGTAGTCCATGGCTGAGGGAAGCAGGCGCCAAGCCTCGCCGTCAGTCATGGCGAACATGGAGACTTCCACACCCTTCAAGAATTCCTCAATGACCACCTCCTTTCCCGCGGCTCCGAAAGCCTCTCCCTTGAGCATGCCCCTCACCGTTTTTTCTGCCTCCTTCAAATCCTCTGTAACGACCACTCCTTTGCCAGCAGCCAAACCACTGGCCTTGACCACATAAGGGGCCTTCATCGTTTTGAGAAACGCAAGTGCTTCTCGAATCTGGCCCTTAGAAAAGGTCCTGAACTTCGCGGTAGGGACACGGTGTCGCTTCATGAAATCCTTGGCAAACTTCTTGCTGCTTTCGAGTTGTGCCCCCTCCTTTCCCGGTCCTATTACCGCCAAAGACTCGAGCCCTTTGGCCTTGGCAAAATGGTCAACGATACCCGCGGCTAGGGGCGCCTCAGGACCGACGATAACCATGTGAATTCCCTGCTCCCTGACATGGGCTTCCACNGCATCAAAATCAAGCGGGTCCAAATCAACGTTGACACCAAGGGCTGCCGTGCCCGCGTTTCCCGGTGCGAACTGAAGGTCCTCAAGAAGGGAACTGCTGGAAATTTTCCACCCGATGGCGTGTTCCCGACCACCGGATCCAAGTATCAATACGCGCATAGCGCCTCAAAACTACCTTCGCCGCGGGACCGGCGGCGTCTATGTTTTCAACACGGCATGGCCATTCCTCACCAATTCGGACCTCAAAACAAGCGCATTGGAACCTCATCCGACCCCCACAACCTCCACCCAAAAGGTGCGGCTCAGCGTGGTTGTCATCACGCTCAACGAGGCCAACAACCTTCCCCGTCTGCTGAATTCCCTCTCCGGATTGGCCGATGATATTGTGGTGTTCGATTCTGGCAGTACGGATGGAACTGTGGCCATTGCAAAGGCCCATGGAGCGCGTGTATACCCCTGCAAGTGGCAAGGCTGGTCCGCCACAAAGAACCAGGCCAATCAAGCTGCACTGGGCCAGTGGATCCTCAGTTTGGATGCCGACGAGGCGCTAACAACACCATCGAAAGACGCCATCAGACGCCACATTGCAGGTCCACTTCAAAACGAAAAGGGGGAATGGAGGGCTGGAGAAATTAATCGACTGACCCGCTATTGTGGCAACTGGGTGCGTCACAGTGGGTGGCACCCCGACTGGAAAGTTCGGCTTTGGCCTTCAGGGGCAGCGCGGTGGGAGGGCGCAATCCACGAGCAGTTGGCATTCGATGCACCTTTCAGTGTGGAGAGAATCGCGGGGCACATTGAGCACCATAGCTACCCATACGCATCCGACCATCTACAACAGATTGAACGGTTTGGCAAGGTTTGGGCAGAAGACCAGCACGGGCAGGGTAAACACTACACAATGGTGCTCGCCTTAATGAAAGTGGCCGCGCAATGGTTCAAGTCCTTCGTTATCAAGCGGGGCTTTTTAGACGGGTGCACAGGATGGACAATTGCTCGGCGCAGTGCATGGGCCACATGGAGGAAGCATGCGCGCCTGCGGATGCTACAGATGAGCGGCCCCGTAGAGCCGTCTAGGGTGCTCATTGCCCGCACCGACGCCATCGGGGACCTCGTCGTGACCCTTCCCCTGGTGCGTGCATTAAAAGACCGGTTTCCAAACGTGAAGGTTGACCTGCTCGTCCGGAATTATGCGGCACCTGTGGCCCGTCAAGCGCATGGAGTAAACCGAGTTATCGAATGGAACTCTGCCATGGCCGAAGATCCAAAACGGAGAGGCATGGAGGCGATGCGACAGGGACGCTACGATGTTGTGGTGCATGCCTTTCCCGACCCATCGGTGATGCAGGCTGCTTCTCGAGCCGGGATTCCGACGCGAATCGCCAGCGGAAGGCGTTGGGCCGGCATTCGACATTCGACCATCCAGTGCTGGGACAGCAGAAAGACCTCAGGTGGTCATGAAGCGTGGCATGGGCTCCGCCTTCTTCTTCCTCTAGGTGTGGATAGCGATGAAACATTTCGAAAACAAACCAGCCTGAATGCGCCTGAGATCCAAGGGCCCGTATTTCCCTTGACGGCCCCAATGGCCGCGCCCCCCATCTTACTACACCCCGGGTCAAATGGAAGTGCGGGAAACTGGCCGCCTGATAGGTTTGCAGCGTTGGCGGTCAGGCTTGCTGAGCTTGGCCACACAGTCGGGTTGACCGGAACAAAGGAGGAACGCGCTTCATTTGGGCCCCACCTTCCGCCTCACCCGCGGGTGGTGGACCTGTTTGGGCAATTGGACCTAAAAGAACTGATGGCCCTGCAGGCACAATCGGCTTTGGTGGTTGCGTCCAGCACGGGTCCATTGCACACCGCAGCTGCTTTGGGAACACCCTGCTTGGGCCTTTATGGAAAACACGCACCGGAATGGCCCAGAAGATGGGCGCCCCTCGGGCCCTCAGTGCACATCTGCATTTCTGAAACCCTCACAGCTTCTGGCCAACTGGAACTCTCCGTCGAGGAGGTTCTGGAGGTTTGCACCCCCCTCCTCAAGACAACCGATCTGAGGGAATAAGGGCCGATAAAGTCAAAACCCAAACGGCCAGTGTCACCCCTGCTTGGGTTTCTAGCGTGTCCTCAAAAAGAAAGGACACCCATAAAATCACAACGCCCGGTAAGCCCCAAGGACAATGCAGGGCCGCCCAACAGGAAGCAACAACCAACACGAGGCCCAACCACCCCAACTGCAACCACACGCTGAACCACTGATTATGTGGCCGGTGACGCATGTGTTCGGGCCAGTCAGGAAACCCCCGTTCATATGCAGCCTGCATGGCGCTTTGGGATCCACCTGAACCCAGGCCGAACAGATGAGCGGTAGCAGGCAGCTTGCCTATTGCATCCCAAGCAGCCCCTTGATACACCGACCTAGCCAATACGCTTGCATTCCCGTTCCGCTCTCCGTCGAGCCATTGACCCCAATTGAACTGAAATCGGTTCCAACGCTTTGTCCACCCCAACCCTTTCCACTCAACAACAGATGTGGCTCCCTCTGCTACTGCCTGTACCTCCTCTTTTGAAAGGGCCTGAACGCCGGCTCTATCCTTGGTTAGTCCCTTCGATGCCAAGAACCGAATCAGCCGCCCTTTGACCTCTTCAAAAGAAATTTCATGGCGCTCTTTCCAAGAATCCGCCAACTCGCCCCAAGCAATTTCGGTCCAAACGAAGTGTCCGTTTTCCTTGACGCGCCGCTGGAGGTAGTGTACGTATTCCGAGCCGTCGACGGTGACCGTGGGCAGTGATTCAGCACGAGGATATTCGGACGGCAACGCCGACCGCAAGACAAAAAGAGCCACTGCGAGGAAAGCACTTGCAGCAATCAGTCGCCGCACCGAGGTTCGGGGCCCTGGCCAATAGGTTGCGGTATCTGATGATTGCTCCCACAGCATCGGGGCCCACAATCCCGCAGTCCACAATCCACAGAGAAATCCACTGATGCTTTCAGTCCAGAACCAGGTCAACATCGACAATCCAAGGACAATGAGGGCCTCTCTTTTGGATAACCATTTCGATGCCCATGGCAACAAAACGGCCCACCACAACCCGAACCGGATGTGGGAAATGTAGCGTGAAGCATGGCGGCCTCCGAAAGGAGCACCGTCGAGCACGTCCAAAAAAACGAGCGACAATGTGGCCACGCCCGCACTCACCACAGCGCACTTCAAAATAACCCGGCCCGCGTAATTGGGAAGAATAGCTCCCCCTCGGCCCGCAAGCAAGGCCACTCCCCCCACTAGAAGGGGCAACTTGATCCGGGCGTCATCCAAGGCCATCCATAAATCTCTGCTCCAGAGAGAGGAAATTGCTGATAACAACACCAAACCCACCAAGGCCAAGCCAGACCAAACGGAATAGCGGCACTCAGATGCGCGGCCGATTGGCTTGGCACATTCTATTAGAGCGACCAAACCAAGGAATCCAGTCGCCACGCTCATAAACGCATTCGACCAAGGAAAGGCGATGGCCACGGCACACCACGCCGCCGTCCAAAGCCTGTCCCTGACCAGAGAAGACTCCATCAGCGCTTGTTCAGCGTTTCGGGCGTGGCTATGCTCCCATCGCCGATGATGGAGACCAACTCCTCTCCAAAGACGTCAAGGGCCCTCAACACGGTCGGGTCCTTGGTAAGGCTTCGCTCCACCATGCCCGCGGCGAGATGGAAACGCAAAACCACCTCTTCTTCGATTGCCTGGCGAATTTCCACATCAAACAGGGTCAAATCGCGACCAAGGTCGGGCTTCAAAACCGCTTCCAATGCATTCATAGCATCCGCGGAAACCCCTTGATATTGTTCGATATCTACCACCTCCTTAAGGTCTTCTAAGACCGCCATACTTTCGGTAGTGTAGGTGAACCCCTTGTCTTGAAGATGGGTGTCCAATGCCGACCAATCATCAGGACTTAGCGAATAGGAAATTGGATCGGGAACATCCGTGCTGTCTAAGCGAGAGGCAACGAATGTGGCATAATCGAACACCGAATGATTGTCGAGAAGGCGCTGGAGAAGGGTGGACATAAAAGGAGTCTCGACCTCGATGTCCGGCTGTATACCTCGGCCTTCCAGTACGGGGCGTCCACCCACGGTCTGAAACGTGCGAAGCAAAGAATCTGACAGGGCAAGGGCTTTGCCTTCTGCATCTCGCTTCCCCCCATAATCCAGGCGCTGTATACAACGCCCGCTGGCCGTGTAGTATTTGGCCACGGTGACCTTCAGGCGGGTGTTGAAGGCCATGTCCTTTGTCTGCTGGACCAACCCCTTTCCGAAACTCTCCATCCCGACAATCACTGCCCTGTCCAAATCCTGCAGCGTGCCGCTAACGATTTCAGAGGCACTTGCAGACTGACCATCAATGAGCACGACAAGTGGTAAGTCAGGCGCTGTAGCGCGTCCAAGGGCGACGTAGGATTTATTCCACTTGTCGCTTTTTCCCTTTGTGGACACGATTTCTGTGCCCTTCGGGACAAACAAGTTCACAATGCTCACACTCTCGTTTAGCAGACCACCTCCATTTCCTCGCAAGTCCAGCACCAGTTGCTCCATCCCTGCAGAATCTCTCAATGCCATCAGTGCTTTTCGCACCTCACCAGCCGAACCTCGGGTGAACTTGGACAAATAGATGTAGCCAGTGCGATAATCGAGCATGCCGTAGTATGGCACTGCCGGGATACGCACTTTGGTCCTCTCCACCTCAAATTCACGCGTCCCTCCACCATATGGACGCTCTATGGTGATGTTCACGGCACTGCCCGACTCTCCCTGCAAAAGGTCCGAGACAGCTTCGACATCCATAGACGGCTCCACGGCCCTACCATCAACATCGCGCACCATGTCACCCGGCATCATGCCCGCTTCATGCGCCGGATATCCATCGTAGACCTCGATAATGGTCATCTGGCCATCTATCGGCTGGACCAGGGCTCCAATACCCCCATATTCGCCTGTATTCATAAATCGGATGTCTTCAATGCGTGACTCCGGGTAATACACGGTGTATGGGTCGAGCTCGTCCAACATGGCATCAATGGCAACACCCATCAAAGTACCCGGCTCGGGTTCTTCCACGTAAAACTCATGCACACCGCGAAATACCGAGGTGAGAATTTCAAGGTGTTTGGTCACTTCGAAATAGGTTCCTGAGGGCAGTGCCGCCCGGATGCCAATCAGGGCGAGAGCAAGGGCGGCAAAGACAGTGAACTTGCGGGGCAGGCGGTATCGATTCATTCGGAGTCGGGAAGGGCTTCATTCATCCTCGAGAGCAGCCGGCTCATCGCCCGGTCCATACCCTCTTGGGTGGGAATTTCACTGCCTACAAAGATGAGCACCACGGCACACTGGTCACGCTGCGCAATGGATTCTTCAAAAACAGAACGCCCATGCCGCCAACTTTCGCGCATCAGACGCTTGATTCTGTTGCGATCGACAGCCTTTCGAAAACGCCTCTTGGATACTGTGAAGGCAATCCGTGTTGGAGCAGGACCGTCTTTGGGGACGCCCACAAAACGGGAGAGAAGAGGAAAAGCCTTAGCAGTATGGCCCTCCGCGAAGACGCGGTCCATGACCACTTTTCGCTTCAGGCTGCGCTCGCGACTCTGACCGCGGTCCACATGGGAATTTTGGGACTCCAGAGCGTTCAGTCCTTGCCGAGTATGTAGTTCTCAATGGCCATGCTCATCGAAGGTGCCTTCGGGTTTGGCGCAGACACGTCAATCCGAAGGTCGTGGCCCTCCGCAGCCTTTCTCGTGGTAGGACCGAACACGGCAATTCTCGTCTCTCCTTGCTCAAAGTCCGGAAAGTTTTTGAACAGGCTTTCTATCCCGGAGGGCGAGAAGAAGACGAGCATGTCGTACTTGACATCCGACAGGTCGGACAAATCGCTGCACACTGTATTGTACATCACTGCCTTGGTGAAATCGATGCCCTGTTCTTCTAATGCCTCTGGAATGCTCGCCTTAAGAATGTCCGCGCATGGAAGCAGGAACTTTTCCTTCTTGTGCTTCTTGATATAAGTCATGAGCTCGGCGAACCGGAGCTGCCCATGGAAAACCTTGCGCTTCCTGTAGACGATATACTTCTGGAGATAATGCGCAGTGGATTCACTGATACAGAAGTATTTCGTGGAATCCGCCACTTCGTGTCTGAGCTCTCCAGCCATACGGAAGTAGTGATCTACAGCATTCCGAGAAGTAAAAATGACGCTGCCGTGCTCCCCCAAGTCAATTCGCTCCTGCCTGAACGTTTGTCCGCTCACGCCCTCCACATGAATGAAGCTGCGGAAGTCAATCTTCAACTTTTGCTTGGCGGCCAAATCAAAGTATGGCGACCGTTCAGTTGACGGCTTGGGTTGTGAAATCAGAATGGTCTTGACCTTCGTTCCCATATGATTATCCCTGCCACGTGCGGATGAGGACCGCAACCGGGAGGATTTCGAGGCCGCAAAGGTAAAGCATCCCGAGTAGGGGTTGTTTTCTGAACCGCGGACTTTGAGCAAAACCCCGCGTTTGCCGCAACATCCAACCCAAAGTCCAGATTGCAGCGGCAATGCATATCCCCACGCGACTTGCGTCGGGGCCCCAACAGGAACAAACAAATCCAATGGGCGCAACCACCCATGCTGTGGACTCCATCAATACCCTGTGATTCAACAGAAAGACCTCACCCACATGGGCATCTCCAGCATGCATATTCCAAAGCATGGACACCATCCATCTCAATCCCATCAGAAGGCTCCAAATCAAAAACAGACGAAGAACGAGAACGAGAGAGAAAGAAGGAATGACCGAATTGGAAACGGTCATCATGCCCGCTATGGCCATGGACAAGGCCAGCCCGGACAAAAGATTCGCCACCACCCAGGACGCATGCGTACGTTGCCTGTCTCCAAGTTCAAGAACGAGAAGGCGATAGTCGGTCCATGCCCATTGCATCCACTGTATGTAGTTCGGCTGGACCCGCTGAAAAAGGCCCCAAGCAAGTGCCAGAAGGAACCACCCCATCCACCACCCCCCGGGCAGCTCTTCGACTGTGCGCAAGGTTCCTTCGAACATAGCTGCAATGTCGTGCATCGGGAAGTACACCTGCACCCACAATCAACGATGGCCGGGAACCCGAATGTGCGTGCGCCACCGACCCTTGCACGACCTGCCCCACCATCGAAGGTCCCACAACAAGCCCCCTGGCTGCACTGGAAGACCTTGAGAATCGAAACCATCCCATGCCCAACGCCCAGCCAGTTCCGCCGGTTCCATCAAAAAACTGGCCCTAAGGAATCCGCTCGGCCATTCCACCATCCTGAGAAGAATTCCATGGCCTAGAGATGGAAATTCCCAATGCAAAACGGGCAACCCATCCAGCCCGCTTTCCACCTTGAAAGGAACATCACGGCCAACACAATTCAGAGGGAACGCGGGCCCCTTGCTCCCGGGGGAACCCCCGTCTGGTGATGGCCCCCAGTCCATCGGTCCCGACCCAATCCTCGACCAAGACCAGCCATCCGACTTCCACCACCAAGGACCGCGCATGTCAGAATGCCAAGACACCCAATCAAAAGGTTCAGGACCCTGGGAGGGAAGCCGAAGGGCCAACGATCCACCATCATCTGGAAGAGCAGACCAAGAAGTCGATGGCCAGCAGGCCGGCCCGGCAACGGCATGGTCCGCGCTGTACCAGCGAGGACAACGACCAAAAGCCATCACCTCCCCAGGACTTAGCACAAGTGACACCCGTTCGTCCACCCACGTTCGCCAGTTTCCCGGATTCTGCTCCTCGGCTTCTGCTGCCTGTAAACCACTCAAATCAACCGGTGATTGCCCCAGGTTCTTCACCTCCACAAATTCACCGCCGCCGTCCTTCGCATCCCACAAGGCCTCGGTTATCCTCAAATCCAAGGGAGATGCCACAGGTTCGGTCGGACAAGCGACATCAATGGACCAGCTGGCTACACCAACGGAGCTCAATCCCGCGCCATGGTGTTCCGGCTGCCGCCCCTTCAAAGTGCAGCCCAAGGGCCAATCCAAAGAGAGAGCAGAGCCATCGGAACGGCCCAAAACAAGAGTGTTCGACCCTTGTAAAGTACCGATGACCTCCAACGCCAAAGTCGTTTCATCGGGCATAATGGCCTCCCATTCCGATCCGCTGAGGAATGCAGCTGGTAGGTGCAGATGCACCTGAAGTTGAGCAACCTGTCCCAATCCATCACGAGCGCACCCAAAACCGAGGATGACCGGTTCCTGATCCTCCAAGGGGTGTCCTTCAGTTTGCCATCCGGATGTGGGGTTTGGGCCGCGTTCCAAGGGAATCCCTTCTCCGTCCAGTGCATAAGATGAATGCGAGCAGGGAGACCAAGACCAAGACGCCAAAGTCGATCCTCCCGGTGTTATCAAGGTCATGTCACCACCAGCATTAGACAAACCAGGCCACCCTTGGAACTCGGTGGCACTGAATTCAGCTGCAGAACCTGCTTCCATCAATCTACGGCGCATCAAACGGGCTCCACCCCAGTTCCACCCTGCGGCATCTAATGTCCTGTTAGAACTGTTGAACAATGTGACCCGTTCGCTGGGTGAAAATGGGTCGTTGGGTAATGGGTCGACCAACAATCCGACAACGTGAACCTCTCCCATGAAAGGATAAACGCGAAGTGAGTTTTGAAGTTGGCCAGTTGCTTCGCCGGGGCCACATGCCCGAACAGGGCCCAGCCGAACGGTGGATGACCCGGTTGGGGAGGTCATCTCGTTTCCATCCACCCTGCCATTCCAAGTTGCGGTGAGGACAGAATCTGACTCCCAGAGGAGGGTTTCTGCGGGAATGCCCGCAATTTCCAATTGTGCTTCCAATATGGAACGCGGATCAACAGGGCCGGGCAACCTCCATTCCAACTGACCCGGTGCGCGGACAAGAAGTCGATCAACTTCTTCTGCCCCCACTTGCAACATATCCCATGTCCACGTCACGCCTAACGGCGTAACGGGCAGGTGCAAGGGAGAAAAGAAGCCCAAACCTGGAGACCACGGCACAAAATTGGCCATTGCCCCGCATGCGGCCGGATTCTTCCTGAGTAAAGGCCGACCTCCACCTTGCAAGACGGGCTCATCATATAGAACAGCATCCATGACCCCACCTGCTGAGTCGACAACAGAGACGAGTGTGCCACCATTGACCAAGGCGGGCCACGAGACCAACCCAACATGAGGCTCAGGTGCATTCTGAAAATGACTGCTGTCCGACTCTCGATGGACAATAAGCGTTGTTCCCATCGGCCAATGGCCCGCAGGCAATTCCCTTTGGTGTCCATTCCAAGAAAGGACCAAGCCCTCTGTATCCATTCCCGCCCCTTCCCCCAGTGCGTATAGTGCTATGTATTCGGCCGGCGGCGCGCCCAAATCCGGCGTGGGATCTGGATGTATTGCCCCGATGACCCAACGCGGGACACTTGACGATTGTCCTGCGCCTGTTTCGGAAAGAGACAGGAAAAAAGCACCCAAAAACCACCCTATGGGCGTTGCGCTTTGGTTGTGACTCTGCATGGGGGCAACCTCTTACCTTTGTGGTGCCTGTATGCAACGCCCGCAAGGGGTTTGAAGACGAACACAAAAAAAACCGGAGACCATGGCATCCACACACGGTAGAACCCTCGCTGTCGTAGGCGCAACCGGATTGGTGGGCCGATCCATCATCCAAGGATTAGCGGCCCGCAAGTTCCCCATCAAGCGACTGTTGCCTTCGGCAAGTCAGCGATCCCAGGGGAAGACGGTAGACTTCAAAGGAGAAGCCATCGAAGTCATGACTGTCGAGGAGGCTCTAGAACAAAGCCCAGACTTGGCTTTGTTCAGTGCTGGAGGTGACGTTAGCCGCCAATGGGCCCGGGCTTTTACCGACAGGGGTTGCTCTGTCGTGGACAATTCATCGGCATGGCGCATGGATGCAGATGTGCCTTTGGTGGTTCCCGAGGTCAATGCCGACTGCATTACCGACCGCGACCTTTTGATTGCCAACCCCAATTGTTCTACGATTCAATTGGTTATGGCCCTCAAGCCACTTCACGACAGGTTTCTTATCCGGCGCGCCATTGTCAGCACCTACCAAAGCGTAACCGGAACTGGACAAGCGGGAATCGACCAGCTCCAGCAGGAGCGAAATGGAGTCGATTCAACGCAAATCTACCCACACCCGATAAACGGAAACTGTCTGCCCCACTGTGATGTCTTTCTGGAGAACGACTTCACCAAGGAGGAAATGAAGCTTCACCACGAAACCAAGAAAATCCTAGATGACGCGCAAGTCGAAGTCAGTGCAACAGCGGTTCGAGTGCCCGTTGAAGGTGGACACAGCGAAAGTGTGTACCTGGAGATGGAAAGGCCATTTAGTGTGCCAGATGTGCGGGAGGCCCTGCAGCTGATGCCTGGATTAATCATCCAAGACGACCCCATGGCCGACCTCTATCCCATGCCGTTACGCGCTGAGGGAAAGGACGAGGTCTTCGTAGGCCGCATCCGCAGAGACCTTTCGCACGAGCAGGGTTTACACATGTGGGTTGTTTCGGACAATTTGAGAAAAGGGGCGGCCACGAATGCCATTCAAATCGCGGAGTACCTGCAGCGGACCGGACGCTTCCGCAAATCATGAAGGCCCCACTCGCATTCGTTTTCTGCTTCTGCAGCGCCATGTCCATGGCACAAGAAGACCCCTGCTCATTGCTTCCTGACCCAGGGGAATGCGAAGCGGCAATCCCGGCTTGGTATTTCGACCAAGATATCCAGACCTGCACCCAATTCACTTGGGGTGGTTGTGGAGGTGTCGTCCCTTTCGAGACCCTAGAAGACTGTGAAGCCGCTGCCTGCGGAGAAAGTGAGTGGAGCCATATCGGGCTTTGCGATTCCATTGCAGTAACCCCCGTCGTCATCGGAGATGCCGCCCTTGGGCACCTGCAGGTGGAAGTAAATGCCGATTACGAAACTGCCCATTGGTTTGGCTATGCAGGGTTTGCCCTTTTCGACGAAGCGGGAACAATTGTAGCCGCCGAAAATGTGTCCACCGCCCCCAACGCCTTTGGCTTCGACGGTCAACTCGGACCCCACAGCCGCTACCTCGATTATGAACCCGGGAACGATCTGAGCACTTGGGCTTCACCATTTGTTCTGGAACTTCGACTCTACGAAGGATGGATGGCCGGTTCACCCGTAGAGCGATGTGTCTGGAACTGGACGGAATGGAGCATTCCTGCAAGTGTGGGCGCACCCTGTCCTCCATCGGGCGCTTTTAATGGAGACCCCTTGTGGTTTGATGTCCTCGGCCGCCCCACCACACCCTCATCGGGACGCCTGCTCCTGCGCCGGGCGAACGGCCGGGTTCAGCGGGTGTTGATTACCGAATGATGTCTCCAGGTTCGGCACCCTCTTCCGGTGTCACGAACTTCAGTCCTCCATCCTCTGTCGACGCCATGAGCACCATGCCCTGCGACACCACACCACGAATCTTGCGGGGTGCGAGATTGGCGAGCAACGTCACCTTCCTGCCCACAACCTCCTCTGGGGTGAAGTGCTCTGCAATGCCGCTGACCACGGTTCTCTCGTCATAGCCAGTGCGAACCGTAAGTTGAAGCAGCTTGTCCGCCCCTTGCACCTTTTCTGCAGCAACCACCTCTGCAACCCTGAGGTCCATGGCTTGGAAATCGTCAAACGTGGTCTGGCCCTTTTCGTTTTCTACATCTCGCATGCCTTCTTTCCCTTTTTTATCGCCCAATTTGGCGCGCTGTTCTTCCACCTGTTCGTCCGTGACCTTCTCAAACAAAATGGGAAGGGCCCCCAAGGGCTGACCGGCGGGCACAACCTCTCCACCAGCGGCATCCCACGGAAGGTGATCGATTCCCAATGCTTCGGCCATCTTTTTTGCTGTTCGCGGCAAAAAGGGAGACAGGACGATTGCAGCATTGGCGGTCACCTGAAGGGTCAGGTTGAGGATGTCTGCTGTCCGCTGCGGATCCGTCTTCATGACCTTCCACGGCTCTTCCTCGGTCAGGTACTTGTTGCCTGCGCGAACCAAGGCCATGGCATGCTGCAGCGCATCGCGGAAGCGAAACTTCTCAATCGAAGCCCCCACGGAATCTGGCGTGGACGCCAGAAGTGCACAAAGCGCCTCATCTGTTTCCGTTCTCTGCTGACTGGCATTGGGAACCTTGCTGTCGAAGTACTTTGACGAGAGCACAATCACCCGGTTGACGAAATTCCCCAAAACGTCCGCAAGCTCATTGTTGACCCTCGACTGGAAGTCCTCCCAAGTGAACTCTGCATCCTTCTGCTCGGGCATGATGGATGCCAAGACATAGCGCATCTCGTCGCTCCGTCCGGGAAAGTCCTCGATGTACTCCTTGGCCCAAACTGCCCAGTTCCTCGAGGTGGAAATCTTGTCTCCCTCGAGGTTCATGAATTCGTTAGCGGGAACGTTGTGCGGGAGAAGATATCCCCCGTGTTCTTTGAGCAGGATGGGAAAGATGATGCAGTGGAAGACGATGTTGTCCTTCCCAATAAAATGCAACAGCCGTGTGTCTTTGTCCTTCCAGTATGGCTCCCAATCGACCCCTTTTTTTTCTGCCCAATTGCGCGTGGCCGTGATGTAACCCAATGGCGCGTCCAACCACACGTAAAGCACCTTTCCCTCTGCACCCTCTACTGGAACCGGAACGCCCCAGTCCAAGTCTCGGGTCATCGCACGGCTCTGCAAACCGCCATCAATCCAACTGCGGCATTGTCCCAAAACATGAGCTTTCCAAGCTGCTGTGTCATGGTGCGCCTCTCCGTCCAACTTTCCGTCTGCCAAGTACGTCCTGAGCCATTCTTCGTGCCGTTCCATGGGCAGATACCACAACGTGGTTTCACGCAACTCAGGAGTTACGCCGCTCAAGGTGCTTTTCGGCTCAACCAATTCTTCGGGTGACAACGCTGAGCCACATTTTTCGCATTGATCACCGTATGCACTGTCATTCGAACACTTTGGACAGCCGCCCTGGATGTAACGGTCGGCGAGAAATTGTTTCTCAACCGGATCGTAGAACTGTTGCCGGGTCTCTTCGGTGAAAGCCCCTTTCTCCAACAATTCAAGGAAGAAGGCCTTAGCAAAGGCATGGTGCTCTTTACTCGATGTTCTGTCGTAGTGATCAAACGCGATGTCGAGCCCGAGAAAGGCCTTTTGCATCTCTTCATGATACCGGTCTACGATGGCCCGTGGGGTCGTCCCCTCCTTTCTTGCCCTCAGCGTGATGGCGGCGCCGTGTTCGTCAGAACCACACACCCAGACCACATCGCGCTTTCGCAATCGCAGATACCTTACGTAAAGGTCCGCAGGCAGGTACGCGCCGGCTATGTGGCCGATGTGAATCGGGCCATTTGCATAAGGCAATGCAGACGTGACAAGGGTGCGGGCAGGCTGCTCGGACATGGGCAACGAAGGTAAACCGCGCAAGCGCGTTGCGAAGCGCCTCCCTATCTCGATATTGGGGCCCACACATTGAATTATGTGGAAACAGATTTTTTTCTCCTTGCTTCTGGCCAGCCCTACAGCACTTCTCTCCGCGGAAGTGCAAGAAGGGGCAAGCGACGGAAATCAATGCATTCCAGATTCGACCCTGTTCCATAAAAATGCCCGTTGGTGGTATCCCGGTGAACCTCTAAAATGGGCAAACCCCACCCTTTTGGACAGCCTATTAAAGGAGGATTTCGATGCGTTTTCAATTTTGACGGAATCCCCGCGAAACCAAACTGTCCGGCGTCGCATACACTGTATGCGTTCCCCTGAAGGTAAGAGCGCACTTTTTATTGTCGGTGACCAGAGGTACATCACATACGATCTAGAAACGCTAGAAAACGCCAGCATCAGCAATGTGGTTGGTCATTCAGATGGCGCCATCGCCTATTGGTATGACAGCACACTGTATTTCCAAAATGGCCGGGCCAATTGGTTTTTGCATGCACAACGGTTGTTCCATTCCCAACAAACCTGGGAAATGGAACAAAGCCAAACCAATGCTCCTCCTGCAGGTGCTGAGCACGCTTTTGTCTTCGTTCTGGACTCCGCTTCTTATTTCATCATGCTCAATGGTGATTTGGAATTCATGCAGGAACCGACCAGAGTCATCAGTTTGCCGCATGGCGGAATGGACTGGATACCCTTGGGAAAACTGAACCCAAGCATCACGAGATTGCGGTCCAGAACGGTGCCTTGGCACTTGCGTGATTATGTCGTTGCAATGCATTCAGGGAGCGCCCTCATCATCCGAAATTCTGACCTTCAATTCAAATTGGTGCCAAGCAGGATTGCGGCCACGATACAGTCTGAATTTGGAGATGGAAATGTCCCGCCAAACCTCTGGCTGGGATGGAAAGGAGACAGTTTGATTTACAGCAGTTCAAGTAAGCAGATTGTAGAAGTGGTGACGGACATCGCACAAGGTGGAAAATGGGCCCCGCTGATTTTGCCTGCAGATTTTCCAACTGAATCCAGCAAAGGAGATCAGGACAAAGAACTGTGGGCATGGCTTTTGGCCTCGGTAATGACCGTCGCCTTTGTGGTCTTACTCCTCGATCGGGCGTTGCGAGGGCAAAAGACAATGTTCATTCCTGTGGCCCCCTCAGAAGAGAAGATGGCCCGAGTTGCCATTTCCAAAGAGACCCAAGTCATGCTGTTGCACAGCGGTCGTCAGATGGGGGCCGATGCATTCGACCATATCATTGACTTAGACAAGGTAGAATCTCCAGAAACCCGACGCTCTAGAAGAAGCCGTTACATCCAATTGGTCAACGCAGAAGCTCAGGCCAGATTTGGCCGAAATCTGATCGAAAGGGTGAGGAGCACCGAGGACAAGCGTATTATGATGTATAAGATTGTGCGGCCGGACCAAGAAGAAGAGTGAAGGCCCGGCGGCTATCTTCGTCGACATGTACAGTTCAATGAAAGCCCACCTCCGGGCGGAGCTCGATTCCATAGAACAATACGGCCTGTTTAAGAAGGAACGCGTCATCCACTCGGTACAGGATGCTGTTGTCCGACTTGATGATGGTCGAGAGGTGCTCAACTTTTGCGCCAACAACTATCTGGGTCTTTCCTCCCATCCGAGAGTTGTCGCCGCGGCGAAAAGGGCCATTGACGAACGGGGCTTTGGCATGAGTTCCGTGCGGTTCATCTGCGGTACGCAAGACATACACAAAGAACTCGAGCACACCATCGCCCAATTCCACCAAACGGAGGACACCATTCTGTATGCGGCGGCGTTTGATGCCAATGGAGGCGTATTTGAACCTCTGCTGACTGCGGAAGACGCCATCATCTCGGACTCTCTGAATCACGCCTCCATCATAGATGGCGTGCGCCTTTGCAAGGCGGCGCGATACCGGTTTGCAAACAACGACATGGACGACCTCGAGAAGCAACTCAGGGCAGCCAACGAAGCCGGACACCGATTCAAAATAATCGTCACAGATGGTGTCTTTTCTATGGACGGGTATGTCGCTCAAATTGACCGCATTTGCGACTTGGCCGATGCACACGATGCGCTGGTGATGGTGGACGAATGTCACGCCACTGGATTCATTGGAAAAACAGGACGCGGATCCATAGAGCTTCGAAATGCTCTTGGTCGGGTCGACATCATTACTGGAACACTTGGGAAGGCGCTTGGTGGTGCCATGGGTGGGTTCACCACGGGCCGCGCAGAAATCATCGAGATGCTGCGCCAACGAAGCAGGCCCTATCTATTTAGCAACTCGCTTGCCCCAAGCATTGTGGGGGCCAGCATAGAGGTCTTCCGGATGCTAGATGAAACCACGGAATTGAGGGATAAACTTGAAACGAACACCCAATATTTCAAAGGAGGCCTCAGGAGAATTGGGCTGGACTTTAAAGACGGAGATAGCGCCATTGTGCCCGTGATGTTGGGAGACGCCCAGCTCAGTCAGTTGATGGCCGATGAGTTGCTTAAAGAGGGCATTTACGTCATTGGGTTCTTCTACCCTGTGGTACCGAGAGGAGCAGCTCGAATCCGAGTTCAATTGAGTGCTTCGCACACCAGAGCGCACCTTGACCAAGCCATCGATGCATTCGAAAGGGTTGGAAGGCGTCTCGGCGTTTTAGCTGAGACTGTCTGACATGCGCATACTTGTGGTAGGGCAGGGGTTAGCCGGAACCCTAGTGAGCCACTTTGCACTGCAGAAAGGCTGGGACTGTCATGTGATTGACTCCAATTCTCCTTCTGCGTCTTCAGTGGCTGCGGGTATGTTCAACCCTATGTCGTTTCGGCGCATAATAGAAGTTTGGGATGCTGATGCTCACCTCAGCGCAATGACCCAGGCGTACAGCGAACTTGAGGCATTGGTAAAAACCAAACTGCTCCATTTCATGCCCATTTTCAAGTGTATTCCCAATCAACAATATGCCGATGAGTGGAATAGAAAATGCGCAGAATTAAAATGGATTGACCCCATCCAAAACCGAATAGCCCTTGGGCCTGGAAAACACATAAGCCACCCTCAAAATACATTCGGCTTTGGTTGTGTGCGCGGCGGCGGCTGGGTCAACCTGCCTCTGCTCATCACAGCCTGGCGGTCTCACCTTCAAAATCTCAACCGCTATTCGTCAAGCGCTTGGACATATAATGACCTTGATGAAACCTCATTGGCATGGGATGCCATTGTGGACTGCAGAGGAATCGCAACTGCTCAAGATTCATTGGGTGGAGAGCGTTTAGACATCAGAGGAAATCGGGGAGAAATCCTGACTGTCACTTCCGCTAAAACCTCAGACCAAGCAAAAACCGATGACTTCATCCTGAATTTTGGGAAGTGGGCTCTGCCCGTGGAATCATGCACATGGCGCCTTGGAGCGAGCTACGAGTGGAACAGAACGGACCTGAACCCCACACCCGCGACAGCGGAATTCCTCTTAGACGCCGCCCACAAAGCGATGGGCCGAGCCGAACGGTTTGAACTCATCCAACACGACGTCGGTATTCGTCCCGTTTCCAAAGACAGACGGCCTGCAGTCGGTGAACTCTCCGCAAAACATCAGCTCTACACGTTGAACGGATTGGGTACTCGGGGTGTTCTTATCGCACCAAGGTGGGCCAAGCTTCTGATTGAACGTATCTCTAATAAAACTCAACTCCCTGTAAATCTGCAACCTATAAGGCTCAAAATTTTTTCCTAATTTCAATTTAAACTGAAACATATGCGGTCGACGCCAGCACGAGAAGAGTATACTGATGCCGCCAAGTTCTTTTTGGACGAGTGGCCCGGTATTCTCAAAAACTGGGGCTTCACCAAAACGGCAGGACGCCTTCACGGATTGCTTCTGGTCAGCCCAAAGCCTATGAGTTCGGACGAACTATTCGCCACAGCTGGCGCGAGCCGGGGTAGCATAAGCACACAAATTACCGCACTCGAAAGTGCCGGACTTGTAGAAAGGCTTAAGCTCCTGGGCCAGAGGCAACAACTTTTTGTGGCCCTTCGAGATGGGGAAGCCATTCAAACCGCCCTTGCATCTCATTTGGCCCGAAGGGCCATCGAACCCATCGTTCAGCTTGACCAAAGCCTCTCAGCGATTACAGAAACGAACGACCTGCCATGGTATCTACCAATTCACAACCTTGGGATCACATTCAATGACGGCGGAGACACCCGCCGCATGAAAGGGCCGTAAACTCTGCTCAATAAACAGCGTCAAACACACAGAAATCATGGATTTATATACACTTTTGTTCATCTTGACCACCTTCTGGGTGGGCCCATTTTGGTTCGCGATGTTGCTGCAGCCTCACGCTGCCAAAACAGCGCAGCTTATGGACAAGCAATGGTTCTTTTTCGGCCCGATTGTCATCTGGTTCGCAGTCATGCTTCTCAACCCAAGCGGCCTTGTCGACTTCGCCAATAGCGGATCACACCCAGACGGATTCATGGCGGGTATGGCCGCGGGTATGGCGTCACAAGCTGGCGTCACAGCCATGTGGGCCCACATGGTAGCGGGTGACATCTTTGCTACCCGTTGGATTTGGCGGGACAGTATCAAGCGTAAAAACAACATTTGGGTCACCCGATTGAGCGTCTTCTTTGGTGTCATGCTCATGCCTGTAGGGATTCTAATTCACCTGATTTTTCGAAAAAGAATTGCCCTTTAATGAATACACAATCTATTGTATTTGTATGATTTAAGTGTATACTAACAAAGCGCGTAATTCAAAAAAAATTGAATCATGTTGGACAAGCAGATTGAATCAGCTTTAAACGGCCAGATCGAAATGGAGGCGCGATCATCTCACTTTTACTTGGGAATGGCCACTTGGGCGGAGACCAGTGGTCTTAATGGAACAGCCGCTTTTCTTTACCGACACAGTGACGAAGAGCGACAACACATGCTCAAGCTTATTCGATTCGTGAATGAACGCGGCGGCAAAGCGCATATCCCCATGCTAGAGGCACCCAAAGCTGAATTCGAGGGGCTACAAGGGGTCTTTACCACGCTTTTGGAGCACGAAACCAGAGTGACGGCCAGCATCAATGAAGTGGTCGACCTCTGCCTTTCCCGAAAGGACTATACCACCCACAATTTCATGCAATGGTATGTCTCAGAGCAGATTGAAGAAGAGGCCCTTGCGCGCACCATTCTCGACAAGTTGGCCATGATTGGTTCTGATAGTGCCGGTCTATATCTGTTTGACCGGGACCTAGAACAACTGGACCCGGAGGTTTGATTACCGCCGCCGAGGACTATTTTGCAAGTCAGCGGTTCAATTAATGCGGCGTCGACTCCTTTCCTGCCTACTTCTTGGTTGCTGCGTGTGCACTGCGCCGGCCATGGTTGACGTAGGGTGCGGTATTCCGCCTACTCTATCCGCAGTTGCGTCCGCACCAATGGAAGACCCGGAGATTGACCGTTCTCCAATTTGGGCCATCCAATACAGGCGGTACCTCTATTTGCTTGGCAGAGAAATGTTTTGGCCAGAGCTCGCCTCTCGAGAAACATTCCGCATCGCTGTGGTGGGTTGGCCTGATTTGGCGGAAAATCTAGGGTCCAAACTGGACGGAAGGGCCATTGCGGGCCTACCTGTGGACATCGTTTCGCTCGATGAAGAAGGTTTGGCCTCAGAACGCAGTGACTTCACCGTGTTGTTCCTGGGTGGGACTTCACGGAACAAGACCGAAAATGACGGCCTCCAAAAGGCTGTGAACAGGTGGAATCGAAAGGGCAACAAGAATGCCCTCATCATTACGGACGGCGGAAGCATCGACGGCTTCGACCTCATTCTGAAACGAATAAAGGTTGGAACTGACCCACAGCTGTGTATTGTCCAAGACACAGATGGCCTGTCCTCTAAAGGCATGGCGCTTCCCGTTCCTTTTCTCCAAAAACTATGTCGATGAGCCGCCACCTCATTTCTTGTTTCCTGGCCTTTCTGTTGGTGTCCGCCTCCGCTGCATTGTGCAGCGCACAAGGACCATTGACCCGAGAAGCGGTCGCATTGGCTCAAGCTGAGCGTTATGAAGAAGCGGAAGTCGTGATGCTTCAGGCTTTGAATACAAAGGAATCAATGGACCCCACATGCTGGTATGTCCATGCCTTCATCCAAAAATCGCTCTTTGTTGTACGGGATGGGCGACGCCCCAATTCTGAGGCCCGCTCTGCCGCAACGGATGCCGCCATAGAATGCGCCAGGCGCAATCCAGAGCCGAAACTCGAAGACGAGCTCATCGCGCTGCTCTCTTACCTTGCTGACACCCACTTTGAGGACGCTGGAGATGCCGTTCGCTCCAGTCAACCGGGAAAAGCAGAAGTTGCCCGCAGCCACCTGAAATCATATTCGGATATCCAGAATTTTTTAAATCCTCATTGGGATGCCGAACCCGACGAGGTTTGGCTGGACCAGCTGTTGGGTGAACACGCTTTCGTGCAAGCCGAGCAAGCTGAGCAAAAAGGAGCAGGGCCTTGGTTCAATTGGGGAAGGGCCTGTTACGAGCGAGCCGCCGCCAGAAAACCAGATCGTTTTCGCTCTTTGTACAACCTCGCGATACACACATACAATCAAGGCGTTCGCCAATTCAAGGCGTCTGAGGAAGACCTCGATGCTGTTGACTCTGCGTTGAAACAAGCCGCCATCCTATGGAACCTCGCAGCCGAGGGGCTGGAACAAGCCATTTCTGAAAACGCGGAGCGCGCTTCGGGGTATGAGGCCCTTGCCGTGGTGTCCGAAGCCCTGTTAAATCAGGGCCGGGTCGAATGGTGCAAGGCGCATCTCGTCGAAATGGGAGTCGACTGAAATGCGAAATTGGTTCCATTCCATTGGCGCGCGAATTTTCGCCGGTTTCGGGTTGTTCATCGCTACACTGGCCATATTCTTCGTGCTCACTGCGAGAACGACGAAGACCCAATCCCGCCTGTTGGACGAATCCGTGGCGCTGGATATGGCAAAAGCCGATGTCGCGAAACTCCTACAAAGCGTGGAGGCCATACGGGCCTATTCTCTACTCGTGGCGCGACTTCCAGAGCCTGTGCACCTGCATGTGGATGCCCATCAATCTCTCGATCGACACCAAGCTGGATTCGCCTCAAAGCTGAGCGACCTGCAGTCCCGATCGCCACATCGTGAAGACATACACCAGCGCCTTTATCGACATCACCTCGCCACCGATGCCCTTCTGGACCATCTGCAGGGACTGGTTCCTCCTGGAACAAGAAAGGTTGATTTTGACACAGACTTCGAGACAATGGTGCGGGTCGATGAAATCTTGGACAACCCTTTTGACCCTGGAGAGGACCTGAATTCTAGACTGGACTCATTAGAAGGGGGCCTAGGTGCACTCGAGGCACATTTTGAGCAGGCCGTTCGCATTACAGATGAAGAAGTCGAATCGAGCGGTCGACGACTGGACGCTTTGGTGCGCTGGATTTCTCTGTTTGTCCTACTCGCCGGCTTGGCCATTGCGGCGGGGGTCACCAGGGCCATCCGACGTCCATTGAGAAAGGTGCGCGCAAGGCTCATGTATCTGGCCCGCGGTGTCGACCATCCCTTTCCCATGTCCGCCAGAAAGGATGAAATCGGGGAAATGGCAGAGGCTTTGGATCGTCTGGCAACCGGACTAAAAAGGACCCGAGAATTCAGCGCTGCAGTCGGACAAGGCCAATTTGACGCTGAATACACGCCATTGTCTGAGGAGGATATCTTGGGGAAAACCCTCATCGGAATGCGCGATGACCTGGCCAGCTATGAGCGCGAAATGGAGGCCAAGGTTGAGGAGAGAACAGAAGTCCTGAAACGACAAACGGACCAGTTGGAGGCCCAAGGAGAAGAGATTCGAAAACTGTATACAGACTTGACATCCAGCATCGATTATGCCCGGCGCATTCAAGGTGCAATCCTTCCGAGCGACACCCTTCGAAGGAGCGTGTTTGACCGACAATTCGTCCTTCACATGCCACGTGATGGTGTCAGTGGTGACTTCCCCTGGTTCCATAAGCTCGACGCGTGGCGGCTCATGGCCGCCGTGGACTGCACAGGGCATGGTGTTCCTGGGGCATTCATGAGCCTGCTCGGTCACAATGCCCTGCAGCACATCGGAAAGGTCTATACCCAACCTGGTAAAATCTTGGACCGCCTCAATGAAATGGCGCGAAACGTCCTACACCGCGGGGAGGACAGCAGCCTTGAAGCCAAGGACCAAGTCCCGGACGGCATGGATTTGGGACTGGTGTCTATCAATCTAGAAGAACGAAAGATGGAGTTCGCCGGCGCCAACTCGCCCGCCTACCTCGTTCGAAATGGAGACGTCACTGAATTGAAGCCCGACAAGCGCGCCATCGCCAGTTTCGAACCGGGAAAATTCAAATTCAACACGCAGGTGGTGACCCTCGAAGACGGCGACATGGTCTACTGTGCTTCCGATGGATACCCGGACCAATTCGGTGGTCCCCGAGGGCGAAAATTTATGCGTAAGCGTTTCCGAGGACTTTTGGCAGAATTGGCCTCATTGCCCGTGGACAGTCAGGAAGTGGAGTTGAGGAAGCGGATTGAAACGTGGCGAAAC
>PBIE01000013.1 GCA_002720375.1 Crocinitomicaceae bacterium | reverse complement strand
GCCCCAATCAGAGGTAAACACAAAGCGCGTTTCCCCGTTGGTCGGATTTGGATAATTCCCCTGAAGGTGAACGCCATTGTACGCTCCAATCACATCCACGCTAACCACAGGACAGGTAATCAAACGAACAGCTGGAGTTGCCGTCTGTGATGTAAACCAAACGAATTCGCCACTACCCGCCTGCTGGTAGATGATGGTGCTATTGTCCGTGTCACTGTTTCCGTTGCCCAAAACCGTCAATTCGAGGTCTTCCCAATCGAACTCGGTGACCACAGCTCCCGCATAGAAGCCAGGCGTAGCCAGTCCATTCACGCCCACCTCAATTTCATCCTCAAAAGCAAGGGGATAATAGACAGGGTTGTCCGCTGTTCCAGCCCAATTTTCATCCGAAGTGAACTCAGCAAATTCATAGGGGGCATCACTCAATCCGACTTCAGGATCTTGATCGATCCACCGTATTTCGAAGTCAATTCCCGTGGACGTGCTTGGACCGAACGCCACCGCAAGTCCGTAAACCGTTGTGCCTTCATTGTGGAATGTGAAGCGGTTTCCGTAACCCGTGGGCTCATAAAACTCATTCTCGTCGTCATAACGGGGACCGAGTTCAACATCCAACGTGCCAGGGTTGTCATGACCAAACTCACACTCTGTGTATTCCATGTCCAACTCCAACATACCAGCGTCAGCAATGCTGTCGCTCGACATGGTAGCACGCAGAGTGTACAGCCCTTCTGTCTCAGGCTCCCAACCCGTCGCGATGTAAAGGGTGTCCTGTGAGTTCGCAGGACAATTCTCATTGTTGGCAAAAGACGGTGCAGTGAAAGGCTCTGTAGACGTTGTACTCAGAACAGTCCCCTGATCATCCAGCACCTCGACAGTGATCACACAACTGTCTTGATTGAGATATCCATTGTTGCGATACAGAACCCCTGCCAGAACGCCTCCATCAGCTTCAGGAATGGCTTGTTCCAACGGGGTCACCCTGTATTCGAAAAGCAAATAGACATCGCCGTTGGTTAGCTGAACCAGCTCCATGCTGTTGGCCACAGGGTTCGCTTCAATGCGAATGTCGTCGATGCCCCAGTAATAGTGGCTGTAGCCATTACCCACAGTGGGGTTCTGACGGTATGCAAAACGGATGTCCACCGCGGACTCACCAGCAGCAGCACAACTGATATCCAAGCTCGTAACAAGAGGATTGGCACTTGCCGTGTTGGCCGATGGAATGAACGTGCCGCCCGCTTCAAAGGACGTCCATGTGCCACCGCCATCAACACTTACCTCCACGAAAATGGGGATGTAAGGGTAGCAGCAGTAGCGCAAGTACTGGTCCCAGCTGATGACAACACTCTCCAAGTCAGTCATATCCAAAGTAGGGAGATTGAGGTAGCCCTCAGTGTCCTCCACTCCACTGGAGATTGGCGTGTTGTAGTAATCTGGATCAAACACCATCCATCCGTTGTCAGCAGTCTCGCTACTCAGAGCTCCAATGTTGGTGCTGAATTCTCCCGCTGGTGGCTGTACGCCTGAAGCGGTAGCATCTTGATAATATCCGTCGCCAGCCGCATCCACATATTGCCAAATGGTGACATCCGGGCTCGTGTCCTCCACAGTTAAAGCCCCATAACCGTTGTTTCCGGCAAAGCCGTTGGCAAAGTCCTCATAGAAGAATGTGATGGCCCCGCCACCACCACGCAGTCCACTGGCTTCTGCATTAAGGATCTCCTCAAGTCCGAGAAGACGGCTGTTTTCAAGCTCCTGTTCCGTCGCCTGTCTAGGCAATTCTGTGGCCATTTGGGCCGAAACGTGGAAAGCCACCAGCATAATGGCAGCAAGGGTAAAAATGTGCTTCATGGTTTCGATTGGTCGACCAAAATAGGCCGCACATTTTGTTTTGCATTAAACTCCGCAATCAAGCATGAAAAAGGGGGGCCGAAGCCCCCCTTTTAGTGTATCACAAACGCGATAGAATTACTTGATCACAAGCTTGCGGGTGGCGCGAGCACCGTCAACGACAATCGTGTAGGTGTACATGCCAGCCGTGAGGCCTTGGAGGTCGAGAACCGCACGCTGGATGCCTGGAGGCTGAACGCCGAGATCCATACGGCGCACGATAGCCCCGGTCAAGCTGGTCACCTCAAAGGTCACATCAGCAGCAGCATCCAGTGTGAAGTCGACACGGGTGTTACCAGTGGCGGGGTTTGGATACGCACGGCCGAGCTCAAAGCCCTCACCAGCCACGTTGTCCACACTCATGGTGGTGGTGGCGTTTGGATCTAGGTTAAGGCGAACCATGGGGCAGTTCGTGGTGTAGTACCAGTCATAAGCACTTCCCGTTCCAAAAGGACCATAGATGAAAACAGTCTGAGCATACTGAGCATTGCTTGTTCCAATCTGAACATTGTCTCCTCCAAGGTGCTCGAAGCAGGCCATCACAGCTTCACCTGCAGCAACCTCATATGGCTCTTCCAATGCGAAGGTGTACCATGACACTTCGCCATCGCCACTGTTCAAGAAATCAGCTTCCAACTGCACCTCCTCAGAAGTGGTGAGAAGACCATCGTATTGGCCTCCGCCGTTGTTCCACTCAACCCAATCGAAGAGGTGACAAACCACCTCAGCACCGACGTCAGATGCGTCCATCACAGCCACGTCGATGCCGTAAACGGTCATGTCGTTGACAGCGTCGTAAGGGACACCCGCGATAAAGTCGACAGTACCGTCTGCAGGGGTAGCGCCTATAAACTGGCCATTGTCGCGACCGTACTGGTATTCTACCACTTCAATGGCTTGCTGTGCAACGTTGTCAGCAGGATACTCATCCGTGCTGTCAGAAGCCACAGTGTAATCAAAGGTGTAGGTGCCTTGTCCAGGAGCCTCCCACCCGAGAACACGGAGGGTGTCCGTTTGACCATAAGCAATGTCTAAACCTGTGCTCGTACCACCGTCAGCATCGCTGCCATTCACAGCCACCGAGAGGGTTGTATTGGGCTGCACCGCTGTACCGAGGCCGGTCACAGCCACTGCAAGGTCCAAAGCGGGCACTTGGCTCTCAGGCCACACCTGAGCCTCCCAAAGGCCCGTGGTTAAGAAGTCCGTAAAGCTGGTGTACTCAGCAATGCGAACATCGTTGGCCGGTGTATCAAAGACCACAAAGTCGTCGACCATCCAGGCATAGCCCCACTGGCCAACCCAGCGCCAACGGAAGTAAACCGAAGACTCATCTCCTGCTACATCCCCAATGTCAAAACGGGCAACGTAAGGATTGGAGCTCTCATCTCCGCGCTCATAAGTTGGAAACACTTCGTAGCGAGCGGCAACGGTGTCGTCCGCAACCACCACATAGCCTTCCTCAACCTCGAGGGTTTCTGGATTTGGCCAGTTGACGCCGTCGAGGGAAATCTCGAGGTAGCAACGCTCAATATCAGCTGTGTTATCCCAGCAGCGGTAGTAGTTCTCAAACTCGACCGTGACAAATGGGTGACCTGTGAGGTCAACTGGATCGTCAATGCTGAACCAGCAGTTCTCCGTCCAGCTGGCAGCGTAATTTTCCTCTGCACCAAAAAGGTCAGAGTCAACCATCACATAACCGTTGTCGGCTGTGGTAGAGGTAATGCCAACGATGGCGTAAGGGCCAGTTGGCCCAGCAGTGGTGCACTCCCAGTTGATGCCGTCGATGTAATCGGTGTAACCTTCATCATAGGCGTTAACGAAAGTGAGTCCTGAGCAGTCGGAGAAATCATTTGTGTAGATGATCTCTCGTGTGTAGTCCACGTGCTGACCCTCAGCAGGGCGAGCCGTGATGTCGCGACCGGCGTATTCACGGACCGGTGCCTGTGCAAATGCGAAGCTCACCGTGAGCATCGCGAAGACCAAAGTGTAGAGGTGCTTCATGTTATGTCGTGTTGGATTCGTGCGGCGAATATAGCCCCCGAACCCACCGCGCACCAATGCCTCCGAATCAGACTCCCAACGGCTCTGTGTAGAGCTCCACGCTCGGACAGGTGCAAACCAAGTTCCGGTCGCCATGCGCATTGTCCACGCGGGCCACAGAAGGCCAGAACTTTCGCTCCCTCATCACCGGCACCGGATAGGCCGCCTCTTCCCGGGAATATGGATGGTGCCATTCACTCGCCGTCAATTCAGCAGCCGTGTGGGGCGCCATCAGAACGGGATTGTCTTCTCGATCAAAACGACCGGACTCAATGGCCCGAATTTCTTCCCGAATGGACACCATCGCCTCGACGAAGCGGTCCAGTTCATCCAAAGATTCACTTTCCGTTGGTTCAATCATCAGCGTCCCTGCCACAGGCCAGCTCACCGTGGGCGCGTGGAACCCATAGTCAATGAGGCGCTTCGCGATATCGGTCACTTCGACACCTGCACTCGCCTTGAAAGACCGACAGTCAATGATCATCTCGTGGGCAACATTACCAGACTTGCCTTTGTACAGCACATCATAATGCCCTTCGAGACGCGCCCGCAGATAGTTTGCATTAAGAATGGCCACCTCTGTGCTTTTCTTCAATCCCTTTGGCCCGAGCAGTCGGATGTAAGCGTATGAAATCAGATGAATCAGTGCGCTTCCAAAAGGGGCTGCACTGACCGCACGGATGGCCTTTTCGCCTCCCACCGAATCCAAAACATGCCCTGGCAAAAACGGAACAAGGTGCTCAGCCACGCCAATTGGACCCACACCCGGACCGCCGCCCCCGTGCGGAATGGCAAAGGTCTTGTGCAAATTGAGGTGACAAACATCAGCCCCAATTCGGCCAGGGTTGGTGAGCCCAACCTGTGCATTCATATTGGCTCCATCCATGTAAATCTGCCCACCATTCGCGTGGACCGTCTCCGTGACTTCGAGGATGTGCTTCTCAAACACCCCGTGCGTAGACGGGTACGTAATCATGAGGGCAGCCAAACTGTCTGCGTGCTCAGCTGCCTTTTCCTTCAGCTCATCGAGGTTGATATTCCCGTGTTTGTCACACCCCACCACCACCACTTTCATACCGCACATCACAGCAGAAGCTGGATTGGTGCCATGAGCCGATGAAGGAATCAAACAGACATCCCGGTAGGACTCACCGCGCGAAGCGTGATATGCGCGGATGACAAGCAATCCCGTGTACTCCCCCTGTGCGCCGCTGTTGGGCTGCAGGCTCATCCCTGAGAATCCGGTAATCTCGCAGAGGTACTGTTCGAGTTCTGCAATCATACCTCGCGTGCCGGCCGCTTGTTCAGGTGGACAAAACGGATGCAATTGGGCGAATGCTGACCACCCGATAGGCAACAACTGGGTCGCCGCGTTGAGCTTCATCGTGCAAGACCCCAAGGGAATCATGGAGTGCGTCAGAGACAGATCTTTGTTCTCTAGGTGCTTCAAGTACCGCATCATGGCGGTCTCCGACCGATGGCTGTTGAAGACGGGGTGGTGCAAATAATCCACCGGACGCATCTGCTCGGCCAAGGACGATGACACCTGATCCGGTGCTGGCACGGCGTGAAAACCCAACACCTCGCACAGGTCGGTAAAGTCGCCTGAAAGTGTGCATTCATGGAATGACACACCTACGTGCACGCCATCGGGGAAGTAACGCAAGTTGATTTGCTTACGATTGGCCCGCTCCATGACAGCTCCAATGTCATCCATCGCGAAGACCACCGTGTCAAAAAACTGCTCGAAAATTGGACTCACGCCAGCCTGTCTACCCGCCTCACCGAGTGCCGTAGCAAGCCCGTGAATTCGCTGCGCAATGGCCCGGAGACCTTGAGGGCCGTGGTAAACAGCGTACATGCTCGCCATCACAGCGAGCAGGCTCTGAGCGGTACAGATGTTGGACGTTGCCTTGTCACGGCGAATATGCTGTTCTCGGGTTTGCAGGGCCATGCGATAGGCCAAATTGCCCAATCGGTCCACAGAAGCCCCGATCACCCGTCCTGGCACATTGCGCTTGAACTCCAACCGGGTCGCAAAAAATGCGGCATGAGGGCCACCATAACCCATGGGCACACCAAACCGCTGGCTGTTTCCAACAACGACATCTGCGCCCATACTGCCCGGGGATTGGACCAGGGCACAAGCAAGCAGATCTGTGGCCACAACCACCCGGATTTCGCGTTCATGAGCCCGAGCAATTGTGTCCTTCAAGGGCTCAACCCTGCCCCGGTCATCGGGATACTGCAGGAACAAACCAAAAGTCGAGTCGTCCAAATCCAAGTCCGAATCTGGGCGCTGCTCTATGTCAATACCGAGGTGAACTGCACGCGAATGAAGCACCGCCCAAGTCTGGGGGAAGACTCCATCAGACACCACAAAGCGGTTTACCCCTGAATTTGCCGCCTTTCGACTGCGGGAATTAAACAGCATGGTCATGGCTTCCGCAGCGGCAGTGGCTTCGTCAAGTAGACTGGCATTGGCCATCTCCATCCCCGTCAACTCGCAAACCATAGTCTGGAAATTCAACAGTGCCTCGAGGCGACCCTGTGCGATTTCAGCCTGATATGGTGTGTAAGCTGTGTACCAGCCCGGATTCTCAAGGACATTCCGGCGAATTACACTGGGCACTTCAGTAGGGTGATAGCCCATGCCGATATAGTTGCGGAACACCATATTCTTGGCGGCCACTTTATCGATGTGATCCAGATAGGCAGATTCGGTCACCCCCTCTGGCAACGCCATCGGTTTATCACTCAAAATGGCCTGAGGCACAGTCCTCGCTATGAGGGCTTCCATTGAGTCATGACCTGTGACGGCCAACATGTTGGCCTGCTCTTCCTCCCTCGGTCCGAGGTGCCTGTGGACGAATGTTCCGGATGCCATTTCGCTTTGCTATGAGAAGGGTCAAAAATAGACCGAGACAACACCTGATTGTGTCCCGTGTTCATAATCGTTTTGTCCATGTGGGCTATTTAATTTTCAGGTCCGTGGACGCCAGAAACATACTTTGGTCCAATGCCATCATCTCCCTCGCCTCGAGTGCGTGTGTTTTGGCCTCCTTCCAACTCGCACACGTCAAATTCTCGCACGGATTGGGCGGGGCGTTTGCCCTGGGCATAGGAAGCGCCACATGGTTGGCCTACACTTGGCAACGACATGTCAAATCCACACGTGCTGGGGGCCTCCGACCAGCCCATCAAGTGTGGCACCAAAAGCGGCAGCCCTCACTCAAGGCGTGTGCCTTTTTCTTGATTCCCTTGGCAACAATACCGGCAATATTGACCAGTCAGGTCTTCCCATTGCTTTCTGGATCCTCACCCTTGGCCCTCTTGGCCCTTCTATTGGTAGCGACCTCCGTCACAGCACTGTATGCCGGACTTCCTGGTGAATGTGGAGAACGACAGGCCCTCCGACGAATTCCCGGCGCCAAAATGATATGGATTGCTGGGGCATGGGTCACCATCACCGCCCTGTGGCCCATTTGGTGGAGCACCGCAGGTGTATCCGCTCTCCCACCTGAAACCCTCTTTATATGCGGAGAACGCTTTCTGGTCATCGCAGCCCTGACACTGCCTTTTGACCTACGCGACACAAAATGGGACCCTGAGGGCATGCGCACCTGGGCCCAAGTACTTGGCGACCATGGCACGCGGTGGCTCGCTCTGGCGTTGGTCACTCTCGCCATCGCCTTCCGACTGTACATCTTACCCGCTCCAGCATGGGGCCCACTCGTGGGGTTGTTGGCCATGGGACCCGCTGTTTTGATGGCAAGGAGAGACCGCCCAGAAACGTATTACGGTCTGCTCGACGCCCTCTTGATCTTCGACGCTTTGGGCCTTCTCCTCTTTCTGGACTGAACCTCAGTCGAACACCACGTCCAATGCATCGACGAACGCTGCGGATGCTTCGTCTATTACCGCATCAGAATGAGCAGCAGAAACAAAGCCAACCTCATATCCAGATGGACCCAAATACACTCCACGCTCCAGAAGGGCGGCATGCAGCTTGCTGAAGTGTGCCATGCTATCGGGGTCAATTTCACTGCTGCGTCGAATGTGAATCCTATCGCTAAAAGCCAGCCAGAAAATGCTCCCTCGGTTGAAAATACGCAGCGGCTGCCCCTTCTTTTCTGCATGATCCAAAATTGGGTCTATCAATCGCCGGGTCCGGCGTTCCTGGTCCTCGTAAAAACCGGGCTTTAAGCAGACGGACAGCTGACCTGCACCCGCCGCCATCGCCACGGGATTTCCGCTGAGCGTGCCCGCTTGATAAACGGGGCCTGAAGGGGCAACGTGCTCCATGATGTCCGCTGACGCAGCATACGCGCCTACGGGCATACCCCCACCAATGATCTTGCCAAACGCCATAACATCCGGCCGAATGCCGTGGTACTCGGCAGCACCTCCAAAAGCGACACGAAAACCACTGATGACCTCATCAAATAAGAGGAGCACACCATAACGGTCGCACAAATCACGAACGCCTTGAAGGAACGAGGCGTCTTGAATGAGTAACCCGTTGTTGGCTGGAATCGGCTCAATCGCCACTACAGCAAGGTCATCGGCATGCACCTTCATTGTGGCTTCAAGTGCCTCCAAATCATTGAGAGGAAGGACCAACGTTTCCCGCGCATAAGCCTCGGGGACACCAGCAGATGTAGACGTCCCAAGTGTGGCAAGTCCGCTTCCCGCCTTAACGAGCAAAGCGTCCACGTGGCCATGGTAACACCCGTCAAACTTGAGAATCTTGTTTTTCCCCGTGACGCCTCGGGCCAATCGGATGGCACTCATGGCCGCCTCGGTTCCACTGGAGACGAAACGGATGCGCTCGGCAAAAGGATGGTGGTCCAAAATCATCCGGCCCAACTCATTCTCGAGACGCGTCGGCGTGCCAAATGAAGTTCCGTCTTGAACCGCCTTCATGATGCGGTCCTGCACCACAGGGTGCGCATGACCCAAAATGAGTGGGCCCCAAGAGCAACAGAAATCGACATACCTCTGTCCATCTGCATCCCATATATGCGGCCCTTTGCCCCGGTCCATGAACAAGGGTGTGCCCCCGACTGCACCAAAGGCACGCACGGGAGAATTAACTCCTCCGGGGAAACAGCGTTGGGCCTCTTCAAACAATTCAGCACTGCGGTCACGGGTGTGGCTCATCTCGAACATGGATTGGCTTTCGTTGCGAAATTAGCGCTGAAGGCCAAGCAGACCCTTCCTTTGTCGACCGAGAACCGCCCCCCCCATGCCCCCTGTCACGACGAACTGGACCGAAGCCCCCGTCTTCCTATCTGAAGCCAAGGAACGAGATTTTCAAGACCCATTATCAAGTTTCCGAAACCGGTTTCACATGCCCCGCCAAGGAAATGAGGAGGTGCTGTATTTCACAGGAAACTCCCTCGGGCTTCAGCCGGTGGAAGCATCTGCCTTCATCGAAGGAGAATTAGACGACTGGCGAAAATTGGGTGTCGAAGGACACTTCAACGGACGTCGGCCCTGGGTTGATTACCACAGCTATGCCACAGAAGACCTCGCCCACATAGTAGGTGCAAAGCCGGAGGAAGTCGTCGCCATGAACGCACTGACGGTCAACCTCCACCTGCTTCTCATCTCATTCTATCGGCCCGAAGGACGGCGAACCAAACTCATGATCGAACAGGGCGCTTTCCCAAGTGATCGCTATGCTGCATTGTCCCAGATGAGACTGCATGGCATCGACCCTGAAGACAATCTGATTGAATTGGCCCCGCGAAAGGGCGAGCATACCCTGCGGGTTGAAGACATCGAAGCCCGCATCGAAGAAGAAGGAGACTCCCTCGCCTGCGTCATGCTATGTGGTGTCCAATACTACACAGGCCAATGGATGCCCATGGAGCGCATCACAACGGCTGCTCATGCAGCAGGGGCAACCTGCGGTTTCGACCTCGCTCATGCTGTGGGAAATGTCCCCATGAAACTTCACGACTGGAACGTGGACTTCGCCTGTTGGTGCGGATACAAATACCTGAACGGAGGTCCAGGGTGCACCGCAGGGGCTTTCGTACACAGCCGACATGCCAACCGACCCGACCTACCCAGGCTAGAAGGGTGGTGGGGCCACTCGGCCAGCCGACGCTTCCTCATGGAACCCGAATTCGACTTGATGCCGGGCGCGGAAGGCTGGCAGACCTCCAACGCCCCCGTGCTCAATATGGCAGCCCTGCTCGCATCGTTAACCGAATTCAGAAAAGCGGGGATGGACCGCCTTCGAATAAAAAGCATCGCCCTGACCGGATTCCTTGAACGCGGCATCAAGAGTGTGGCTGAAGCAACGGGGGCAAACCTCGAAATTTTAACACCTGAAGCGCCCGAAAGCAGAGGTTGNCAAANCAGCGTCATCGCTCACNGGCAGGGAAAACCCCTCTTTGACCACCTCACCAAACACGGTGTGGTTGCAGACTGGCGGGAGCCCGCTGTTATCCGGCTCGCGCCGGTTCCGCTCTACAACCGGTTTTCAGATGTTGCCCGTTTCCTCGTCATACTCGATGAGGGCCTCCGCGCCGCNAAGTANATTGCAACCATGAAGAGCATGCGCTACGTGGTGATCGGAATNGGCAAGTACGGTTCCCGCATCGCCTTGGAAATGGCTGGCCGTGGTGCCGAAGTATTCGCCATCGACTGTGTAGAAGAACGCGTCGAAAATGTGGCGGACGACGTCGCCATCGCCATCACTATGGACTCTACCGATCCCAAGGCCCTTCGCAGCCAAAAGCTAGAGGGCATGGATGCAGCAGTCGTTGCCATCGGGGAGAACTTCGAAGCCACAGTCCTCACAACACTGAACCTGATGGACCTCGGAATTCCAAGGGTCATTGTTCGGGCCTCAGGCCGCGACCAAGAAAGAATCTTGCGCAAGCTGGGCATCGAAGAGATCCTCGCACCCGAGACAGAATTTGCGGGTATCGTTGCCGAACGGCTCATGAACCCCAACCTCCGGGGGTTCCTCGAATTGCCCGACGACTATGAAATTGCGGAAATCAAAGCGCCAACCGGTTGCATTGGACGCACCCTCGGCGACATCGATCTGACCAACCGCTATGAGCTTCGCCTGATTACCATCCGGCGGACCTANAACGAACAAGGCGAAGATCAAGANCACCTCATTGGCATTCCGCGGCCAGACACAACAGTNGAAAAAACCGACACNCTTGTTGTCTTTGGCACNCTAGGCAACGTCAATCGCTTGCTAGAGGTCAACGAATAAGCGTCACGGTTCCGACCTTTTCCCGAAACTGCAAAACAGACNCGCCGTCCTCACCAANCGGTCGCCAAACCGCTCTATANCCGTACATGCCCGCAGGGGCCAACTCGCCATTGGNGAGNCGTCCGTTCCACCGTTGTTCTANGGCGTCGCTGCGGAACACCTCCACGCCCCACCGGCTAAAAACAGCGAGCTGAAAGGTGCCAATGGACTCCGCAAAACCGCCAAAACGATCGTTGATGAGGTCTCCGTCTGGTGTGAAGGCATTNGGAAAGAACACGCTGTCTTGGGGACAGAAGTCCACCAATTCAATGCTGGCCGAATCCTGACATCCGTTAGCCAACAGGGTCAACGTCACACTGTACACCCCGGCCTCCGAAAGAAGTGCGCCAGGTTGATCGCCCCCATTGGACCACAAAAACGANACTCCCGGCTGACTCACGTCCACCCAAATTGGTCCCTCTTCATCCAGACACAACGTGGTGTCAGAAGCCAATTCCAGTTGAGGAGAAGGCAAGAAATCCGGGGAAACCGAAGCCGATTCCGTGCACCCCGTCACCGTCACCGCAATGGCCTCATACACGCCGGGACCTGTAACCGTAATGGTCGTTCCAGCCTCCCCTGTAGACCACCCCACTCCCGCNACAGTGGTNTCTGATGTCACACTGGCTATCAGATTGACTGGCTGCCCCTCGCAGGCTGCAGTGCCTGCTTCAAGGGAGATNTCTGGATTTTCATAAACGTCAATGGTCACCGTATCCGTTCGGGTACATCCCTGAGGATGCAATGCCGTTACCCAATAGACGCCNCTCGAGTCCACAACAATGGTCTGAACCGAATCCCCTGTACTCCAGGTGATGTCCTCAGCATTCGGGTTGATTCCACAATTNAAAACAGCCGTTTCACCCTCACACAACTCTTGATCCGGCCCCAACTCCACAGCCGCAACAGTAGCGGTTACGAATATGCTGTCTTCATAGGCGCAATTGCCTGGTGCTGGCGTTGTTGCCGTCACGTAATACCACTGATCAGCATCGATGAGCAATTGAGGCGTGGCCGTCTGGGCATCCAAAAGAAGAAGCGAGGGCTCCCAATTCCAAGAAATGCCGGGCATCGCTTGGGCCTCTGCGGAAGGCTGGAGGGTAAAGCTGTTCAAATCGCAGACCAACGTGTCATTTGGAAGGCCGATGTCAACAGCCCCCTCCACTTGGACCGTAATTGTGTCCGTCCAGGTACAATTGTTTACAAGGTCCTCCGCAACACACCAAATGGTCACGGTGCTGTCAAACACCATTTCGAAGCTCTGCGTTCCCATGCCCCCGAGCACCTCTGTTGGATACCAGTTGAAATCAAAATTTTCAGGAGCGGCATCAGATGGTGTCGCATAACCCTGCGCCACGTTGATATACACAAAGGCTTCCAACGCTTCACAGACATAATTCGGGTTGGTCGAGACGTATGGCTCGCCATTGCCTGTGGAAACACAGGGATCCTGAGCCGACATGCCCGAAGACCCGAAACAGGCCATGAGGCCACCTATGACGCAATGCAATCGCCGCATTTTCTCAAAGTTAGAACGGAAAACAGGGCACCTGCGTTGCACCCGAATGGGTCTTCAAATCAGGGCCGTGGAAGAACGGGCAGAACCAATTCGACCTCCCATCCAGCCCGCACATCAATACCGGTTGACAACACAGTTACCAACTCAGCCTCTTGCATCGCTTCCGGATCCACACCCGTCCACCGTCCATTCCCATCTAGGTCATCAATCATCACGAGGCCATAACGACCCGGATCCAAGCCTGAGAAACGTCCTTCTTCGTCCATCCCGAAGCGATACAAAGGATCTCCTGACGCCGCAGTCAAAACAAACAATGGCNGGNTCTTTTCCTCACCCAATGCTGTGTCCCTCAGAAGCAAAATAGACCCCACGTCATTGACCGTTCGGGTGTTCCATCGAAACCGCAGCGTGTCCCCATTGACCCTCCCCTTTCGCCCGATAGCGCCGGGAAGCAACTCAAGTTCACACCTCGATCCCGGCATCAATGGGCTGCAATGCAAGCGATTCACCTGAAGTGATAGCAACGCCGTCTCCAGGNCCATNGTATCGCCCTCGAGAACAACAATTCCAGAACACAATGAAGTATCCAAAGCATCCGGTATCGGCGCCCAGCGAACAGACCAATCTTCACCTGCATNTACCGCAGGNTCNGCCCGCTCGGCCACGGAGGGGGCCAACACATCCTCAATCTCTCGAAAGCGCAAGGAGTCCAATCCAGAGGGGTGAACCAATCTCCACGTACCAGCCGGCAATTCTGGCTGAAAACCCACCAATTCCGCCCAAAGACTATCGCCTTCTAAGTGGACCTCAATGGTGTCTACTGGTCCAGCGATGGCNACATCTAATTCCCCTTCGAGCCATCCGTCCGGCCCAGCTTTTAAATCAGACCACCCCTCCAATTTAGCCCTCCAAAACCCACTGGAATCCACGCGCACCCCGGACAAATANGTCGCAGGACTGACGGGCGGAGCATCCAAACTGAGCACAGGCGTGAAGCCCGTCGNATCGGCCACTGATATCGGTTTGGTACACCACGCCAAAGGCTCTCCAGCATCTGCGCGATAATTTCCATTGAGGTCCTCCAAAGCCACCACCGCAAACTGCCCCTGTGGCAAAAAACCTATTTCAACTTTTCCGCTGTCACCAATCAGACCCACATAATCCGGCAACGGCCTCAGCGAATCCGGAAGCGCGCAGTTCAAAAGGCCGTTCGGCAGGGAATCGCGGAACAGCATCACCCTGACTCCGGGAGAAGGTTCAGCAGTCCAAGCATCAACCACGCCAACTGCAACCCGACCAGAATCCAATTCGCTGCCTGTCGAAAAAACATGCAAAAGACCTGCCGCCACATTCGACTCGCGCAGGTCGCGAATCGCATTTCCAAACTGCACCACGTAGGTCCTGTCGGGACCGAGGCCCTCTCCGAGATCCACCACAATTGAACGGCCTTTAACCAACACTTTTGGCGGCTGCGACAGCGGCGGAGACACCAGCACTTGGCTCCTCGCGTCTTGGACCTTTACAAACTCATCAAACGTCAGCTCGAGCAAGCTTCCCGTCCACCCGGTACTTCCAAACGAAGGAGATGCCGACACCACAACCGGGGGGTCCTCATCCCGTCCACCTCCATCCGGAGACCCCACCTGAGCACACCCTGCAAACAGCACGAATAAGGCGCAACGAAATAAAATCAACAGCCTGCGACTATCCATGATTCTCGGGAAAAAACCGGTGCGCATGAGCGTCCAATAAATGCTGAAGGCGCTTCGCGTCCTCGGAATCGAAATCTCCTAAAACAACACTATCGACGTCAAAAACCGCACACACTCGCCCATTTGAATCGCGAACAGGAATCACCAACTCACTGCGGCTTTCAGGGCTACAGGCCACGTGGCCCGGAAAGGCATCCACATCTGAAACGATTAC
>PBIE01000012.1 GCA_002720375.1 Crocinitomicaceae bacterium | reverse complement strand
TTCAAGGCCGATGGCGAGCGAAAGCGGCGTTATCTGGAGAGCCAGCCGTCGCTCCTGCGTCATCGAGCGCGACTCGATTCGATCCACCGGCGGCTCGAATCGGCGGCCCGGACGTAGACGCGATCCGAGCCGGCGACCCATCGCATCGTGCTACCATCGCCGAAGGCCGCCGCGACCCTGATTCGTGGGGCCGTGAGTCGGTCTCCTGCCCGGAAAGGTTCGCCCGTGACTTCGAATGTCGGCGACAGCACTCGAGAGTCGGATTCGGTTCGTACGGCCGGTCGTACGGCGTCGGGACCCACGGTCGCCGATCTTTTCCGCGATCTCGACCACGATCAAGTCATGCGACAGGCGTTTCGATCGGATCCGACCTCCGTACTGCGAACCCATGGATTCGACATCCCCGAACATGTCGAGGCCAGGGTGGTCGATGGTGATCATGGGCGACTGCACATCACTCTGCGGGTTGGTTCGGCGGCCGATCGGAACTCCGATGGAGAGGAAGGGGAGACCGAACGGATCGCGCGGCTCATTCTCGAACGGATGGAGAAGTCCGCGAGCGAAATGTTCGGTCGGCCCTGCCCGGCGTCGAGGGATCCCGGGCATGCGCACATGCATGTGAGTTACGGACGTCCGAACGTACGGGTCGCGGTGGAAACGACGGAATGAATCGAACCGGGATCCGGTGGGATCCCGCCCCGACCGGGTATCGTTCAGACTCGGGCCAGAAGGATGCCGCTGCGCTCGCCGGAGATCTGTCCCAACGCTCTCCAGATCGGTCCTCCGATTCCCTGGAAGAGCGACACCCCGGTGAGACCATGGGGTCTCAGCTTGGTCGGATCCAGGCTTCGGTGGAGAATGCGGCGGTGGGCCGCCTCGTCGAGGAACGGCGACGTGTCGCACATCTCCTGGAGTGCGACATCGACCTCGAGGCGTCCCGCCACCCCGCAGCACAAATGATGTCGTGGAGACAGGTTCGATTCACGGAGACCGGCGAGGCAGAACTCGAGGTCGTCGCGGAGCACCGGGTGATCCTCGATCTGGAGGGCGGCCGCCCGCGATAGTGCGATCCCCTCGAGGCCGCTGCACCAGTACGGACTCCCGGAGGGACCGGGGCGGGGATCCGAGTCCCGCAAGTTGCGCAGGTCGGGCCATCCCTCGCTCGGCAGCTGGCCGCGCAGGCGGTGCTCCGCCTCGAAGACCTCGATGGCGGCGATCCGAAGGTCCTTTCGATCGAGGATCCTTCCCGCCTCGAGCAATGCCAGCGCGGTTCCCGATCGACCGTGCCCGAAACCGCATACTGGAATGTTGTTCGGATTGAGTCGCCAACCGGGACCGTCGATATCGACCCTGGATCGCATGAGGTGATCCGCCAGGCGGCCGACGACGTCGATCGCGCCGGGGATCGGATCCTCCTTCATCATGCTTATGGTGAGGAGGATGTGCCCGGCGGATCCGGAGATCACGTCGTAGGAGCGATCGTTCTCGATCGCCCGCTCGGTCACCTCGAGCATCACTCTTCGCGCCGCATCCCGATGTCGACCATACCCTTCGTGTCGACCAAGCACCCACAGGCTCGTCATGGCGCCGCCCCGATACGAGAAACCCGACGGAGGCATGCCGAGGCCGATGGCATCGTCGAAACCCATTTCGAGCGATCGAAGTTCCAATTCGGTCGCCTTCGCGCCCATCTCGAGCCAACGCCGATCTCCCAGTGCGCGGTAGGCGAGTTCGAGCATTTGGACGATTCCACCCCGACCGGAATAGGTGCCGAGGTCGAGCGCTCCTGGATTCATCGTCTCCGTCTCCGGGTTCAGGACCGCCTCGATCCAGTTGTTGAATTGGCCCGAAGGGATCCTCTCCTGGTGGAGCCATTCGAGACTCTGCAAGACGCGATCTCGAAGTTGGTCGTCCGAGACGTCCGGGCCCTCCGCAGCGTCTTCTTCCGGCGGCACGTCCCGTTCGTGGGAGCCGTGCAGCATGTCGTTGAGCGTCTGATAGGCCGCCATGTACGACGAATCCATGAGGCGTTCCTGGAATTCGAGGTCCGCATGGTCCATCCGTTCCATCTGACTCCGGGCGGCGTCGACCGCCGACTTTCGCAGCTCCGCACCGGGGATGATGCGTGGCTCGCACGATTCCGGATCGATGGACAGGTAGTCGGTCGAGTCTCCTCGTGCGACCAGGTAGGCGATGTCTCCGTCCATCAGCGACGCCTGCTCGGCCGTGATCACGGCTCGACCCAGATCGTTCATCGAATCGATGACGGCTCTTCCCTCATCCGCCGTGGGTTCCTGGGCTGTCACGATCGAAAGACGTTCCAGGTGCACCCAGCGGTCGACGCCGCTGGCGAGATGTTCGCGACGGCACGATTCCTGCAGGAGTCTGTAGTAGACGCTGGTCGCCCGGTTCAGCACCCGGACCAGGCTCGATCCGATCGCGTTGATCGGGCCTTCGGGATCCATCAGATCCTCCCGGCGGTTCAGGATGGATCGGTAGGCGAGTCGATACCCCTCGACGATCTCGGGGATCATCGCATTGGTGTCGATGGGAGTGCCGTCCCGGCGTTCGACGTGGGCGATTCTTCCCTCGGCGATCTCGGGATCGGTTCCCTCGACCCTCGTCCATCGTTGGAAGTCCGTATTCGGATTCGCGAGTCGATAGAAGACTCGGGATCCGTCCAGCTGCTTCTCCTCGACCTCCATGGCCCCCAGGTTCATCGGTGTGATTCCCGGGTTGACGATCACCGAGGGAAGGAGGAGCGTCCGCAGAACCGAATGCGCGGCCGCCTCGCCCGCCGGATCCACGAGACCAAGTGCGCGATGCGCATTCTTCGGCTCGGGAACCGAAACGGTCTCGAGATCGATCGGGACCGGGAACTCGCCCGACGCCATGACGTTCTCCAGATGGAAGTCGTTCCCCTGCAGGGCATGGACGATCGCGAGGAGCGATCCCATGCGTCGGTGATACCGGCGGACCATCCCGTCGTCGTCGCAGGGTTCGCCCTTCGCGAACTCCATCCATCCGTAACGACCGCGGGACCAGCTCTTCGGCACCCTGATCCGGAGATCGACGTCGAGACCTTCGTTGACCGCATCGACGATGTCGACGAACCGCTCGTCGATGTCCATGTTCCGGGGCTTGTAGACGATCTTCGCGCCGGATCGGAAGGTGACGATGGCGACGGAGCGTCCACCGTTGTGGCTGTCCGCGACCTCCCGGGAGATCTTCTCGACCGGACCCGGATCCAGACCGTCGAAGAACCCGGAGACGATCGAGTCGAAGTCCCGTTCGAGGTGTTCGACGATCTCCGCAAGGGATCGCACCCACGCGTTGCAGCGAACGGCCAGGAGCCGGGCCAGGGCCGCATACCGCGTCCACCAGTCGTCGGAACCCGGACCGCTGATCGCATGGATCGTCGCGGCATACGCCGTGTTGGGGGGCGTGGCGGTCAGGAATCCGAGCGCAAGGTCGTTTCCGCTGTAGATCTCCATCTTTCGAAGACGGAGTTCGTGAATGAGAGCATCCCGACTCAGCTGGGCGAGATTCTCGAGCAGGGTCCGCTGCTCGCGCCGGACGACCTGCGTGGGGAGCGCGGCGAAGGCGTCGCCGAGGCGTCTGCCGAGTCGTTCGGTCGCGACGTCGACCCAGGTGACGAAGGCGTGTTCGAACGGTTTCGGAGTCTCGTCCTCCCTCGAAAGATAGGACCGCTCGGGAAGATGCCCCGGCTCATCGTCGATCGGAAGCGCGAGGACGTCGTTCAGAACCTCGAGCCAGTCGGCATGGTCGGAGAGATCGATCCCGTCGGGATCCAGATCGCCGACGACGCGGTCGAATTCCGCGTCGGTCATGTCGAGTGAGGCGAGTTGACGGTCGAGCGTGGCGTCGGTGTCCAGGCCGAGCTTGTCGCGCCATGCGGCTCGAAGCCGATGGGCCCGTTCCGGATCCGGTGTGAAGGACTCCGGCTTGTCCTTCATGATGAGCAAGCGTTCGGGAAGGGAGAGCGATCGTACGGCGATGAGATTCGATATGGCTGACATGTCGATGACTCGATTCCGGGTGGATTCCCCGGTCGTGATGGGAGGGGTCGGCGGTCGGATCAGGGCCGCATTCTACGTTTCTCGTCGGCCTCGATCCTCGTGGAGAAGCGGTCTGGCCAGTCCGCATCCTGGAGCTGGTCCATGCCGTCGGAAGCGAGGACGAGCAGTCTTCGGAGTCGTCGCCGGTCGTCGGTGATGAACAGGGGCGCGATGGTCTCGAGGTTGGCGGCGATGCGGGTGGTGATGTCGACCAGGTCACCGATTCCCGCTCGATCCAGATCGCCGATGTAGGTCCACAGCCGTCCGTCGGGTGTCACGTCACGACCGTGGATTCCGAGGCCGGCGAGGAAGACCGCGGCCTCGAATCGTCCGGTCGCCTTCGTGAACCCCATGAGGTCCGCGAGAAGTTCGTCGAGGACGTGGAGTCGGTAGCTGCCGAGGAGTCGATCGGTGGCGTGATGCGTGCATTCGTGCTCGAGCCGGAGAATGCGCGATCGCTCGATCCATTCGTCGCTGGAATAATCCGGATCGACATCGCTCGCGTCGAGACCGGCGTACGGGGCGTCGTGGACGAGTACGACTTGATCGTGGAACGTGGTGCGATCCTCCGTCTTGAGGCGGCGCATTTCGATCGGCCAGTCGGATTCGAGACCGCCGTTCGCGAGCCATGCATTGTGCAGGGCGCGGGTTCGCGTCGGGTTCGGCAGACCGGCGAGATAGAGGGCGTGGACTGCGACCGGGACCTCGACGGGCTCGCAACGACCGGCAAGCGCATGGAAGCACCGCTCGAAGTCACGGCGATCTCCGCACCGAACGACCGGCAACGGTCCGGCGTCGTGTTCGTGGATCCACACGTCGACCGTTTCGGGAGATGTGAACACCGGACCTGCGGCCACGTCCTCTCGGGCGGGCGGACCGGCGGCCAGGACGAGCCTTCGGTACTTCGCCGATTTCGAGGCGCCCTCGGCGACGTCGATCCGGAACTGGGCCACCTCGGACACCAGATCCTCCACCGTCGCGCCGGGCGCGGCGGGGCCGGACCGCCACCATTCGACGTGTCGTTGCGGCGGGACGGGAACCTCGATCGAGACGGGATCGACCGGTTCGAATCGACGGGAGAGATAGTCGTCCAGAGTCTGGACTTCACTCATGCCGGGAATCCGCGTCCGTCGCTTCGACGTTCGGCGACTGGTCCTGCGTCCCGCTGGTCTTGGGAAAGAGTGGTGCGATGGGAGTCTGGTCGACCTCCCGGGGCCTGAACCATTGGTCGGCGATGCCTCTCGTGGGGGGGGAAGCAGAGTCCTCGATTCCCTCCTGATCGAGTATCGACTCCCATTCGACGCCCGCGTGTCCCAGCAGGCACCCGGCGGCCTGGGCGAGACGGGCGAGACTGATCTGATAGGTCACTTCCGTCCGTACCTGATTGATCTCCGCGTTGTTGACCGACTCCAGCGCCTGGGTCAGGTTGCTGCTCGGGATCTGGCCTCTCTGAAAGAGCGTCTTGTAGGCGGCGTAGAAGCGGCGGGCGGCTTCGACGCGATAGCGGGCGGCGAGAATCGAGTCCCAGGTGGTCTGGAGGGTGTCTATCGCATCCAGCACCTCGCCCGCGACCGTGATCTGCTGTTGATGGACGTTCGCGATCGATCGCAGTCGGGTGAGGAGGGCGGACTGGTACGCGGCGATCGCGGCTTCGTTGCCAAGGGGGACGCTCGCGGTCATTCCGAACGACCATCCACCCTGCTGGTCGTTGTCGAAGAGATCGCGGTTGGCCTTGTCGATCGAGAGCCCGTTGGAATCGAAGCCGTTGAGATTCCAGGATCCGGCGATGTCGAGCTCCGGGAGCATCTCGTTCTTGCGCATCAGGACTTCGACCGTCTGGCTGATCATCTCGAATTCGAGGCTCAGGAGATCCGCACGATTCGCGAGCGCGAAGTCGACGAGCTTCTTCGGATCGAATTCGAAGGTGTTCAGCCGCGGCTTGGTGTCCGGGAGAAGGGCGACCGTCCCGTCGAGACTCAGATCGGGATCCTGCATCACGGTCTTCAGGTTCCGAACCGCGAGGCGGAATCCCAGTTCCGATTGGATGACGCCGTCGACGGCGTCGGCGAGGGAGACCTCGAAGTTGTAGACGTTCGCGATGGAGCTGGTCCCCTTCGCCACGAGTTTCCGTTGACTGTTCAGAAGATCCTTCGCGGTCTGGTAGAGCGACAGGTTCACCTGAAGAATCCGCCAGGCCTGGTAGGTGTTCCAGTAGGCGACCTCCGCCCTGACGACCTCGTTGATCACGGCGAGACGGGCGTCGCTCCGTTCGGCTCCGAAGTTCGACTCCGCGATCACGATCGATGCCTCGTTGTAGGCGAATCCTGCGCCGCGGAGGAGGGGCTGATCGAGGGTGATGCCGGGTTGACTGACCACGTTCCCCTCATCCGGCTGGATGCCGGTGATGTTGTCCTCGGTCGCCACCGTCCAGTCGAGATTCACCGTTCCGCCGGAGCGGAGCGGGACGTTCAGCGCAGGAACGAAGGAGGTCGAATCGCTCTTCACGCCGATCGTCTCGCCGGGGAAGAACGTCGGACTGATGGTGCGTCCCTGATTGACGCTCGCCTCGAAGGTCGCCTCGAACTTCGCCTGCTCGCCGCGCAGCTGGGCGGCCGCGATCTCCGGCGCCAGCAGGGACGACTGGAGACCGAGGTTGCTGCGGATCGTGGATTGCGTCACTTCCGACAGGGTGATCTTCCTCGGCGTCCCCGCATCCATCAGGCCGACGATCGCTTCGATCGTCCGGGTGCTGGTCTCGTTCTCGGCGTTTCCCGGAGTCGATGCCACGGTGGCGGCTTCGGTCTCCGCCAGGGTCGAGATCGGTCCGGTGCGAAGGTCCAGCTCGTCGATGCGACGCCGCTGCGTGTCGAGATCCTCCATGCAGCCCGCGAGCGAGGCGATCCCGAAGGAAGCGATGATGGACATGGTTCGTTTCACGAGAGCTGGCCCGCCATGAGATCGCGGAAGGCCCCGTCCTGGGCCGACAGCGTGTCGAAGTCGCCCTCCTGAACCACGCGACCGCGATCGAGGACGTAGATCCGGTCCGCCTTCCGGATCGTGCTGAGACGATGGGCGATCACCACTCGGGTCGTACCCAGTTGTTCGATCGATCTGGTGATCTCCGCCTGGGTCTGATTGTCGAGGGCGCTGGTCGCTTCGTCCAGGAAGAGTATTTCGGGATTGTTGATGAGGGCCCGGGCGATCATCAATCGCTGGAGCTGGCTCTGTGCCATCGAGGTGGGGGTCACCATGGTGAGCATCCCCATCGGCATGTTCTCGATCTCCTCGGCGATTCCGACCTTCGCGGCGGCGTCCCAGGCATCGTCCATGCTGCGCTGCGAACCGGCGCCGAGGATGGTCGATCGCACATTGCCGCACAACCCATCGTTCGACTGCATCACCACGCCCACCTGAGATCGGACCACGGTGGGGTCGAGATTGTCCAGGGGAACGTCCTCGTAGCGCACGGTTCCCGAGTTCGGCCGTTCCAGACCGAGCATGACTCGGAGCAGGGTCGACTTGCCGCAGCCGGTCTGACCGACGATCGCGATGAACTCGCCGGGCTTGGCCTCGATCGAGACGCCGTCCAGGATCTTCGGAAGATCCGGGCCGTAGGAGAAGACGATGTCGTCCACCGAGATGCGGCCTTCGAGGGTGACGATCTCGCCGGCGTGGGCGATCGATTCCGGTTCCGCATCGAGGATGGGCTTGATCCGCAGATACTGGGGATAGATCCGCGCCAGGGTCTGGATTCCGGGAGCGAAGGCGACGACCGTCCCGAGGAACGCGGTCAGAGCGGTGACGAAGGCCACGAGGTCGCCGCTCTTGAGTGGTCCGGCGCCCGTGGACTCGAGCTTCGCGGTGAATTGAAGAAAGACGATCACCAGCGCGAGCTGGGAGAAGACCAGTCCGGTCAACTGGAGCCCGATTCCGGCGATGCCGGCTCGATAGGTCAGGCCCGCCACTCGTCCCAGACGGGCCAGGGTCTGGGCGAGGACCCGCCGTCCGGATCCCTGGATCCAGATCTGCCGAATCCCGGTGAGCATGTCGATTCCGAAACCGTCCAGGGCTCCCTTCGCGACCGCCATGCGATAGTCGATCCGGGCGAGGTAGATCGACACGCCCAGGATGATGAGGAACTCGATCGCGATGATTCCCACCGCGATCGCTCCGAGTTCGATGTCGTAGAAGAGGAGGACGGCGAGATTGGCGACGCCCGCGAAGAGCGAGACGACCGTCGACAGGAACGCCTGAGTCAACAACGAACGGATCTGCTCGATCGCCATGACCCGTTGGGTCAGATCGCCGGCGGAGGTGTCGCGGAAGAAGTCGGCGGGAAGCTGCAGAACCCGGTCGACGAATGCCGCGGTGACCGACATGCTCGCCCGCGTCTCGATTCGAAGGAACGAGATTCCGGTGACCACATGCGTGATCGCTCGTGCAAATCCGATGGCGATCAGGACGATTCCCACGAACAACAGTTCGGATCGATCGAATCTCGGGATGATCGATCCAACCACGATGCCGGTGAGGACCGGTACCGCCGCCGTGAGCAGCGACGTGATCAACGTCGTCAGGACGATGGTCGTCGCATCCCCCGCGTTCCCGCGGATCACGTATCCCACGAGATCGCGCAGTCCGATCCTTCGGCTCGGCAGCGGCTGGTAGAACATCGTCGCCACCGGATCGAGGGTGCCCGCGAAGGCGGCGTCGACACGGGCGATCTCGCGTTCGGATCCGTCCGGCTCGAAGACCACGGCGCGATAGCCGCGGCGAATCGGAAGCAGGGCGACCGGGGCGGCGTCGGAGGCTCTGGATCCGAGGAGCGGTCCACCCTCTTCGTGAAGCCATCCGTCGGAGAGCTTCACCTCGCGGTGCTGCACGTGGAGCTGCCGCCCGATCTGCGCGATCGGATCGAAGGATCCTTCGGTATCCACCTCGACCTTGTCGGTCATCTCGATCCCGACCCCATCCAGCACCAGGGCGGCGGCGCGGACCACATGGTCGGCCGAGATCCCGATCATGCGGTCGACGCCATCCCGACCGGGCCGGGTCATCGACCGAACCGCGTCCGAAAGCATCTGATCGTCGATCGATTCGAGGCGTTCGATTCGTGCTGCGAACGACTCCGCGGAAACTCGGATCGCCTGCGTCGCCCGATCGACGATCCGGGTCCCGATCTCCGTGAGGATTCGATTCCAGCTCGTGGCCGATTCGATCGAGTCGAGCCATTCCCGCGCATCACGCGGACTGGCGAAGAGGCCTCGGATCGACGTCTCGAGGTCGGCGTCCGGACTCGTCTCGTCGGCCTCCAGCACGGCGCACGAGGCGTCGTCGCTGCAGTTGATCTGGTAGCGGATTCCTCGCCCATTCACCGGTACCACCATCAGACCACCCGGATCGGCGCTCGCGACCGCGAGCGGGGGTCCCATTCCACCGTCGTCGCGTACCTCCCGGACCGCGAGGGTCATCGCCCCGGTTCGGACGCCGATCATGGTGGTCCGATCCGGCTGGAATCGATGGATCTCCTCCGGTCGCTCGATCTCACGGGCGACGATTCGATCCCAGCAGGTTTCCGGTCGGTCCGCGGTCACGCGTCGCCTCCGAATTCCGTCGCGAACCACGGCTGGCGCTCGTGCAGCTCCTCCGCGGTTCCGCGGTCGACGACGACGCCCGATTCGAGCATCACCACCTCGTCGACGAACGAGAGGGTGGACCGGCGACCCGTGATCAGGATCACCGTGCATCCGCGCAGTCGGAGGCGGTTCAACAATCGACTCTCGGTTCGACCGTCGAGGGCGGAGGTGGCACCGTCGAAGACGACGAGACTCGGATTGGTCACGAGGCAGCGGGCGATCTCGAGACGCTGCCGCTGTCCTCCGCTCAGATTGCGGCCACCTTCCTCGATCCTCGCCTCGAGCCCACCCGGCCGCGAGAGGAGCTCGGTGCAGTTGGCGTCGATGATCGCATCGGAGATGAGATCCTCATCGAGGGTCGGATCCCACATCGTGACGTTCTCACGCAGGGTTCCCGCGAATGCGGTCACGACGCCCGAGGTTCCGCTCACCGACTGGGTCACGGTGTCCGATGGAATGCGTTCGCGGTCGACGCCGTCGAAGAGGACCGATCCGGACCATGGTCTCTCGATCCCGAGGATGAGATCCGCGAGGATGCTCTTCCCGCTCCCCGAGGGACCGACGAGGGCCACCAGGCGTCCCGCCGGGATGTCCAGCGAGCAGTTCTCGATCTGCGGTGCCTCGAGATGGTTGAAACCGAAGGTGACCTGGTCGAGAACGATGGCCCCGCTGAGCTTCTGGCCGGCGAACCCACCTTCCGATTCGAGGGGTTCGGGTTGCGATTCGGTCCGATCCTCCTGCGGCTCCCGATAGTTGACCACATCGAGCACCCGGTTCATCTCGGCCTGCGTGGTCTGGAGCGTCCGCGCAAGCATGACGATCTGGTTGATCGGCGCGAGCAGGAGTCCCGCGAGCAGTTGCATGGCGACCAGGTCGCCGATTCCGATCCGTCCGTTCATCACCTCCCAGCCGCCCAGTGTGAGCACGATGCCCGAGACGATGAGTCCGCTCACCACCACCGGAAGCGCATCGAGCCAGGTGTTGATCCGGGAGACCGACTGCTGGGCGTTGATGCCCTTGGCCTGATATCCCGACCACAGGGAGAACGCGTCGGATTCCCGGCTTCCGGCCTTGATCTCGGGAATCGATCGAAGCATCTCCATCAACACGCCGTACTGTCTTCCGACCTCTCGCTGCATCGCGGTGCTTCGATTGGTGACCCGCACGTTGGTGAGCCGGACCGCGACCAGCAGGACGCAGGCGGAGACCACGGCCAGGATTCCGATGAGCGGCTGCATCATGATGAGCACCGCCGCGTAGATGACCGCCGTCACCACGCTCACCAGTTCGAGCAGGATGTGGTTTCCGAGGCTCGTCGCGATCATCTGGTTCGAGGTGAGCCTCTGCACCAGATCCCCTGCGCTTCGCTGCATGAAGAATCGGACCGGCAGCGTCAGGAGTCTCGTGGCCATCCGGCTCGATTGGATGAGGAACATCCGGAATACGAGACGATTGAGGGTGTAGGCCTGCAGCCAGCTGATCGCGACCTGCAGGACGAGCAGCAGCAGGATCCCACCGATGATCATCGCGGCCGAACTGATCGATCCTCCGTCGACCACCTTGTCGATGAATGCGCCGGTGAATCCGGGAAGCAGGGCGCCGGGGATCGCCAGGAACACGCCGCAGAGGATCGCGAAGATCGCGGGCAGGCGATTCCCCCGCAACCAGGCTCCCACTCCGTGCAGGAGCGTGGGTGCGTTTCCCTCCGGTTCGAAATCCGGTCCCCGTTCGAATTCGATTCCAATGCCGGTGAACGACTTGGAGAATTCGGTCGCGTCCACCAGTCGCCGGCCGCCGGCCGGATCGTTGATCTGGAAGCGGGATCCGCGCATGCCCTCGAACACCACGAAGTGGCCGAATCCCCAGAAGAGGATCATCGGTCTCACGGCCTCGGACCGCAGCTGGTCGAGATCGTAGCGCTTTCCCTTCGCCTCCAGACCGTGTGCCCGCGCGACCTTCGCGAGCTGACCCGCGTTGGAGCCGTCGCGGGTCACGCCGCACTCGAAGCGGAGTCGCTCCAGCGGAATCCATCTCCCGAAGTAGGCGAGGATCATCGCGAGACTNGCGGCCCCGCACTCGACCGCCTCCATCTGGAGGATGGTCGGCGTCGTCGCCACGCCACCCGGACCCTTCTTTGACGTTCCAGGTCTCATTCGGTCAGGGATCCGACGTGGCCTTGATGAGTTTGGGCTGGGGGTCGATGCCAACCAGATCCTTGAACCACGGAANCACNAGNTCGATCGGACGATCCTGGCNGGTGATCACTCGCACGCCGCACAGGAGCGGNAACTCGAGCTTGTTCCCGAATCCCTTCCTGCTCGTCCACATCAGNCCGGTCGGCGTGTCTTCATCCGCTCGCAGTTCGACGGTGAGNCGGAGCATCGGTCCGATCTGNTGCTGCAGATTCTCGGCGAGCGTCGAGCTTCCGANGCTGAGTCGAGCGGACGANCCCGANACGAANTCGTTGACCGCCACGACGTCGCCCATGATGTATCCGAACCGGGACGGGCGAGCGAAGGGAAGCGACACCTGGGCCTCCATGCCGGNGCGGATCTTCTTGCCTTTCCCGTACGGGACGAAGGCGATCACCCGAATGGGAACCTCGTCCGACTTCGCGTGCGGACGAATCGACGTCACGAGGGCCCCGGCCTGGATCGAGGACCCGATGTCGACCGCATGATCCAGGATGGTTCCGGAGATCGGCGCGAGAACGCGGGTGGAGGCCGTGAGGCGGATCTCCTCGGCCGCGATCCGGTGGGTCTGGTTCTCGATCTCCTGGATGCGTGCGAGTCGCGTCTGCTCGGTCGAGTTGACCAGGGAATCGTGCTCCGCCCTGGCCTGGGCCATCACGGACTCCTGCTGGGTGAGCTGCTGCATGCTCGAGAAGAGGGTGGATCGGGTCGACACCAGTTCCGAACGTGGGATGAGCTGCTCCTTGACCAGTCCCTCGAGGGACTCGACTTCGTCCTGCAGCATCTTCACGAGATTCTTCGTCTGTTCGATCGTCTGGGTCGCGCTCTTGATCTGCGCATCGAGACTCTTCTTCTGGAGATCGATGATGCGGTCCTCGGCCGCGGTCAGCTTCTGGTCCTCCTGGTGGAGCGTATCGAGCTGCCCACGCAGATTTTCCAGTCCCTTCTCGATCTCGGGGTTCCTGATGTTGATGATCGGATCGCCGACCTCGACCGTCTTCCCCTCCGGCACGATCATCTCGATGACGCCACCGAAGGCGTAGGGGCTGTCGACTTCGATCGGTTTGGTGTCCTGGGGGGCCATGATGCCCTCGCCCTCGATCACCGAAGGAACACGTCCGAGGATTCCCCACGCCAGAGCGCCGACGATCATCGCGACCGCGATCAGAAGAAGGAGCCAGGACTGGCCCCGTACGACCACCAGCCTCTGGTCGAGCTGCTCGGANGACGAGAAACCCTCCATGGCCTCCGCACGGGCNATCTTCGAGATGTTGCGCGAGCTCATGGGCGACGATGATACCAGTCCGGTCCGCCGTTCACCCCGATTCGCCGTCGGGCGCATCCTCGCCCTTCCGAAGCATCTGGAACAGCCTCGCGACGTCTCCGGGGTCGTTGACGTTGAACAGAAGGTCGGTCTCCCGCGCCTCCAGCGGTACCCCGAGCGCCTCGGGTCCGAGTCCCGCTACAAGCCGGTGGAGCGATCGTTTCTCCTGATCGAGGAGCGACTGCACCACGTCGAGGCATTCGGCCCCGATCCGGCACGGAAGCGGGTGGATCCGGTCGCGGGTCGGATCGGAGAAGTAGGTGAGTCCGTCGTCGTCCCCGACCATCAGTCGACTGAGCAGTCCTGCGGGAAGGAGCGGCTGATCGCACGCCACCACCAGGTACTGCGGTGAGATGCCGCTGGAGAGCAACGCTTCGATCCCCGCCAGAGGACCACGCCCCGTCCGTTCATCGTCGAGACACTGATGTCCCGCCAGTCCATAGGTCTCGCCGACCAGGACGACGCGATGACAGAAGCTCGCGAGCATGTCGCGGATGCGTTCGATCATGCTGCGTCCATCGGGGAGCACCATGCCCGCCTTCGGCACGCCCATGCGTTTGCTCTGGCCTCCGGANAGGATCGCGGCGGCGTAGGGCCACGGTTTGGGGGGTTCGATCGATATCACGACGTCGACGCCTCGGACATTGGGAGAAGTTCGCACCGATCGAGCACCCGACGAGCGATCTCTCGACCGTCCTCGCATCCACCCTTGGGAGTCCGGAGCAGCGGACGCGCGACGCCGGTCCGGGTCTCGATNCGAACGGGATCNCCGGTCCGCACGATGCCCGCCCGCAGGACGCTCGCGTACATGCCGATCCGATTCCAGAGGACTCTCTTGAATCGAGGATCGATGGCGTCGAGCACGTANCACGGAGGTCGCACCCGGGTGATCTCCAGCACCACGGGCTCATCTTGGCCGATGAGCAGGCGATCGCCGGATCCGAGTCGCTGCACCCCGACGCCCTCGACGGTCAGATTCTCGCCCAGGCCTCCGGGTCCGATCGCGTGGCCGAATTCGCGCTCGATCGACCGGAGTAGTTCGAGGTCGAGGAGCGAAACCGCCTGTTCGGCGACCCGGTGCTTCTCGTGGTCATGCCCATCCTCGGCCAGTCCGCCCGGCNGGACCGGGCTCTCGGGGACGGAAAGCTTCGGAATGCCGCCGGGTGAACGATTGATCGACGCGAGCCGGGCCATGGACGCATGGTAGGGACGCACGAGTCGGCCCGCCGGTAATCTGCGGTGATGAACCAGCCACTTCTCGACTTCTCACTCGCCGATCGCCGCGCCGTGGTCTGCGGAAGCACGCAGGGAATCGGGCGGGCGATCGCCGAGGCGTTCGCNGCCGCCGGGGCGACGGTCTGTCTGGTCGGTCGGAACGAAGACGGACTCNCCATGGTGCTGGAGGGGCTCGACCGCGGCGCCGACCAGTCGCACGACTCGGTCTGCGTCGACTTCTCGGATCTCGANGCGGTGCGATCCGCNGCCGCGGGAATCCCNGANGTCTTCGGCGNCGCNCACATCCTGGTCAACAACACCGGGGGTCCGCCCGCCGGATTCGCGATCGATGCNGAGACCGGCGACTTCGATCGGGCGTTCCGAATGCACCTCGGGTGCGGCCAGGCGTTCGTGCAATCACTTGCGCCCGGCATGAGACAGTGGGGATACGGTCGAATCCTCAACGTCATATCGACCTCGGTCGTCACGCCGATCAAGGGCCTTGGTGTGAGCAACACGATCCGAGGCGCGGTCGCGAATTGGGGGCGCACCCTCGCGGTCGAGCTCGGTCCGTTCGGCATCACCGTCAACAATCTCCTCCCCGGGTTCACCGACACCGCACGACTGTCGTCGCTNTTCGAGGGCAAGGCGAGGCGGGCCGGATCGACCGTCGACGATGTGACGGCNCAGGCCATCGCNGGAATCCCCGCGGGGCGGATCGGCGATCCCCGCGAGCTGGCCGCGGCCGCGGTGTTTCTCGCGTCACCGGCGGGTGGATACGTCAACGGCGTGAACCTGCCGGTGGATGGAGGAAGGGTGGCCCAGGGATGAGCGAGATCGGAACCGACATTTCCGTACGTCAGCTGATCGGCGGCATGGTCGATTCGACGGANNCCGAGACGGTCCCGGTGATCGATCCGGCGACCGCGACGCGGATCGGAACGGTNCCCCGCGGTTCGGTCGAGGATGTCGATCGGGCGGTGGCTCTGGCATCCGAGGCGTTCCCCGGCTGGAGCGGGAGCAGCGCCCACGATCGGGCGGCGATGCTCCATCGTCTCGCCGATCTCATCGAGAGGGATCGCGACGAGCTCGCGGCGCTCGAGTCGATGGATCAGGGCAAGCCGCTCGCGCTCGCNCGGGATCTCGAGGTACCGAGGGCNGCCGCCAATCTCCGCTTCTTCGCCGATGCGGTGCGACAGACCCGGAGCGAGTTCTTCGATCTGGGCGGNCAGGGTCTCAACTACACNCTTCGTCGCCCTCGCGGCGNCGCGGCGTGCATCTCGCCCTGGAACCTCCCGCTCTATCTGATGACCTGGAAGCTCGCGCCCGCNCTCGCCACCGGGAACACCGTGGTCGCCAAGCCGAGCGAGGAGACGCCGCTGACGGCGCATCGGTTCTCCGAATTGGTCGTGGAGGCTGGCTTCCCTCCCGGAGTCCTCAACGTCGTGCATGGTCTCGGGGAGATCGTCGGGCGGCGTCTGGTCGAACACCCCGGGACGCCGACCATCACCTTCACCGGCGGAACCGAAACCGGCGCGGCGATCGCGTCCGTCGCCGGGCCGATGTTCAAGCGGGTCTCGCTCGAGCTCGGTGGGAAGAACGCGATCGTGGTCTGCGAGGACGCGGATCTCGAAGCGGCGATGCCGGTGATCGTCCGGGCGTGCTTCCAGAATTCGGGACAGATCTGCACGTGCGGATCGCGGATTCTCGTGCATCGGGAACGGATCAAGGCGTTCATGTCGCGTTTCCTCGAGGCGGTCGCGGCGATGAAGGTGGGCGATC
>PBIE01000011.1 GCA_002720375.1 Crocinitomicaceae bacterium | reverse complement strand
GATGAGCATGGGCACGGCGACCACGACGACCACGGCCACGGCGACCACGCTGACCACGGCCACGGCGACCACGCTGACCGCGGCCACGACGACCACGCTAATGAAGATGACGCGCAGAATGCCCACACTGGTCAAACATGGGAAGCAGTTGCAGAGGAGCGCATTGCGGAAATCAATTATCTCCTTGACCATGAAACAGACCGCCTGCTCATCTTAACAGACGCCCAAATTGAGGCCAAGGAAGACAAGCTTAAGCGCCTTAAGCGTCATCGTCAGCGGATCATGGAGATTGAAGGCTTCACCTTTGAAAATGGCCTTTACAGTTTCGATACTGGCCGCGATGATCAGGTTGTGAAGGGGGAATTTCACATTCCCGTTGGCGAGGAAGTGGAGTTTGTGTTCAGAAGCCGAGACGTGATTCACTCTGCGTTTATGCCCCATTTTAGGGCTCAGATGAACACGGTTCCCGGCGTTCCCACTCGGTTCAAGATGACGCCAATCATCACAACGGATAGCATGCGGTTAATTCTTGATGACCCAGATTTTAACTATGTGCTTCTCTGCAACAAAGTGTGCGGTGCCGCTCATTTTAATATGGCGATGGATGTCATTGTGGAGTCGAGAGAAGAATACGAGGCTTGGCTTGAGCAACAGGATGCATTCCTCGTGGACGAGGAAGAGCCGTCCGCACCAGATGATGAACCTACCCCATCAGCGGATGTTGAAGTGGCCACGAGCGGGGAAATGGCAATGATTAACTGAACCCCAAAGAATAAGTAAATCATGGGAGGACAAGCACATCACAAGGAGAGTTTCATCTCCAAGTACGTCTTCAGCCACGATCACAAGATGATCTCGAAGCAGTTCTTGGTGACGTCTGTTTTTATGGGAATCATTGCTGTGATGCTCTCCATTTTCTTCCGTCTGCAGCTTGGATGGCCAGGTGAGCCCTTCGCAATTTTAGAAACGTTTCTGGGCAAATGGGCTCCGGGTGGGGTGCTTGATAGAAACGCTTACCTCGCTCTGGTGACCATTCATGGCACTATTATGGTCTTTTTCGTCTTGACTGGGGGGTTGAGTGGCACGTTCTCTAATTTGCTCATTCCACTGCAGATTGGTGCACGTGACATGGCTTCTGGCCTGTTGAACATGCTCAGTTACTGGTTCTTTTTGGCCTCGAGTGTGATCATGATTTTCTCTCTTTTCGTGGAAGGAGGTGCTGCGTCAGGGGGCTGGACAGTATACCCACCGTTGAGTGCATTGCCGCAGGCCATGCCGGGAAGTGGGACTGGCATGACACTTTGGTTGGTTTCTATGGTTTTGTTTGTGGTGAGTTCCCTTCTCGGTGGTTTGAATTACATCGTTACGGTGATCAACTTGAGGACCAAAGGCATGAAGATGTTGCGCCTGCCGTTGACCATTTGGGCGTTTCTCATCACGGCCATTTTGGGGGTTTTGAGCTTCCCTGTTTTGGTTTCCGCAGTGGTGTTATTGTTGATGGACCGAACCATGGGAACGGCATTTTACCTGAGTGACATTTTCATCGGGGGAGAGGCTTTAGACGTGACTGGTGGGTCACCTATTCTATATCAACATTTATTTTGGTTCCTCGGTCACCCAGAGGTCTACATTGTTTTGCTCCCGGCGCTGGGAATCAGTTCTGAAGTCATTGCGACCAACTCCAGAAAGCCGATTTTTGGATACCGTGCCATGATTGGGTCAATCCTCGCAATCGGCTTCTTGAGCTTCATCGTCTGGGGACACCACATGTTTGTAACGGGTATGAATCCGTTCATTGGTTCGGTTTTCGTGTTCACGACGCTGTTGATTGCTATTCCATCAGCGGTAAAGGCGTTCAATTATATAACGACTTTGTGGAGAGGCAATTTGCGTTTCACTCCGGCCATGTTGTTCTCCATTGGTTTGGTCAGCACTTTCGTAACGGGAGGTTTGACCGGAATCATTTTGGCTGACTCCGCGTTGGATGTTTCGGTGCATGACACCTACTTCGTGGTGGCGCACTTTCACATTGTGATGGGAATGTCTGCCATCTTCGGTTTACTTGCTGGAGTTTATCACTGGTTCCCAAAAATGTTCGGGCGAATGATGAATTCGAAGTTGGGCTTTGCTCACTTTTGGATGACCATTGTTTGTGGCTATGGGGTATTCTTCCCCATGCATTTTGTAGGTATGGCAGGGGCCCCGCGTCGTTATTATGAATACAGCTCATTTGAGTTTTTGAACGCCACAGCTGACCTCAATCCGATAATTTCTGTTTTTGCCATCATCGGGGCGATATCTCAGCTGTTGTTTCTGTTCAACTTCTTCTACAGCATTTTTCGCGGACAAAAGTCTACAGAGAATCCATGGGCTTCAAACACGTTGGAATGGACAACGCCGGTGGAGCACGTGCATGGAAACTGGCCCGGTGCATTGCCTGAGGTTCACCGATGGGCGTATGACTACAGTAACCCGTCCTTTGAAGAGGACTTTGTGCCCCAAATTGTACCGCTTGGCGACGGAGAAGAGGCACATTGACCGATTGATTTTTTCTGTGAAATGGGCCTCACCCATTGGGTGAGGCCCATTTCATATACAATCAGGTTTGCTCTTGTTTGGGGATTGTCCCTGAAGGAGGCGAAATTGGACGCATGGAGGACACGGAGGACTTCGACTTGCGGGGTGCCGCAGAGGGCACAAGCGAAGGTGAGGTGGAGCGAGTGCTCCGGCCTTCCGGGTTCCACGAATTTGCGGGCCAGCGGGAGGCATTGGAGAATCTCGAGGTGTTCGTGCAGGCCGCAGGCCGCAGGGGTGAGTCGTTGGACCATGTCTTGTTTCATGGCCCGCCTGGCCTGGGCAAGACAACATTGGCCAACATTGTCGCGAGTGAGCTCGGTGTGGCCATTAAGACCACAAGCGGTCCCGTTTTGGATAAGCCCGGAGATTTGGCAGGACTGTTGACCGGCTTGGAGCCGCGTGACGTTTTATTTATCGATGAGATCCACCGATTGAGTCCGATTGTCGAGGAATACCTCTACAGTGCCATGGAGGATTTTCGAATTGACCTTGTTATCGACTCTGGCCCGAATGCCCGGACGGTGCAAATCGATTTGCACCCTTTTACCCTCGTGGGTGCGACCACAAGGAGTGGGTTGTTGACGGCACCGCTTCGGGCCAGGTTCGGCATTAATCTGCGTCTACATTACTATGATGCTGAGACGTTGACGGCCATTGTGGAGCGAAGTGCGGGCTTGCTCGATATTCCTATAAAACATGAAGCGGCGCTCGAAATCGCCGGACGAAGTCGAGGAACACCTCGGATTGCAAATGCCCTCCTTCGAAGGGTGCGTGATTTTGCGGAAATTAAAGGGGATGGGACCATCGAGCCTCAGATTACCCGCTATGCGCTGGATGCTTTGAATGTAGATCGGAAGGGCCTCGATGAAATGGACAACCGAATTCTGGAGACCATCATAGACAAATTCAAAGGGGGCCCTGTGGGAATCACCACCATTGCAACTGCCGTGGGGGAGAATGCAGGAACCTTAGAGGAGGTGTATGAGCTCTTTCTTATTCAAGAGGGGTTCTTGATGCGGACGTCTCGGGGCCGGCAGGTCACCGAGGCTGCCTACAAACACTTGGGAAAGACCATCGCGTCGGGTGGAGGGCTGTTTGATGCTGGCTAATTCAGATGGGCCGCACCTTGCACATTGGAGAAGAGCGCGTGGCGCAAATCCGGCGGTGGGCGGAGGAGTTGGGCTTTTCTGGGGTTGGATTTTCCCGTGCGGAGAGGCTGGTCGCCGAAGAGCCGAGGTTGGCCGCTTGGTTGTCCGAGGGACACCATGGTCAGATGGGTTACATGGAGCGGAACTTTGACAAGAGGCTTGACCCCACGTTGTTGGTTCCTGGAACCAAGACGGTCATCAGCCTACTGTTCAACCATTACACCGACAAGAAACAGGCTGACCCTGAAGCCCCCCGACTGTCTCAGTATGCCTTTGGAGAGGATTACCACTTTGTGGTGAAATGGAAACTCAAGGAGTTGCTGAAGTGGATGCGCCGGGATTGGGGGGACATTGCCGGGCGCGTCTTTGTGGACTCCGCGCCCGTGATGGAGCGGGCATGGGCTGCAAAGTCAGGACTCGGCTGGATCGGTAAGAATGGATTGCTGCTCAGCCAGAAGGGGGGTAGTCATTTCTTTCTCGGCGAAATTATGGTGGACCTGGACTTGCCGGTTGACGGTCCTGTAACGGATCACTGCGGACATTGCACGCGCTGTCTGGACGTGTGTCCTACACAAGCTATTATTCGGCCGCAAGTGGTGGACGGGAGCCGCTGCATCAGCTATTTCACCATTGAGTTGCGGGACGCTTTGCCTGAGCCCATGGCGGGAAAGTTTGACAACTGGATGTTCGGTTGTGATTTGTGTCAGGAGGCATGCCCTTGGAATAGGCGGGCCAAACCCCACAATGAGCCCGCCTTCGAGCCCAAACCGGCGCTCCTCCAAATGACCAAGAAAGATTGGTTGGACCTCAAGGAGGAAACCTTCGATGCGCTTTTCAAAAAGAGCCCATTGCAACGGACGGGTTACCTGGGGCTAAAGAGGAACATTGAGTTCCTCCAAGAGAGACGCGACACTGGGAAGGGATGATGCTCAGCGTTCTGCTTGACTGGCTGCGTCCGGCTTGCGGAAGGTCCGGTTTTTCGTTCGCTTTCCAGCGCGCTGGGTCCTTTGTTCTTCAGCTGGCAGGGAAAGGAAATCTTGGCATTCGGAGCTGCACGTCCCTTCCATTTTTTCTGCGCACACCGGGCACTGGATCATCAGCACGTTGCACGCGGTGTTGGAACAGTTCGTCACGGCATCACTGGCTGAACCACAATGATGGCATTCGGCTACAACTTCATCTGAGACGCGCTCAGCAAGGCGCTCATCAAACACGAAGTTGACCCCTCGGAACCGGTTGTCTAGGCCTTTTTCTTGGACCTGCTTGACATACTGAATGATGCCACCTTCGAGTTGATGCACATTGGGAAAACCCTTGTGCTTCAGGTATGCACTGGCTTTCTCGCATCGGATGCCCCCCGTGCAATACAAGACGATGTTCTTGTCTCTACTGTCGGACAGCAGGGATTCAACCTCCTGTATTTCATCTCGGAAGGTTTCCGAGGCGGGAAGGATGGCACCCTTAAAGTGGCCGACTTCGCTTTCGTAGTGGTTTCGCATGTCCACCACCACGGTCTCGGGGTGTTCTGATAGAGAATTGAATTCTTCGGCGGACACGTGTTGGCCGCAATTTGTGACGTCAAAGGTGTCGTCATTGAGTCCGTCGGCGACGATTTTATCACGCACCTTGATGATCAGTTTGAGGAAGCTTCTGTTGTCTCCTTCAATGGCGATGTTCAATCGTACACCCTTCAGCCAGTCGATTGCCTCTACACTGGTTCGAAATGCATCAAGGCATTCTGAGGGGAGGCTGAGTTGGGCATTGATGCCTTCTCCACTGACGTAGATGCGGCCGAGAACACCGAGCGGTTGCCATTGGCTAAAGAGGTGGTCTCGAAGGAATTTAGGGTTGTCCACCGTCGCATACCGGTAAAAACTGAGCGTGGTCCGTTCTCGCCCGTCTTGGTCGAGTCGGTCAACCAGGGAAGCACGGTTTAATCGGTTGTGCAGCGGATGTTCCACATCACAAAAATAACCCCTGCGCAAATTTGGGACCACCGCGTATACCAATCTGGCCAAGTCAGCGTTTGGAATATGGCCTTGAGACGGATAATTTCACGAGGCTACGTTTTTCGCAACCGTGATTCAACCTTCAATTAAAATGTTGGAATACTGCCAGCGCATTCTGGCTAAGGTCAGCTTTGACCGACACCTTTTCGCCAAAGAACTTGCCAAGAGCATTCAACGCTTGGGCCCCTCGGATGTGTCGCGGCTGCGCCAGTGGTGTATGGATCAATTTGGCCAGCGCTATCAGGACATCATCTTGCATGCCTTTCCATCGAGCCTTGCCGTTTAACAGCAGTGGGAAATCGAATTGAACGCGACCCGGTGGCCTAAAGGTTCCGGGTCGTTTTGTGTTCTAGGAAATTGACTGGTGCTTGCAGGCAGAATCAGAGAGGGTGTTCCTCTGCACCTTCTAGGATGTAGTTCATTTGGTATACATCGTCTGCGTTGAGGCGAAGGTTGCCGTGGAAGGTGAGCCGGTCGTCCGTTTGGTAGGCCCTGTGGTCACTCTCTAAAAACCGGAGGTCCACTACACTTTCCGGACCGGCTCCGCCGCAGAAGAAACAGTTGGCAAAGGGGTATCGCGAGAGGACATAAAAGTCTTCGTCGAGGTCGACGGGGATGACGTAGCCTGTGATGTAGACGTTCTCACTTTCCGCTGCCAAAACTTGGGGACCGAACTCGGGCTTCCAATAGTAGCTGTCTAATTCTTCGAGGTACACGTCCTTGAAGTCCACATCGGCCAATTCTGCCCAAGTCAACTCTCGAAAGTCTGTTGCACTGAATGAAACGCTGCTCGAAGTCACGGCGGGTGTGTTCAGTGAGAAGCCCGTCCCTTGACCAGCAGATTTGGCGGTTCCAATGAGCACCAAATCTGGAGAGGTGGGGTCAGGATGGCAGTATGAGCTCAGGTCCATGGCGGCGACGCCAATAATTCCGAGTGCTGCGTACAGGGTACGTTGCCATGACTGCGACATGTCGTGAAGGTACGCTTGGGAAGCTCCGTTTGTCAACGTCCCTGACCCAACGTATTTGAAATGTCGATGCGCAATGCAGAACGGGCGGGAAGAGCTGCGGCAAGGGTTCCCACAGCGAGGGCGCCGATTACCAAGAGCCACTCGCCATTAACGGGGGTCAACTGGGCCACATCGTAATGGAACCGGTCTGAGAGGGCACTGGCCAGGACGGCTACGCCCACACGGCTCAAAAGCAACCCGAGGACGATGCCGGTCAGGGTCATCCAGAGTCCCTCGAACAAGACGAGGTTGAACAGCCGACGTGGTGTGGCCCCCATGGTTCGCATTAAGGCCAGTTCATAACGTCGGTCCCGGAGGCTGGAGAACAAGGCGATAAAGACACTCACAAACGAAAGGCCCATGATGAGCATGGCCACGGCCCGCAGGGTGTCAAGCCCGATTCCGAATTGTTGGGTCAGTCGGTTCATTTCAATGGCCGGAAGGGCCACTTGCATTGGGGTGTCCCTAAGGAGGTTGGGCAGGGTGAGAATGGCCAATGGGTTTTTTTTCTTGAGCAATACTGCCGTGATTTCTTCATCGGCGTCTTCCACATCTTTATGAACGCCCCAGATGGATTCAATCGGCGTCAAGAGCAGCTGATCAATGACTGCGCCGGTGGTGCTGAAGATGCCGACCACGGTGTACGCCTTGTCCCTGTGCACGTCGGTTCCGTCGGTGAGCCCGTGGGCACTGTAGAACGTGTCACCCACGTCAAGTCCGGTACTTCTGGCCACTTCGGACCCAATCGTCACTTCGAAAGGGGTCTCGAATTGTCGTCCTTTTTCGATTTGGGCTCCATAGTGCTGTGGATAGCTTGGTTCCGTTCCTACTATGCGGAAGAGCTCGTAGTTGTCTCCATAAGCGAGTGGAATGGCTTCGGAGATGTAAGGATGGCGCATCACCTTTTTGGCCTCGGCGAGCGGGATGTTACCGGTCGGTACATCGACATGGTAGACGTTGGCCAGGATGAGTTGGAGGGGGCTGCCCTTGGCGCCGAGCACCAAGTCGATGTCCTTGATGTTCCTGTCCAGATCTTCATTGATGCTGCGTTGCATTAGCAGCATGAGGCTGATTATGCCGACTCCGAATGCAAGAAGCAGGATACTCAGTCCGCTTTCCAGCGGTCTATCGAGAACGTTGCGGCGGGCTAGACGTGAGGATTTCATGACGTGGCGGGCTTTAATTCCACCCGGTCGGACATGCGGTCCTTCAGGCGCTGGTCGTGCGTGACGATGAGCAGTCCGGCACCGGCATCCTGCGCTTGGCTGCGGAGCAAGGCTAGGACGGCATCTGTGTTGGTGTCGTCTAAAGCGCTCGTCGGTTCATCAGCGAGGATAATACCGGGATCATGGACGACAGCGCGTGCGATGGAAACCCGCTGTTGCTCTCCAACGGAAAGGGCATCAACTCTGGCGTTGAGCTTGTGTTTGAGGCCAAGCCCGGTTAACAGGCTTATGATTCTGTCGGCATCTGGAGCGAGCCCGGCCAAAGTCCTTGCCAAGGCTAGGTTTTCTGAAACGGTCAAGCTTTGGACAAAATGTGGGGTTTGAAATACGATGCCCATGTGCTTGCCCCGGGCCAGATCACGATTTGCAGTCGATAAGGAACTAAATTCTGTTCCGTTAAGGGTCACAAGACCTGCGTCTGGGGTACGCATGCCTGCAACCAGATGCAGCAGGGTTGTTTTGCCTGTGCCTGAAGCCCCGAGAAGGAGCAGTTCCTTTCCGCGGTCCACTTGGAGGTCCGGGAAGGCCAGTTCCGGACCGCCATTGGCATAGTGGTATCTCAATCCTTGCGTTCTGAGCATGGAAGGGAAAGTTACGATGTCCGCGCACCCATCTTTGCACCATGACCTTTACTCAGCGGTTGTGGCGTTATATGATGGGCTTGCTCATGGGAACCCTTCTCGCCCTGTTCTTTTTTGGAAGCAGATCTTGTAGCCAGTGGCTGCCCAATGAGCAGGTGCGTCAGTTCTTGGGAGAGCCCGGTCTGGTTGGGGACGATAGAACCCGTTGTCTGATGCAGTGTGGTGCGGTGACCATGGCTGATTTGCGTTCTCTTCTGGAAGCCGGAAGAATCAGATATGGCCAAAGTGACGTTCGCAATGAGGAGGGTACCGGAAAATTTTATCGCATAGAAGGGGACACGCGATCCGCCGAATATGTGCTGACCGATTCTACAACAACGGTGAGGAATGTGGAGCTGGTGGCGATTTCGGCGGAATGCGAATGTGACTGATTGGGTCAGCTTTTTCGCCGCGCCAGTTCGGTTCGGATGAGGCTCAGTTCTCGAGAAGTCTGTCCCCCGACAGAGGTGTTTTCTTCTGCCCTGCGGATGAGGTAGGGGATGGCTTCAAGAAGAGGGCCATAGGGAACATACTTGGCCGACAGGAAACCCCGGTGGGCTAAGTTGAAACTTAAATTGTCGCTCATTCCCAACAGTTGGGCAAAGGCCACGCGGTTGTCATCGGGGGAAACACCTCGGGCTGTCATGCCGTCGGCAAGGCGAGCGGTGCTGGCTTCGTTGTGGGTGCCACAGACGATATGAAGGTGGTCTAGGTTGTCGAGGGCGAAATCGATTGCGGCGTCAAAGTCGCGGTCAGTGGATGCTTTGTCAGGTTGAATGGGCGATGGCAATCCGCGCTCGGCAGCCCGTTTCCGTTCTTTCTCCATGTATGCGCCGCGGACCAATTTGACGCCTGCAATCCACCCTTCTTTTCGGGCTTTGGTCTGGAGCTCGCGGACATAATCGAGCCTGTCGTGCCTGTAAAGCTGGGCCGTGGTGTAGACCACGCATCGCGTTTGGTTGTGCGCCTGCATCATGGATTCTGCAAGGCCATCAATTGCGCTTTGCAACCAAGTTTCTTCGGCATCAATCATGATTCGCACATTCTTAGATGCCGCTTCTTCACACAGCCGGGCCACTCTGCGCTCTACTTTGCTCCAGGCGGCCTTTTGAATCGCACTCAATCGGCCTGTACCTCCCCTCGCTTCCAGAAGGTCATTGTCCGATAGGGCGCTGACCTTGAAGACGGCAAAGGCAAATTGGTCGTTTCCTTCAGCAGCTCGGATGGTGGCGAGGATTTCGTCTCGTGCAGCATCCAATGCGAGTTCTCCTGTCTGGCCTTCCGCACTGAAGTCCAAGATGGTTTTGACGCCGAATTGATGGAGTCGGTCAGCGGTGGAAAGGCTGTCAGCGATGTCTTCTCCGCCACAGAAATAGTCGAATACAGGCCCCAACACCCAGCGGAGGGGCAGCCGTAGCGCGACGGCAACACGCAACAGTTTAGAGCCAAACCGAACGAGTGCAGGGGCGCCAATGAGGCTAAACATCCAGCGCGCCTGCTTTAACTCGACATTCGAGCGGTGAGCAAAGGCAATGGAGGTGTCGTCGAAGCGCATGGGCGCGGCTCCGGTTTCGAGGTGTTCTGGCTGGGGATGCATTGTCCTTTCCAAAGCGGCGGCAAGATACCGCTGGGTTGCCATCGGTGGAGCACTGGGTGCTCGAAGGATGAAGCGGGGAACACGGACATTTGAATTTCGAGGTGGCGTGTTGCACTGCCGGAGGACGTTCTCAGTTGGATGCTACAGGGCCCATTCTTTTTTGGCTTTCCGGGGCATTGCCCGAAGACGCGGTGAGTGCGACATTGCAGTCATGACTGCACAGGATTTTCTCTCTGCCAACAAAGACCGTTTTCTCGAAGAGCTGTTCGACCTCCTCCGCATCCCTTCTATCAGTGCCGACCCGGCTTTCAAGGGCGATGTGATTCGCTGTGCAGAGTCTGTGGCAGAACACCTTCGCAAAGCGGGTGCGGACCGTGTTGAAGTCATGAAAACACCGGGATACCCCGTTGTTTACGGCGAGCGCATGGTCGACCCCAGTTTGCCCACGGTCCTCGTTTATGGTCACTACGATGTCCAGCCGCCTGACCCGCTTGACTTGTGGACGTCGCCGGCGTTCGAGCCAGTTGTTCGCAAGACGGAATTGCATCCGGAGGGGGCCATTTTCGCCCGTGGCGCTTGCGATGACAAAGGTCAAATGTTCATGCACGTGAAGGCGCTGGAGTCTATGGTTCAGTCCGGTGAACAGCCAGTCAATCTCAAATTTGTCATTGAGGGAGAAGAGGAGGTTGGAAGCGATCACTTGGATGGCTTCCTCGAGCAGAATAAGGACCTTCTTGCTGCGGACGTGGTATTGGTGAGCGACACGGGGATCATTGCCAACGACACCCCCAGCATCACCACAGGGCTGCGCGGTTTGAGTTACGTAGAGGTCAAAGTGGTGGGGCCTAATCGGGATTTGCACAGCGGTCTATATGGCGGTGCTGCTCCCAACCCAATCAACATCCTGTGTGAGTTGGTTGCGTCGCTTAAAGACGAGAAACAGCGGATTACGGTTCCCGGTTTTTATGATAAGGTCATTGAATTGTCAGCGGAGGAGCGAGAGGCGATGGCAGAGGCGCCATTCAGTGAGGAGGAATACAAGGCGAGCATCGGCATTGGAGGAACGGAAGGCGAAGGTGATTACAGTGCTCCTGAGCGCATGTCGATTCGCCCGACACTTGATGTCAACGGTATTTGGGGAGGCTACATGGGTGAGGGGGCCAAGACCGTCATCGCATCGGAGGCGAGTGCCAAGATTTCCATGCGGTTGGTCCCGGACCAGGATCCGGACGAAATCACCCAGTTGTTCAAGGACCACTTCGAGTCCATCTGCCCAAAGAGCTGCAAAGTGGAGGTGATGGTGATGCATGGCGCACACCCTGCAGTGACCCCCATTGACCATCCTGGTTACCGGGCTGCCGCATTGGCCATGGAGACCACATTTGGGCGCAAACCTGTTCCCTTCCGAGGGGGCGGAAGCATTCCCATTGTCACCAGTTTTGAGCGAATCCTTGGTCTCAAGACTGTGTTGATGGGATTCGGATTGGATAGCGATGCGATTCACTCTCCAGATGAGCATTATGGGGTGTTTAATTACTTCAAGGGCATTGAGACCATCCCCCACTTCCACGCGCGATTTGCGGAATTCCATGCGGGTTGATTCCGGGTCTGCGCCGTTGGTGATTTCGAGGTTGATTCTGTGGTCCATCATGTGGACCGGTTGTTTTCAGCCTCGGGATTTTATAGTGCGTAGCGTATCGATTTCCGACTTCCGGTCTCTTGGAGATGAAGCGACGGTCGTGGGCATTGACATTGGGTTGCACAACCCCAATGGGTACAAAGTCGATNTCCAAGAGAGTCAACTGGGCCTCTGGTTGGGGGCGGATTCTGTGGGCNTTTTGCAGTTTGCACCCGGCGAGCGTTTGGCCCGAAAAGCCGATGCCGTGGTTCGATTGGATGCTGTTTTGGATTCACGTCGGTTTTCTGATGTTCTCAGCCAGAATTGGTTTGAGTTTCTCGTCCAAGGCGCACCCGTGAAGGTGCAGGGATGGGTGAGGGGAAAGGCGTGGGGAGTGCAGAGAACCCTTGCGATAAAGCATGAACAGCGGATCCAGATTGTGGAATGACCAAATCGGGAGGGTAACGCCTTCTCTACTTGTTGATTATGCGTAGATTGCAGGGGAAGTCCAATGATGACTTCTCCGGCTTTTGGCCTTCATTTTTCAGAAATCATGAAATACGGGAACCTCATTCTCCCCTTCGTTTGCATCGCCCTCGGCTTGTTGTCCAACTGCACTGCGNTTGCGCAAATCGTTTACAATTGGCAAAACTCTAAAGAGGGTTGGGTCAGTGCAGGCGAATCCAACTTGGGTTGCACCCTGACCGCCACCCCCGAGGCCATGGGAATGCGCGCGTTCAATGAAACACCCGTCATGCGGAGTGGAACCCTGCAAAGCGACCTCGGCATAGATGCTTCCGACTACAATCAAGTGGAGATTTCGCTCCGAAATCCGTCGGCNTCAAATAATCCCAATGCCCGGTTGTTTGTCTACCCTCCGGGGACCAATACCGCTGTTTGTCACTTTAATTTTCAAGTAGACACGGGCATGACGGAGTATGGAACGTACATCATCGACCTTGAGNCGATTCCAACAAGCGGTGTCTATGATGGGCCAGTTGGCCGTTTCGGCTTGAGGGGNCCATGGGGCGTGGCCAATGGCGATACGATATGGTGGGAGACCATGATCATTTCTAACACTAANGATACGGGTTCAATTGATACCACTGGCATGCATGTTCCGCTGTTTGACGTGTCTTTGGATGTGCATCCGAACCCCGTGGCGGATTTGCTCGAAATCNAATTGGACGCTGTGATTGAAACTGCGCTCTTAAGCGACTTAACGGGCCGCACGGTGCGCNCGGNGTTTCCTGGTAAGGCGGCATTCCAAATGGATGTGGCTGACCTTCCGGAGCAGGTTTATTTGTTGCATTTAGAGCACAATGGAACCTGGGAGAAGCGGCGNGTTGTCGTTTCNCGGCATTGAGGCCCTTTGATTTTTGGGATGCGAGGTCAATGGCGTGTGTCCGGTCATCTGCTCTTGGNCACGTGCTTTGGAGTGGCCCTTTGGGGCTGTGAGACAGCAGATGAATCTATTGAATCGGCCTTTGAGCCGTCACCGAAGGGCCCGCTAAACGTGCTCTTCATCGTGGCGGATGACCTGAATTGTGCCATTGGGGCCTACGGAGACTCTCTGGTTCACACCCCCAATATGGACAGGCTGGCTTCTGAGGGCACGGTTTTTCTCAATGCCCATTGCCAATACCCGCATTGCGGACCTTCTCGGGCATCCTTCATGACAGGTCTCTATGCAGACCAGACCCATATTCGAAAAAACAACATTTACCTCCGTTCGGCTTTACCCGATGTCGTGACCCTGAGTCAACGTTTTAGGCAGAGGGGGTACGAGGCTGTGCGCATCGGTAAGATTTTTCACTACGACAATCCNGGTACNATTGGCACTTCGGGCATTGATGANCGTCATTCATGGGANCGAACCATTAACCCTTATGGCCGGGATAAGCGAGAGGAATATCGAATTCACACATTAAAGCCGCGCCGCTATGGGGGTGTATTGAGTTGGCTGGCNATGGAGGGAGAGGATGAGGAGCAAACCGATGGCGTCGGGGCGACAGAGGCCTGTGAGGCGCTGGATGCCTTTGCAAAAAGTGGGGATCCGTTCTTTCTGGCCTTGGGGTTCTATCGTCCCCATGTGCCATTTGCTGCACCAGCCAAGTATTTCGATGCGCTGGACCGGGAGGCGATGGTGGTCCCTCCAGCCCACGATGATCTCTTGCCTTCTTTGCCCGAGCCGGCCCAACGGTCGCTTCGTTCCATGAAGGTCCAGGTTGGCCTTTCCGAGGGTGTGTCTCAAGAGATCATCGAGGCATACAGGGCCACCGTGTCCTTTGTCGATGCCCAATTGGGTCGGGTGCTTGAGCGGCTNGAATCATCTGGTCTTTCTCAGAATACATTGGTTGTCTTTTTCTCAGATCATGGATTTCACCTCGGTGAGCACGGGCATTGGCAGAAACAAACCTTGTTTGAGCCTGCAACNCGGGTNCCCCTGATTATTCGCNCACCNTCTCCTGTATCCAATNNAGGNGNGAATNCGGCGCCTGTTGAANTGGTNGANCTGTATCCCACGGTTGCGGATTTTGCAGGTNTNGAGGTTCCNGAATATGTGAGGGGAAAGAGNCTNCGGGGCTTNATGGAACAGNAAGTGGATACGGTTCGGGGCAGCGCNTTNACTGTNTGGCGAAAAGGGAAGAGNATCGCGACGGGACGATATCGCTACACGGAGTGGGGTGAGGACGGAGAACTGGGTCAAGAATTGTATGACCACCATTATGATTCGGAGGAACTGGTCAATTTGGCCGACTCGGCGGAAAAGGTTCAGCTCAAGGATTCTTTGGCGGCTGTATTGGCTCGGCGGTGGCGGGGCGCTTCGATTGTACCTGAAGGGATTGGCAGGCAGATTGCAAATCCGCCAGTNGCTGAAAAGACGCCCTACATCACCCGTGGAGACCTCTATCAAATCGACGGGTCTGTCGAAAAATTGNGNTTGGACCAATGAAGCATTGCAAGCACATCTTCCTTCCGATTCCGTTGTTTTTCCTCNTTGCTGGTTGTGCGGATTCAGTGGTTTTGAAGGCCCCAAATGAGGCCCCCAACTTCTTGGTGGTGCTGGTGGATGACCAAGGGTGGAATGGGACATCGGTGGAGATGGTGCCAGGGGATTTTNAATCGCGGAGCGATTACCATGAAACGCCCAACCTCGAGCGNCTTGCCAATGAGGGTATGCGGTTCTCCGATGCTTATTCGGCGGCTCCGGTATGCGCGCCATCGCGTTACGGAATTCAGTTTGCCAAAACGCCGGCGAGGCTGTCNCTTATTCGGGTGGGCATGAATTCGGATCACATCNATCACGAGCAGGGCTGGACCGTTCCCCGCGCTTTNAAGGCTGTGGATTCGTCTTATGTCGCCGGACACTTTGGAAAATGGGGAATGGGTTCCGCACCCGTAACATTTGGTTATGACGTGAGCGATGGGCCAACACAAAATCGGGAAGGGGGGTTTGTCAACAACCGCACCCAGTGGGATCCCGTGGTCAAGGAAGACCCGAAACGAATTGGAGAGCTCACTGAGAAGGCTGTGGCTTTTATGAGGGAGCAAGTCAAGGCCAATCGGCCGTTTTACTTGCAGGTCTCCCATTGGGCAGTGCATGCAAACTTGGAAGCGACGGAAGACCGGTTGGCCAAATACGAGGGGAAGCCCCGGGGGGCGCAGCAGGTGAACCCTGGTTTTGCAGCGATGAGCGAGGACCTAGATGCAGGCTTAGGTTCGTTGTTGGATGAATTGGACATCCTCGGCATAGCTGGTAAAACATATGTGTTCTACATGTCAGACAATGGTTGTGTGCCAAATATTCCTGGAGCCAAGAAATATGAGCGCAGCTACAACCACCCACTTCAGCGAGGAAAATGGGATGCCTTGGAGGGGGGTATTCGGGTGCCACTTTTGGTTCGCGGCCCAGGTGTTGTGGCCGGTTCGCACACCTCGGTTCCCGTTTGTGGTGTCGACTTGTTGCCGACTTTTCTGGGGCTGACCGGGGCGAAAGATGTTCCAGTTCTTGACAGCATTGATGGGGGGTCTTTTGCTTCTGTTCTCACCGCTCAGGCGAGCGCTGTGAATCGACCCGTTGACGGGCTGTTTTTCCATGTTCCCTACCGAAACGGGATTGCATTAAAGCGACCGCATTCGGCTGTTCGGCAAGGTGATTTCAAGTTGGTTTTCTTTCAGGATGACGGCGAGACTCAATTGTACAATGTGGCAAAAGATCGGGGAGAGCAGGTCGATTTATCGGGGGCAATGCCAGCCAAGACGGATTCTCTGCGGACGGTCCTTCTCGACTATTTGTCCGAGGTCCAGGCGCCACGATGGCAAGAGGGAATAACATGGAAGAACAAACCTTTGGCCGAGTTCAACTCTCACCACTGATGCGGCGTGTAAGGACCATCTTCACAGTGTTGGGGTGTGTAATGGTGTCCCTTACCGGGTGTTTCGAGCGTGAAGGCCAATTGGCAAATGTGGATGACGCTTCGGAAAATGGCATGGCGTTCGTTCCCGGAGGCACATTCTGGATGGGGGCTCAAAATGACCCTTTGTCCCTTCCTAGAGAGCATCCCGCTCATCTTGTTACTGTTGGCCCTTTTTGGATGGATGCACACGAGGTCACCAACGCCCAGTTTGATGATTTTGTGCAGGCGACCGGATATGTGCCGGTTGCAGAGAAGCCCCTTGATATAGAAGCGCTCATGGTGGGACTTCCGCTGGGGTCCACTGTGGAAGACTTGGATCCAACCCCGGGCTCGATGGTTTTCTCACCGCCGCTCCATGAGGTTGGACTGGCTGATGCCTTTGCGTGGTGGGATTGGCAGCAAGGCGCCGACTGGCGGCACCCATTTGGACCAGAAAGCAGCTTGGCCAACCTTGAAAACCATCCCGTGGTGCATGTCTGTTACTGGGATGCCCT
>PBIE01000010.1 GCA_002720375.1 Crocinitomicaceae bacterium | reverse complement strand
TGTCCTCTAGACAATTGCCATCGCAGTCGAAACCATCTTCTGCGAACTCGCATTCGCCTTCGTCGGTTGCGGTCTCATCGTAGTTACAGCCAAGTGGGTCTTGACAGCCTTCCGTTTCGTTTTCATCGCAGACGCCATCTCCGTCCGCATCGTTCACACAACTTCCATCACACTGCACAAATTCGCTTAAGGGATAGGTACAGACGGAGTTGTCTGTGTCGGTGTATTCTCCGCTGTTGCATGCCGCTGGGTCCGTGCAGCCTGAGGTTTCATCATCATCACAGATTCCGTCTCCGTCTGCGTCTTCGAGACAATCGCCATTACAGTCGACATTGTCGGCTCCATAGAGGTCTTCCGGGTAGGAGCAAGAGCCATCATCATCGGTGGCATTGACGTCATAATTGCAGGCGAAAGCATCGCTACAACCCTCCACTTCGTCTCCATCACAGACTCCATCTCCATCCTGATCTTCAAGACAGTTTCCTTCACAGTCCAGCCCGTCTTCTGGCAGTTCACACGACCCATCATCGACATTCGCGTCTACTTGGTAGTTGCAGGCGTTCTCATCTGTACAGCCGAGGACGGCATCATCCCCAATAAATGGGAGGTCTCCAGGCGCATCGAATGTGGCCAGTTCTTCCCCTTCTTGCGTGACGGCCACCTCCAAATCGAGCGAATACACTTCACAGGCAGTCGGGTCAAACAAGCTGAAGGTTACCACCTCTCCCGGGGAGACATAAAGGGTCATGCTAATCCATGACGCACCTTCGAAATCAAAAGCTTCATCCACGCCGACGGTTTCTTCATTTGCTGTGGCAAACACCGTCATGCCCGTCGCAGAAGACCCGTTCAGGGAGACCTCAGCGATAAAGGTGGCCGGAACAATGGGCAGCACGGTTGGACTTAGGTCCGGCTCATTACAGGGGTCGTCCCCATCACAAATTCCGTCCCCGTCGGCATCTTCGAGGCAGTTTCCGTTGCAGTCCAAGCCGGCGGTCGCAAACGCACAGGACCCATCGTCGTCGGTGGCAGTGGCATCGTAGTTGCAGGCGGTTATGTCGCTGCAACCCGCCACTTCAAATGGGTCGCATATTCCATCTCCGTCGGCATCGGCCAAGCAGTTTCCATCACAGCCATAGCCCGCATCCGGGTAATTGCAGGACCCGTCATTTTCAGTGGCGGCAGTATCATAGTTGCAGGCGGTGGCGTCATCGCAACCATTGATTTCAAACTCGTCGCAGACGCCATCTGCGTCATCATCATTTAAGCAATTTCCATCGCAGTTGAAGCCATATTCTGGATAGTCACAGGAGCCATCATCTGCTGTGGCCTCTATGTCATAGTTACAGGCATTAGCGTCCATACAGCCCTCCACATCAGCCTCCATCCCGAAGTAGAAGGTGTCTCTAAATTCGGTTTGACCATTGCCGTTGATGAAGACCTGACAATAAACCTGTCCACTGATTTCTCCGGTGGTAGTGAATTGGCCGATAAGGACTTGAAGATCGTCGCCCGCAACTCCATTGGCATCTCCATTTAGGCAGTACCAAGCACCTCCAATAATGTCATCAATGGCGACGCTTCCTCCAGGTGCTCCTAAACCGGGGTCGAAATTGGTCATCCATGGATTGTCCGTTGCTTGCACCGTGCTGATGTTGGCTTCACCAATCAGCGTATTGGGGGCGCTCTCCAAACCAATGGTAATCCAACTGTCGTAGGCGAGGTCGGGATAGATGGTAAATAAAATATTGTTGATCCCGTTTGGTGTGCCCGCACCAAGTGGGTGATGATAGAAGTCTGTAGTGGTGTTGATGTACGTGGGGTTTATGATGTCTCCCGATATGGAAGACATAAAGTCGTCCGGGTGGTTCATGTCGATATAGAGGCGTGTACAACTGTAGCCAGTGAGGTCTGTAACGCCTAAGGCACCGACGAGCATGCCGATGTCTTCGGTTACAACCTCAGCGGTCACGCCATAGCCTTCAGGGGCAGGAGAGGGCATCATCGGGCGGGCCTGAAGGGTGGTCAGGCAGGTGGTGGCCAGGAGCAGGCTGAGCAGAAGGCGATAAGGGACCATGTCTCTGTTATATCAGATATGAGCGCGTATAATTACACACTAATATCGCCAATTATTCGGCCAATCGCAAATAAATAGACTTTTGTCGACTAAATGCGAAGACTGAGCGAATAAACTAGACTTGGGTGATTGTCTAAAGCAGACGGGACATCAGCCCACGATGTTGATGATGCGCCTAGGAACGACGATGACCTTTTTGGGCGTTCTTCCTTGCAGCTGTTTGGCCGTGCGGTCATCTGCGAGGACCATGGTTTCTACTTCGTTGGGTGTCGCTTCAGCAGGTGCGGCGAATTGGAAGCGAACTTTTCCATTGAACTGCACAGGATAAGTGACTTCGGCTTCGACGAGCTTCTCCGCATCCCATTTGGGCCAAGGGGCGTCGACCACGGAGCCCTCACCGCCACACACTTCCCAAAGATCCTCTGCGAGGTGCGGTGCATAGGGTGCCAGAAGGGCGGATAGGGGTTGCAGAACAGCGCGCTCATGCGCATTGGCTTCGGTCAGCTCATTAACACCAATCATCAGTGCACTCACGACGGTATTCCAGCTAAAGCGGTCTAAGTCTTCCGTGACCTTCTTAATGGTTTTGTGAAGGGCGCGATTGGCTTCTGGTGAAGGGGGGGTGTCCACGATGAGCGGGTGACCATCGGCATTCCGGTAGAGACGGTTCAGTTTCCGAAGGAATCCGTGAACCCCACTGATTCCTTGCGTATCCCAGGGCTTGGCCTGTTCCAAGGGACCCAGAAACATCTCATAGCAGCGAAGGGTGTCTGCACCGTATCGGTCTACTAGGTCGTCGGGATTTTCCACGTTGAACTTGGACTTTGACATTTTCTCCACCTCATTGCCGCAGCGGTATTCTCCGGCCTCGTTCAGAAGGAAGTCTGCATTTGCAAATTCTGGCCGCCAGGCTTTGAAGCCTTCGAGATCAAGAATATCGTTGCGCACAAGGCTGATGTCGACATGCAGGCGCTGGGTGCGATGTTCTTTGCGCTGTTCGAAAGAGACGAAGCGGTTCGTTCCTTCTATGCGATAAACAAAACTGCTGCGCCCCAGAATCATTCCTTGGTTGATCATTTTGGCGAAGGGTTCTTCGAAACCGATGAGGTTCAAATCGAAGAGGAATTTTGTCCAGAATCGGCTGTACAGCAAGTGGCCTGTTGCGTGCTCCGCACCGCCCACATACAAGTCGACTTGTCCCCAATAGTCACTCTTTGCCCGGTCACAGAAAGCGCCGGAGTTGTGCGGGTCCATATACCGCAGGAAGTACCAGCTTGATCCAGCCCAGCCGGGCATGGTATTGTATTCCATGCGGTCGCCGTGATGGACATTCCATTGCGCAGCCCTGGCCAATGGAGGGTCTCCATCCTCTGTGGGCAGATAGGCGTCGACGTCGGGCAACAAGACCTGCTCGTCTTCAATAAGCTGGGGGATGCCGTCAACGTAACAAATGGGGAAAGGCTCTCCCCAATATCGCTGGCGGCTGAACACTGCGTCGCGAAGCCGGAAGTTGACACGGGGTGAAGCGATGCCCTTTGCAGAGGTCTCTTCAATGGCTTTGGGCAAGGCCTCCGCGCAGGTCATGCCGTTCCATTTTCCGCTTTTGCAGAGAACGGCCTGCTTGTTTGATTGCGCACCTGTATCAATATCATGTCCTTCAAAAATGGCGGGGATTGGCAGTTCAAAGGCTTTGGCGAACTCCCAATCGCGCTGGTCACCGGCAGGCACTGCCATGACCGCTCCTGTCCCATATCCGGCGAGAACGTAATCTGCAATCCAAATGGGCATTGCATCCCCGGTCAACGGATGCACGGCATGGGCGCCGGTGAAGCACCCTGTTACACCGCGGTCGCCAGCCATGCGTTCTCGTTCACTTCGGGCGGCAGTTTCCTTCTGATAGGCCAAGATGGATTTCCGTTGGGCCTCTGTTGTGATGTCGGTCACCAGATCGTGCTCTGGCGCAAGAACCAAGAAGTTGGCGCCGTAGAGTGTGTCTGGGCGTGTGGAGAAGACTTCAATCTGCAGGTCTGCGTGATTCTGGATGGCGAATCGGAGTTGGGCGCCCGTGCTCTTGCCAATCCAGTTTCGCTGGACCTCCTTGATGCTGTCCGACCAGTCAATCGTATCCAATCCCTCCAACAGGCGGTCTGCGTAAGCCGTGATGCGCATCATCCACTGGCACATTTTTTTGCGGACTACTGGGTGTCCTCCGCGCTCGCTGAGGCCGCCCACCACTTCGTCATTTGCTAGAACGGTTCCCAGCGCAGGGCACCAATTCACCTCGCTATCCGCCAGATAGGCGAGGCGATAGGCCATGAGCACCGCACCCTTTTTGGCCGGGTCAAGCCCATTCCACTGGGCGGCTGAAAAGGTGCCGTCAAACCCATCTCCCCAGGCTTCGACGCCCGCGTCTTTGAGGGTGTCTTCTCCTACTGCCCATCCAAGCCCATCGTTTCCTTTTGATTCTAGGGTTGATGTGAGGTCGCTTATTGGACGCGCCTTTTTGGCGGCATTGTCATATCCGTGCTCGAAGAGGCGGGCAAAAATCCATTGGGTCCATCGGTAATACTCAGGGCTGCTGGTGCGAACCTCCCGGCTCCAATCGTAACTGAAGCCCAGAAGATCAAGTTGGCTGCGGTAGCGTTCGATGTTCCGTTCTGTGGTGACGGCAGGGTGTTGACCCGTTTGGATGGCATATTGTTCCGCGGGCAGACCAAAGCTGTCGTACCCCTGCGGATGCAGGACATTGAATCCGCATTGCCGCTTGTATCGGGCGATTACGTCGGAGGCAATGTAGCCCAGCGGATGGCCAACATGCAGGCCCGCACCACTGGGGTAGGGAAACATGTCAAGCACATAAAATTTGGACATGCCCTCCACCTCTTCGGTTAGATAGGTGCCTTGTTCGGCCCATTTTGCCCGCCACTTTGTCTCGATGGCCTTGAAGTCGTATTCCATTGCCCGTGCGATGTGGCGCGAAGATACCGCGGAGCGGAGGTGACTTTGCGGGGTAATAACACGATTCATTCTGCGCTCTGTATCGAACTTGCACATGTGTATAGCACCTTAGTTCCCAGAGTCCTTCCACCACTGTTTCCGGAGTTTGTCTGGCGGGGCTCCGGGCAATCGGTTCATTTGACCTTCGATGATGGGCCACATCCTGAATGGACACCTTTTGTGCTTGATGAGCTGGGTAGGCGAGGCCATAAGGGGACGTTTTTTTGTTTGGGGAAGAATATCTTGAAATACCCGAAGGTCTTTGATCGCATTCGCAGTGAAGGGCACGCTTGGGGCAACCACACGATGCAACACGAATCGGGCTGGTCTACACCGAACCGAGCGTATCTGAGGTCATACTTGGAGTGCGAGGCGCTAACGCAATCGGGGCTATTCCGCCCCCCTTATGGGCGCATCAAGTTGGCCCAAGCCAAGGCCATTGCCACGCGAAGTCAATTGGTGATGTGGACGGTTTTGTCAGGGGATTTCGATATCCGTCGGCGACCGGATCAATGCTTGAAGGACACGCTTCGCGCCATGCGACCTGGTTCTATCGCTGTGATGCACGAGAGTGCAAAGGCAGGTCCTCGACTCGCGCATGTTTTACCGGGGGTGTTGGACTTCCTCGATGCCCGGGAGTGGCGGAGCGAGGCGATGTCCATGCGGGCGCGCACAGCATCGGAAGAATCCCACAGTCGGACGCTCTTTTTGGGGCCTTCTCTTTGACTGTTCTGGTTTTAAAATTAAACGAACCATGTCTGATTTCCCCGCCCTGCTTCCCGTCTTGTTCATCGACGACGATGAGATGGCATTGACGTTCAACCAGCTTCAGTTGCTGCGTGTGGGAATTGACGCGGGAATTTGAGGTGTTGGACATTCTAGACAAACAGGTGGACCGATTCCGCCTTGCGGCCCGACTTCGAGCGTTGCCTGCCGCCCACAATGACAACGGCCTTAACCCTCTTGATTCGCTTGGCGCGCCTCGCGCAGCATCTTGAGTTTTCGTCGGATTTCGTCCATTTCTCGGTTGTCCGATTCAATCTTCTTCTGCAGGTCGGCCATGATGGACGCGGCCCCTTTTCCGGTGAAGATGCCCATGTTGTTTTCGTATTGTGCAACTCGCTTTCTCAAGCGATCCATTTTATCGCGCATCATCCGCTCCTCCTTGCGGGCCATGTGCTCGGCTCCTTCTCCCTTGACCAAGCTTTGCAGGCGATTCTTGTATGCCTCTACTGACCGGTCGCTTCGCTTGGCACCCAATGCGTCATATTTCGTGTCCATTGCTGAACGGTAGCGCTCCACAATCTGTTCGAAGGCGCGGCGTGGAACATGTCCGCTTTCGGCCCAGCGTGTCGAGAAGGCCTTGAGCGACTGCAAATCGTCATTGTGCTTTCCAGACAACTCGAACGCCTCAATTTCACCGATGAGGGCTTCTTTCTTTTTGAGGTTCTCTTTATGCTCTTTGTCTCGATCCGCAAAGACAGTTTTTCGCGCGGTGAAAAAGGTGTCACAGGCGCCCCTGAATTTTCTCCAGAGTCGGTTCTCATCTCGATGTCCTGCCGACCCGAGTTCCTTCCATTCTTTTTGAAGCGCAATGAGTCGATCTGAGGCTGGCTTCCAGTCCTTGCTCTCAGCCAATTCTCCCGCTTCCTTGGCAATCTCTTCTTTGCGCGCTTTGACCTTCTGTTGAGCAGCGCGGACATCCGCAAACGCGGCATCGCGCTTCTGGAAGAAAAGGTCGCACACGCCCCGAAACTGCTCCCAAACCTCTTGGTCATCCTTGCGGCCAGCGAACCCGACCATTTTCCATCGCTTCTGGACGTCTTTTACTTTCTCGGCTCGGGCTGGCAACTCAGAAGAATCAGCAACTTCTTCTTCTAGCAAGGTCCGGACCTCTTCAACGAGTGATTGCTTGATTTCGAGGTTCTTTTGGAAGCCTTCTCTGATCGAGTCATAGTGGGCCTTGACCGCGTCAAGCGCAGAGCGAGTGTGACCGAAAAAGGTGTCCGCTAATTCTTGGTACGTCTCTCTCGGGCTGGGCCCAATATCGAACCACGCTTTCATGTAGCTGCGAGCGAGCATTTCTTTTTCTTTGAGGTCGGTGACTCCTTCGAGCTGGGTGGCTTGGATGATGAGGTCTTCCTTTTTCTTCAAATTGACTTGGAGGTCGTGGTCCTGGAGTTGCTTGTAGATGTTGACATTGTAGAAAAAATCGTCGCGGAGCTTGTGCCATTGGTCATGGAGTGCTCGGTACTGATCACCGGGAACGTTGCCCACGGCATTCCATTCTTCTGTCAATGTGTTGAAGGCATCGAACATTTTGCCGATGTGCTCTTCGTTGGCAACCAAATCTTGCAGTTTGCCTAAGATGACTTGCTTCTTTTCTAGGTTGGCGCGTTGTTCGGTTGCCACCTTTTCCTTCCAGGCTTTTTCGCGTTCGCGAAAGGCCTTGTACATCTCATCGTTTCGCTGGTCTTCTTCGTCAGGCGCGTACTGGAAACGGATGGGCTCTTCTCCCGGTTCCGGCGCTGGCCGTTCTTCCTTGTCCCAAGCTTCAAGCTGGATCTTTACGTCTTTTTCCCGGGCATCGCGGTACACCTCGAATGCTGTGCGCACTTCGACGCGGACGGCTTCGATTTCCGGGTTGTCCAGCAACGCGACAATGCGCTGGTTGATCTCGGCTTTCATGGCGGTTCGTTTGGTCTTCGACGGGCGTTCCCGACGAGGGATGGGTCAATGTGCAGACTTGTTCCGTGCGTAGCTTGGCACGGCTGATTAGATGAAAGAAGTGTCCTCGAAGATACGAAATTGGTGCGCCCGAAGTGAGCGCTCTCCCGCACAGGTGTTGAGGAAGTTGGCTGGCTGGGATTATGGTCCCGATGCCGAGGCGGAGTTGAAGGCCCTAGAGCGCGAAGGTTATGTCAGCGCTGAAAGGTTCGCAGAGGCATTCATTCACGATCACATCCTTCTCAAAAATTGGGGGCCAGCCAAGGTATGGGCAGCGCTACGCCAAGTTCACGCCATCGATTCTGCGGTTATCCGAGCGGGCATGCAGGCGTTGGGGGAGGATGAGATAAATGCAGCAGCGCGGCGGGCACTGAGTGGATGGCAGAAAACTCGCCCCAATGCCCCGGCGGAAAAGGCCATTGCTGCCCTGTTGCGGAAGGGCTTCACATTGGACTGCGCTCGTTTTGCCTTGGACGCGATGGATGCCGACTAACTTTGACCCGCAATGCTCACCGCAGACCAAATCCAAAATTCCCGCGACCGCGTTGAGGCCCTGAAGGGGTACCTGGCCATTGAGCGAAAGCGCATTGACATCCTCGAAGATGAAAAGTTGACGCAAGACCCTGAATTTTGGACAAATGCCAAGGAGGCTGAAAAGGTGATGCGTCGGATGCGTGGCAAGAAGGCGTGGATCGAGCAGTACGAGTCTGCAGAGAGGGCTTTAGAGGATCTTCAAGTGTTGTTCGAGTTTTTCAAGGAGGGCGAGAGCACGGAGGAGGAAGTCCAGACTCAGCATAGGGACCTGCTGGAAAAAATTGAGGCGCTCGAGTTCAAGCAGATGCTGTCAGACGAGGCCGACGGACTGAATGCCGTGATTCAGATTACGGCTGGAGCCGGTGGAACAGAGTCCTGCGATTGGGCAGGCATGTTGTTGCGCATGTACACTATGTATGCGGACAAGGCTGGTTTCAAGGTTAATGAGATTGACCGTCAGGACGGAGATGTAGCAGGCATCAAGCAGATTACCATGGAGGTCGATGGCGACTACGCCTTCGGAATGCTAAAGGGAGAAAACGGTGTCCACCGTTTGGTACGAATTAGCCCATACGATTCACAAGCGCGGCGCCACACTTCTTTCGTGTCGGTATACGTGTATCCTTTGGTGGACGACAGCGTTGAAATAGAGGTCAATGCAGCGGACATTACGTGGGACACGTTCCGATCGGGCGGCGCGGGGGGCCAAAATGTGAATAAGGTCGAGACTGGTGTGCGCCTCCGCCATAAGCCAACGGGCATCATCATTGACAACACCGAAACCCGATCCCAGCTGGGCAATAAAGAGAAGGCCATCCAATTGCTGAAGTCCCAGCTGTATGAGATGGAAATGGCCAAGAGAAACGAGGCCAGGGCCGAAATCGAGGCAGGAAAGAAAAAAATCGAATGGGGGTCCCAGATTCGCTCATATGTGCTTCAGCCATACAAAATGGTCAAAGACCTTCGTTCGAACTATGAGACATCCAACACCGACGCTGTCCTCAATGGTGATTTAGACGCAATGCTCAAGGCAAACCTGATGCATGCTGCAGCGGAGAGGTCGGCCAGTGAGGCTTGAAGTTTCAATCCAAAGACAACATGAATACCCGAATTGAAAAGGACACGCTTGGAGAAGTTGCGGTGCCTGCAGACCAGTACTGGGGAGCCCAAACGGAGCGCAGCAGACACAACTTTCCAATAGGGCCGGTGGGCAGTATGCCCATTGAGGTGGTGCACGCCTTTGGCCATCTTAAAATGGCCGCTGCCAAAGCCAATTGCGAAGCTGGTGTTCTGACAGAAGTCAAACGCGACCTGATTGTTCGGGTGTGTGAAGAAATCATTGGCGGAGACCTTGACCACTGTTTTCCTCTGGTCGTATGGCAGACGGGGTCAGGCACACAATCCAACATGAACGTCAATGAGGTCATCGCTAATCGAGCCCATGTGCTGGCTGGGGGGACCCTAGGCGAGGGCAATCGCCCTGTGCACCCAAACGATGACGCCAACAAGTCTCAGAGTTCTAATGACACCTTCCCCACAGCGATGCACATCGCGGCCTACGACCGCATCGTTCGAACCACCATTCCAGGAGTAGAGCGGCTGCGGGATTCTCTGGCCAAAAAGGCAGGTGAAATGTCCGAGGTGGTCAAAATCGGAAGGACCCATTTGATGGATGCTACGCCGTTGACCCTCGGACAGGAATTCGGGGGGTATGTGGCCCAGCTCGACCATGGGCTGCGGGCGTTGCGCTCGACCCTCGGACACTTGGCCGAGCTTGCCCTCGGGGGCACGGCGGTTGGCACGGGTCTCAATACGCCGGACGGCTATTCGGAGCGGGTAGCAGCGCACATGGCGGAGTCGACCGGTCACCCATTTGTCACTGCACCCAACAAATTCGAGGCGCTCGCCGCACACGATGCAGTGGTTGAAGCCCATGGCGCCCTCAAGCAAATCGCGGTGAGTTGTAACAAGATTGCCCACGATATCCGAATGATGGGCAGTGGTCCGCGCAGTGGCATTGGGGAACTCTCCCTGCCGGCCAACGAGCCGGGTTCGAGCATCATGCCGGGCAAGGTCAACCCGACCCAAGCAGAGGCACTCACAATGGTTTGTGCTCAAGTGATGGGCAATGATGTGGCCATCACCATTGGCGGCACGCAAGGGCACTTTGAGCTCAATGTCTTCAAGCCGATGATGGCGAGAAATGTCCTCGAGTCCGCACGCTTGCTAGGCGAAGCCTGCGCCTCTTTTGCGGAGCGCTGCGTGGATGGAATTAAGCCCAACAGGGCCCGCATAGATCAGCTTGTGGGCGACAGCCTCATGCTGGTGACGGCCTTAAACACACACATTGGCTACTACAAAGCGGCTGAGATTGCTCAGAAGGCCCATTTGGAGGGCACCACACTGAAGTCAGCAGCCTTGTCCCTCGGCTACCTGACGGAGGCCGAATACGACGGGTGGGTGGNGCCGAGCCAAATGACAGGAAAGCGATGAGGCAAACCCTCCGGTCTGGGATTGGCATGGGTCGACGCAGCGCAGTATTCATTCTGTGCGCCTTGTTTTTTGTCNATTGCACACCCCGGCGCAATGTGCACCGGACGAAACGCAAAAAGAGGCCAAAGTGCAAGACATGTCCAACCTTTTCGGAGTGGAGGCCCTCNGATGTGGGACTACCTTTGCCACAGCTGAACCAAAATAGCACTGCGAAATGGCGCAACACGACCACACCTATGCCGTCATCATGGCCGGCGGTGTCGGGTCCCGCTTCTGGCCAATGAGCCGCTCGGGCCGACCGAAGCAGTTCTTGGACATTTTAGACCGCGGTCGGACCCTGATTCAAATGACTTCAGATCGCCTGGAGCCCATGGTGCCCCAAAACCGCATCTACGTTGTCACCAACGCCCGCTACAAGGCGGACATTTTGGAACAAATTCCNGGGATACCTGAAGACCAAGTGTTGTGCGAGCCATTCATGCGCAATACCGCGCCTTGTCTGGCATATGCCGCCCAGCGCATCGTCAAGCGCGACCCGGAGGCCACCATGATCGTGGCACCAGCGGACCACTTGATTGAGGATGAAGCCGGGTTTCGCGATGTCCTCTCAGTCGCTGTAAAGAGGGCATCCCAGACCAATCANCTAATCACACTTGGCATTACTCCAACCCGTCCTGATACCGGTTACGGGTACATTCAATTTGAGGACTTGCCGGATGCCGATGACCCAAGACTCAGACAGGTTCGCACCTTCACTGAAAAGCCCAACCGGGAGTTGGCAGAGCAGTTTCTTAGTTCAGGGGACTTCTGCTGGAATGCAGGAGTTTTCGTTTGGTCAGTGCAGACCATTCTCAATCGATTCGAGGAGCAGATGCCAGATTTGCACGCCCTGTTCGAGGAGCGAAAGTCCGACTTGGGTACCGCTGCAGAGGAGGAAGCCATTCTCGCCATTTACGGTGCTGCTGATAACGTCAGCATTGANTATGGCATTATGGAGAAGGCGCCCAGTGTGGGTGTCGTACTCGGCGAATACGGCTGGAGCGATTTGGGCACGTGGGGGTCGCTTTACGACACGCTCGTAAAAGAGGGGGATGCTCACGCCAATTCTGGTGCAACGTTGATGACGGAGGATTCGAAGGGTCTCATGGTGGCCGCGGAAGGCCACAAGCTTATCGTAGCCAAAGGCCTTGAAGACTTTATTGTGGTTGACACTCCGGACGCCCTGCTTATCTGCCCGCGAAATGAGGAGCAGTGGGTGAAGCAGATTGTCTCTCGTCTCAAGGCGGAGAAGGGAGAGCCCCTCGTTTAACTTACTGGCCCNAGTTCTGTCCGCTGGCGCTGGCTAAATCGCAGGCGCGACCTAAGGCCTGCTTACCTTCGTCGGGACGGCATGGGCATCCTATTCCACATCGGTCGCTATTTCTCGTTCATGGCCTCGGCCCTGCGCCCGCCGCAGAAGGGTCGTGTCTTTGCCCAGTCCACATTGGTTGAGCTGGAGGCAATTGGTGTTCAAAGCGTGGGCATTGTGGCCTTGTNGAGTCTGTTCATGGGAGCGGTGATTGCCATACAAACAGCGCACCAAGTCGGGGGCTGGGTCCCGGCGTACACCGTTGGGTTCACTGTGCGTCAGACGATGATTCTCGAGTTCGCACCCACCATCATCCCGGTCATCCTTTCGGGAAAGGTGGGCTCCAACATTGCATCTCAGATTGGGACGATGCAAGTCACTGAACAGATTGATGCCNTGGAGGTGATGGGGGTCAGGAGCATTTCTTACTTGGTTTTGCCCAAGCTGCTGGCGGCACTTCTCATTTTTCCTTTTCTCGTGGTTATCGCCATGGTCTTGGGCATTGGNGCTGGCGCTGTAATCTGTGAAATTGCTGAGTTGAGTACATACGCGGATTATCGATACGGCATTCAGGTAGACTTCAAGACGTTTGATGTCATCTATGCCCTGATCAAGACGTGCGTCTTTGCGCTGATCATCACGAGTGTCAGTGCCTACCACGGTTACTTTACCTCTGGCGGCGCGCGCGAGGTGGGCCGGTCCAGCACCAAAGCTGTTGTGTACAGCGTGGTCATCGTGATGGTGGCCAACTTGGTCATCACCCAATTGCTGCTGACATGATTCGGGTCAGGGGCGTNCAGAAAGCCTTTGACGACAAAGGCGTGCTTCACGGAATCGATGTGGATTTGCATCCGGGGCAAGTCAATTTCATTATCGGCAGGAGTGGCTCGGGCAAGTCGGTCTTGACCAAGTGTATTGTAGGCCTCCTGGAGGTCGATTCCGGGAGTGTCCAGTACGAAGACATTGCNTTTTCTNCATTGGGCCGAAAAGAGCGGGAACAGGTCCGGCGCCAAATCGGAATGCTTTTCCAAGGCGGGGCGCTTTTTGATTCGATGACGGTGTTGGAAAACGTGGAGTTCCCACTTCGCATGTTTAGCGACATGTCGGCGCAAGAGCGGAGGAACCGGGCCATGGAGTGTTTGGATCGCGTTCAGTTGTCTGGGGCCGAAAACCGCTTTCCCGCAGAGGTTTCTGGGGGCATGCAAAAGCGCGTCGCCCTCGCCAGGGCCATTGTGGGAAGGCCCCGTTATCTTTTTTGTGACGAGCCCAACTCTGGCTTGGACCCGCAAACTGCCATCGTAATTGACAACTTGATTCGGGACCTAACCCAAGAATATGGCACAACCACTGTGGTCATTTCCCATGACATGAACAGTGTGATTGAGATTGGGGACAACATCCACTTCCTTCATAAAGGCCGCGTTGCATGGCACGGAGACAGGAGGGGCATTTTGGATAGTGGGGTGAGCGCTTTGGACGCCTTTGTTTACGCCTCGGATTTGATGAAAGACATCCGCAATCGGTTGCGGGAATCATGAGCGAGGACAGGCACATTCACTTTTCCATTCCGCGCCTCACGGAAGAGGAGATGCGGGCAAGGCTGGACAAGATGTANGCACACATGGGCCAAAGGCGCAGCATTTGGCCTTGCACGAGGCGGGATTGGTGGCCCTGACACACAACATCTCCAACTGGGTTTCTCGCCGAATTACTGGACCGGACCGAAAATGAGCGCGCCTTCTTCAATATACCCGCAGGATGGCCCTCNAAAGACGCCACTGTGCCCAACCTTTTACGCAAACCGTTAAACGAAATCCTGTTTCATTACGGTCGCGATGGCGGAGATGGGGGGTTGTAAGCTATTGTTTACTAGCGTTTTGAGCCTCCTNAACACATGGGGAGTGAGGAAGTTTTCCAATGGGTGTCCAAGAGGGGGTGTCACTTGGGAAGGAGGCATTTACTTTGCACCGCATTCGCAACAACACGCATTATGTCTGATATCCGCGAAAAAGTGACCGCCATCATCGTCGACAAGCTCGGCGTAGATGCATCCGAAGTGAACGACGAGGCTGGTTTCACCAACGACCTTGGGGCAGATTCCCTAGACACCGTTGAGTTGATCATGGAATTCGAAAAGGAATTCAATATCGCCATCCCGGACGACCAAGCTGAGAAGATCGGCACGGTTGGCCAAGCCATCGAGTACATCGAGAACGCGAAGTAAGCCCCGCATGGAGCTGAACCGTGTCGTCATCACGGGAATGGGTTGCCTGACCCCGTTAGGTAATAACGTTCCCTCCTTCTTTGATGCCTTGAAGAGAGGCGTCAGCGGAGCAGGTCCCATTACCCGTTTCGACGCCTCCAAATTCAAGACCCAATTCGCCTGTGAGGTGAAGGGNTGGGATGTGNCCGATCATTTCGATCGCAAGGAGGCGAGAAAGCTGGANCCNTACGCNCAGTATGGAATCGTNGCNGCNCGNCAGGCCGTTGCNGATTCTGGTTTGATNGAANCTGAAGCGGANGNNGANAGAATCGGNGTCATTTTCGGNAGTGGNATTGGGGGAATNCTGACCTTNCAAAAGGAGATNATGGATTTCTANCANGGGGACGGAACCCCCAGGTTNAANCCCTTTTTCATCCCGAAGATGATCGGNGANATCGCNGCCGGTCACATCAGCATGGANTANGGNTTTCGNGGNCCGAATTACGCTTGTGTNTCCGCCTGNGCCAGTGCTACCAACGCCATCATTGATGCCTTCAATGCCATTCGCTATGGCAAAGCAGATGCGATGGTAACAGGCGGCGCAGAGGCTGCCGTTGTGGAGGCTGGGATTGGTGGGTTCAGCGCCATGAAGGCGCTGTCTACCCGAAACGACGATCCCGCAACGGCTTCTCGTCCTTTTGATGTGGATCGCGACGGGTTTGTGCTTGGCGAGGGGGCTGGTGCGCTTGTTCTTGAGTCTCTCGAACACGCTGAAGCCCGAGGGGCAAACATTATTTGTGAGGTGATGGGCGGTGGTGCTTCTGCTGATGCACACCATCTCACTGCACCTCATCCAGAGGGGCTTGGCGCCCGGAATGTGATGCGGGCTGCTTTGGCCGATGCGAATATGGCGCCTGACGAACTCGATTATGTCAATGTTCATGGCACTTCGACTCCGCTGGGAGACCTCGCTGAGGTGAAGGCTATTGAAGAGGTTTTTGGGTCCCATGCCGAATCGTTGAGCATCTCCAGTACCAAGTCCATGACCGGCCACCTTCTCGGTGCTGCGGGAGCCATTGAGACCCTCGCGTGTATCATGGCCGTGACCCAAGATGTGGTTCCGCCGACCATCAACTCCTTCAATGTTGATCCAGCCTTGAATCAGAAGCTGGACTACACCTTCAATGAGAAGCGAGAGCGCAGTGTTCGTGCAGCCTTGTCGAACACGTTTGGCTTTGGCGGGCACAACGCTTCAGTGATCGTCCGCAAGTTCTAATGATTTTTCTCGGCAGAACCTCCCGAGATGCGCGCATCCGGAGATTCATTCGCCGCCACTTCGGTGTTCGTGCCCAAGTTTTGGCGCTTTATGAAGAGGCCCTGAGGCATTCGAGTTCAGCTGCTTGCCAGCGCGATGGATTGCCAATCAATGAGAGGTTGGAGTTTCTGGGAGATGCTGTCTTGGACATGATTGTGGTGGACATGTTGTTTTCTAAGTTTCCCCAAGGCGATGAGGGAGAGATGACACGCATGAAATCCCGCCTTGTCAGCCGTGAATCGCTGAATCTGCTCGGGCAGGAAATCGGGGTGGAACACCTGTTGGATGCCCAGACTGGTCGAGGCGCGGTACACGCGTCCCTCAGAGGAAATGCAATGGAAGCACTTGTTGGGGCCGTGTACCTTGACAGGGGGTTCACCAAGACCCAAAAAGGTGTCTTGAAATTACTGAAGCGGTTCGACCTCGACGAGCGCATCCAAGCGCGGGTTGACTTTAAGAGCAAACTTCACGAATGGGGCCAGAAAAGAAAGCGCCGAGTGGAATTCAAGGTGGTGAGGGAGTTCAAGCGAGACGGTGAACAACGGTACCAGGTCCAGGTTCGGGTTGGAGGCAAGGTGATGGGGACTGCAGACGGCCCATCGAAAAAGACGGCCGAACAAGCCGCTGCGCGCGTGGCATGCGGTCATATCTTCGGCGAGGATTGAGGACCCAAATGCTGTCTTAATCGCATTCCATGGCCACCACCCATCGGCTCGATATTGAGGAAGAGGATTTTCCCTTCGACTTTCTGGGGGTGAGTTGTGCCGATGCGGGCCATCGTTTCTGCTGGAATCTCAATCGAAATTTGGGTACTCGGCTCACCTTCCACAGTGAATTGCAGGTGATCCACAAGAAGCGGCCGCCGACAAGACATTGCGTCTGGCGGCATGAAGATGAACTCGGAGGATGGTCTTTCGATGTCGTCTGGAATCGGTCGCCGGAGGGGGCAATGGTCCCCAACCTTGTCCATTTTGACTATTTGTTGCGCATCGAGTCAATCATCGGTGAGCAAGCAGAACAGTTGATGGGCTCCCTGCGCTCCATGCGCCGTGTGGCCGCCTGCTTCCCCGTGGAGTCGGCGAGCGTTAAGGGCCATGAGGTGCTGCATTATGAATGAATCAAACGCACTGTTGATGTCGGAGAAATTCACCAAAATCGTGGCCACAGTTGGACCGGCCAGCACCTCGTATGAGGTGCTTGAATGCCTCATCACAGAAGGGGTCAACGTCATTCGGCTCAACTTCTCTCATGGCGACCATGCGACCCACGCCACTACGGTCGAACGGGTTCGAGCAATCGATGACAAGTTGGGCACCCACACGGCGCTTCTGGCCGACATGCAGGGGCCAAAACTGCGGGTCGGGATGATGGAGGACGGTACCGAACTCGTCAAAGGGAGCGTTCTCACCATTAAGGTGGGCGAAGGCATGGGCAACGCGGATGTTGCCTGGACCCGGTACGACAAGTTTGCAGAAGATGTAAAGCCAGGTGAGCCGGTGTTGCTCGACGACGGGAAGTTGCGTCTGCGCGTCCAGAGCACCAATGGAATTGATGCGGTCACCTGCATGGTTGAACACGGGGGTATCCTCAACTCCAGAAAGGGCTTGAACTTGCCGTCTACGGCGATCAGTCTGCCCAGCCTGACGGAGAAGGATCGGGCTGATTTGGACTTTGCTTTGGGTCTCGGTGTGGACTGGATTGGACTGAGCTTTGTCCGCTCGGCCAGAGATGTTGTCGATTTGCGGGAGCGAATTCAGAAAGCTGGGAGCCACGCCCGAATCGTTGCCAAAGTTGAAAAACCGGAGGCCGTTGAGGACTTAGAGGTCATTGTGGCCTCGACGGACGCCATCATGATTGCGAGGGGTGACCTTGGTGTCGAGGTGCCGATGGAGCAAGTCCCGATGATTCAAAAGCGGACCATTGAGATGTGTCAGCGCAAGGGAAAACCTGTCATAGTGGCCACCCAAATGATGGAGTCCATGGTGGACAACATCGCTCCGACACGGGCCGAGGTTACAGATGTGGCCAACGCCGTTTTGGATGGAGCGGACGCGGTGATGCTCAGCGGTGAGACTTCAGTGGGCAATCACCCGATTGAAGTCATCAAGGCAATGCGGTCCATCGTGACCGAAATTGAAAAGGAATCGCGCATTTACTACACACACCGCGAGCCAGATGAGATTCGTCCTGAACGTCAGGTGACGGACGCCATTTGTTACAATGCATGTGCGCTTGCAGAGCGCGTGGGCGCTAAGGCTATTGTGACAATGACCTTCAGCGGCTACACAGCCTACAAGGTGGCCAGCCAGAGGCCGAATGCGACTATACACGTGTTCACTGGAAACAAGAGCATATTGGGTCAATTGGCCTTGTGTTGGGGCGTGGTGGCGCACCACTATGACAAGATGATTTCCACCGACCACACCATTTCGGATGTCAAGACCATACTTCAACGGGAGTCAGCCGTCGTCGATGGAGACCGTGTCATCCACGTGGCAAGCATGCCCATTGCAGAAGCCGGCATGTCCAACATGTTAAAGGTCAGTCAAATCTGATCTTTCCAACCGGAATGGGTCCGGGTTATCTTCGCGCGACCGGCTGCAGATACGTTTCCCGCAGTTCGACAGCATATCATGACCCGACGTTTCCCTGAACGAGGCCCCTTGAACCTCCCTTCCATCGCCGATGAGGTGATGCAGCAATGGGATAAAGGCGATGTGTTTCAGCGCAGTGTGAACTCCCGTCCCAAGGGCCGTCGGTTCGTGTTCTTCGAAGGCCCCCCCTCAGCCAATGGCAAGCCCGGAATTCACCACGTGATGGCGCGGGCCCTGAAAGATCTGTTTTGCAGGTATCGCACGCTCAAAGGAGATCGGGTGGAGCGCAAGGCGGGTTGGGACACCCATGGCCTGCCCGTGGAACTGGGTGTGGAAAAGGCCTTGGGCATCACCAAGGAGGACATCGGCGCTTCCATTTCCGTTGAGGAATACAACACGGCCTGCCGCGAGTCTGTCATGCGATACACGGCCGAATGGAATGACCTAACGCGCCGCATGGGCTATTGGGTCGACATGGCGTCGCCTTACGTCACTTACGAGCCAAAGTACATGGAGTCGGTCTGGTGGCTTCTGGCCCAGATGTACAAGAAAGGACTGCTTTACAAAGGCTATACCATCCAGCCATATAGCCCCAAGGCAGGCACAGGCCTCAGCAGCCACGAGCTCAACCAGCCTGGTGCTTATCGCGACGTAACCGACACCACTGTGGTGGCGCAGTTCCGACTGCTCCCGGACAGTGCCGATCGCTTGCGCGGGAAGATTGGTTCTGGGGCCGATGGACTTCCTGTGGACCTGCTTGCATGGACGACGACACCCTGGACCTTGCCTTCCAACACGGCCCTGACCATCGGAGAAAAAATTGATTATCACGTGGTCAAGACGGCCAACCGCTATACGGGCGAGTCCGGTGTGGTGGTTCTCGCTGCCGCCTTGTTTGACAAGCATTTTGCAGGCAAGAAGGCCCCAGAGTCAGAAGTGCTCGCCACAATCAAGGGGGCCGATCTCGTCGGATTGCGATATGAGCAATTGATAGATTGGGCTTTACCGATGGAGCGTCCCGATTATGCGTTTCAGGTGATTCCGGGAGATTTCGTGACCACGGAAGACGGTACGGGCATTGTGCACACGGCACCGACGTTCGGTGCGGATGACGCCCGCGTTGCACAAGCGGCCGGGGTCCCGCCGTTGTTGGTGGACGACGGTCAGGGACACGGTGTGCCGTTGGTTGATTTGCAGGGACGGTTGAGACCGGAGTGTGGGGCGCTTGCCGGCCGTTACGTGAAGCAAGAGTATCACGATGGTGATGCGCCAGAGAAGTCGGTGGACGTGGAGATTGCCATCGATTTGAAGACCCGCGGAAGGGCCTTTATCGTGGAGAAATACAAGCACAGCTATCCCCATTGCTGGAGGACAGACCGCCCCGTACTGTACTACCCGCTTGACAGCTGGTTCATCCGCGCCACGGCAGCAAAGGACCGGATGCGGGAGCTCAACGACACTATCCAGTGGAAACCCAGCGCCACTGGGACAGGCCGCTTCGGAAAGTGGTTGGAGAACCTGAACGATTGGAACCTAAGCCGCTCACGCTATTGGGGAATCCCCATTCCAATTTGGCGCACCGAGGACGGCAGCGAAGAACGGTGTATTGGTTCCGTTGAGGAATTGTATGTCGCTTGTTCGGAGGCCGTCGAGGCCGGGGTGATGGACGCTCACCCCTTTCCGAATTTTGATCCTGGCGATATGTCCGACGCCAACTATACCCAAATCGACCTGCATAAGCACGTCGTGGACCACATTGTTCTCGTTGCTGCTGATGGGACACCGATGCACCGCGAGGCCGATTTGATTGACGTGTGGTTCGATTCGGGAAGTATGCCGTATGCGCAGTGGCATTATCCCTTCGAAAACAGAGACCGGGTGGAAGGTCCCGATGGCGGCCTGTCGTTCCCCGCTGATTTCATAGCGGAGGGCGTCGACCAGACTCGCGGTTGGTTCTACACATTGCACGCCATCGCCACTATGGTCTTTGATCAGGTCGCATATAAAACCGTCGTTTCCAATGGGCTTGTCCTCGACAAAAACGGTCAAAAGATGTCCAAGCGCCTGGGCAACGCTGTCGATCCGTTTGAAACTCTGTCAAAGTTTGGGCCGGACGCGACCCGCTGGTACATGTTGACGAATGCGCAACCGTGGGACAACCTTCGATTTGACACCGATGGCATCGGTGAGGTGCAGCGAAAGTTCTTTGGCACCTTGCACAACACCTACGCCTTCTTTGCGCTTTACGCGGGGATCGACGGTTGGTCTCCTGAGTCCAACGCCCCTGCAGTTGTGGACCGCCCTGAATTGGACCGCTGGATTTTGAGCCGTCTTCACACATGCATTGCTGGTGTTGAATCGGCATTCGACGCCTTCGAGCCCACCAAGGCCGGACGTTTGGTTCAGTCATTCGTGGTGGACGATTTGAGCAATTGGTACGTTCGATTGGGGCGCCGACGTTTTTGGAAAAGCGACTCGGACACCGACAAGGCCGCCGCTTATGCGACCCTCCACGATTGCCTGAGCACAGTGTCGCTTTTGGCTTCGCCCATAGCGCCCTTTTTCATGGATCGGCTTTGGCAGGATCTCGGGGGTGCGGATTCCGTTCACTTGGCCGACTGGCCTGTTGTTGAAGAAGGCCTGCGAAACGAAGAATTGGAGGCGCGTATGGACTTGGCCCAGCGTTTGAGTTCCCTAACCCTCAGCTTGCGCAAGCGAGAGAAAATCCGCGTTCGTCAGCCACTTGGGCGCATTCTCGTTCCGGTATTGGACGATGATTTCGGGGCGCGACTAGAAGCGGTATCCGAGCTTGTGAAGGGTGAGGTCAACGTCAAGGCAATAGAGCCGCTTGCCGAGGACAGCGAAATTTTGACCAAGCGATTGAAAGCAGATTTCAAAAAGTTGGGCCCGCGCTACGGAAAGCGGATGAAGGCAGTGGCGTCAGCCATTGAACAATTGGGTCAGGACTCTATCCGCACATTGGAGCGAAACGGCAGATTGGAGTTGGTCCTTGAGGACGGCCCAGTGGAGTTGTTACTCGATGATGTGGAGGTCCAGACGGAGGACATTCCAGGCTGGCTGGTCGCGGGAGAAGGTGGACTGACCGTTGCACTGGATATTGAGATCACAGCAGAGCTTCGTTCTGAGGGTTTGGCTCGGGAATTGGTCAACCGCATCCAACAGCAGAGAAAAGATGGAGGCCTTGAGGTGACTGATCGAATTGCCTTGCTCCTTGATGGACCGGAGGAGTTGAAGGATTCGGTGGCCTCGAATTTGGACTATATTCGGACCGAGACCCTCGCAGAGAAGGTGGAATGGGGCCGGGTTGGTCCCGAGGCGAAAAAAGAGGAATTGGAACCCCAATTGACCGTGGCGATTGCCATGGTCGCCATTCATTGAACCATGGCGGATACGCGTTACTCCGACTCAGACCTTAAGGAATTTGAAGAGCTGATCCACAAGAAGTTGGAACAGGCCCGTTCGGATTTTGATCAATTGCAGCGCTCTCTCTCTTACGAGGATGACAATCGCACGGAAGACACCGCACCAACCTTCAAAATGATGGAGGACGGCAGCGACACTATGAGCCGTGAGGAGACCGCCCAGCTGGCAGCGCGTCAGAGAAAGTTCATCATGAACCTCGAAAATGCCTTGCTCCGAATCAAGAACAAGACCTATGGGATTTGTCGGGTCTCAGGAAAGTTGATTGCCAAGGAGCGTTTGCGTCTCGTGCCGCACGCCACCATGTCCATTGAGGCCAAGAACCAGCAGGACCAAGGGCGTTGAGTTCCGATAAACGTCCCGCCTATGCGGCGTGGATTGTGGCGGCTGTTTTGGTTTTGGACCAAGCCGTTAAAGTGGGCATCAAGTTGTCCTTTGCCCTCGCAGAGAAGGTGACTTGGATTCCCGGTGTTTTCGATATTCAATTCATTGAAAACGACGGCATGGCATTCGGATGGGCCCTTCCGGGGACCACAGGAAAATATGTGCTGACTGCCTTCCGTATTGTGGCCGTGGTCTTCCTGTCCATTCACCTCAGAAACATCAGTAGGACAGGTTCGCCTCGTGGATTCAGACAAGCTTTGGCCCTGATTTTGGCCGGTGCGGCAGGCAACATTGTGGACAGCGTGTTTTACGGCAGGTTGTTCAGTCGTAGCTCATTTGCCCATCCTGGAACATGGTCTTGGCAGAGTGAATGGGGCAGTTACGCGCCGTGGTTTCGAGGAAACGTGGTTGACATGCTGCACATTACAGTTCACTGGCCATCGTGGTGGCCTGTGGAGGGGTGGGTTGGCCACGAAATTTTTCCGCCCATCTTCAATATTGCCGATGTGGCCATTACGGTTGGGGTGGCTTGGATCGTGCTCAAGCAGAAGCACTGGCTTGGTCCGGTGTCTCCACCCAGTCCCCATGTGAGCGAATGAGCTCGATAAGCGCGTCCACAGCTTCTGTTTCGGGAATGTTGCGCTGTACCACCTCCTTCTCTTTGTAGAGTGTGATTTTGCCCGGGCCGGTGCCCACATAGCCATAATCGGCGTCAGCCATTTCACCTGGCCCGTTGACAATGCAGCCCATGATACCGATTTTGATTCCTTTGAGATGGTCGGTCACCGCTCGGATTTTGGCCGTCGTTTCCTGCAGATCAAAGAGGGTTCGTCCACAAGATGGACAGCTGATGTATTCAGTTCGGCTGATGCGGGTTCGCGTGGCTTGAAGGATGCCAAACGCAGTTCTATTCAACGCCTGAAGTCCACCTTCGATTCCGACGTCACCGTCAATCCACAGGCCGTCTCCGAAGCCGTCGAGTAGGAGCCCGCCAAGGTCAGCAGCCGCTTTGAGCTGCACTGCCTCTGCACCTCTTCCACAGAGGTCGTGTCGGATGACAACAGGCAGTGTGCAGCGGCCTTTCGAAAGGCGGAAGAATGCGGCGCGCAACGAGGCGAGCACATTTTTCTGGGCAGTGGACAGGAGAAGCACAATGGGGGCGCCTTGCTGAGAGGCCAATTCCTCTGCGCGCTCTGCAGTCAATTCATCTGCATCAATCGCGAGGAAGTTGATTTTGGGGTCGATTTTACCCGCCGCTCGCGCAGCTTCATATGTCGCGCTCGTCCACAATGGGTGATGGCGTTCGGTGTGCCCACCATGCTTGACCCATGTCGCGCCATCTTGGATGGCCGACAACCAACCTGGCAACGCAAAGTCGCAAGTCCGGTCTCCGATGAAAATGAAATCGCAAGCAGCATCATCGGCAGCCCATTTGTCGAGCTCTGGACGGTAACGGTGACCGAGACCAAACAGCCCGGCCGTGGTCAAGGGGCGCCCGGTCATGTCGTGACAAACGACGGGAACTTGCGTTCCACCTGTGGAGCTCACGGGCTCGGTGTGGCGCCGAGTGTATCCATACCGGTCGTGGCCTTCTGGTGTCGGTGTTGA